>JAFZID010000146.1 GCA_017554565.1 bacterium
ATCCTTACTGTGCGACATTCTGAATCACCGTCCCTTGGAGCGTAAACGTTCTTCAATGGGTGCGCATATGATTTCCAGCCTGGGTATATATATGATCGTAGTCCAGGTAGTAGCGCTTGTCTGGGGTAACGATCCTCAGGTCCTTAAGACTGGGATAGGCGGGGTTTGGCGAGTAGGCGGGATAGTTATGGCTTATTCCCAGATAGCCGCGCTTGTAGTGTCTATTTTACTTGTGAGCATCTTTTTTGCCTGGTTAAAGTGCACCGATTTGGGATTACGCTTCCGAGGTCTATCCGACAATCCCACGGAAATGGAGCTCCTTGGTTATGACACGGACAATCTGCGTACGCTAGCTTTTGCCATATCTGGTTTCCTTGGATCAGCCGCAGGCATTCTAAACGCCTACGACCTTGGCTTCGACCCGAACATCGGCATGTCTGCCGTTATGCTGGCCATTGTCGCTACGATCATTGGTGGACGCGGAACTTTTATAGGACCAATTATAGGCGGCCTTCTTTTGGGCATTATCCGCTCGCAGGTTGTCTGGCACGCATCAGCCAGATGGCAGGATGCAATCACATTCTTCCTTTTGGCGATATTCCTGCTCGGTCGTCCGAACGGGATCATCGGCAGCGAAAAGCGGTTGGAGGCTAACGAATGAACTACGTCTTCCATCTGCTTATCTATTTCGGAGTATATGCCATCCTTGCGATGGGCCTCAACCTTATCGTAGGCTTCTGCGGGCTGCTTTCTCTTGCTCACGCCGGCTATTTCGCCATCGGTGCCTACGCTTACGCCTTAGGAACACTTGCTTGGGGACTCGACTCTATTTCTGCCCTTGTTCTGGCATTCGTTTCAGGCGGTATCCTGAGTTTTCTCACATCGCTTCCGACCTGGCGGTTAAAAGGCGACTATTTCGTCATGGCCTCTATGGCAGTTCAGGTATTGATTTATTCTACAGCCTACAACTGGGTAAGTTCTGACGCTCAATTGGGAACGCTTGCTAACCTCACAAATGGGCCTTTCGGCATTGCCGGCATATCCCGCCCGGTCCTTTTTGGTGTTAAGCTTTCCTCTCTAGGCGCCATGGCCGCGTTCTCTCTTATCACGGCTGCTGTTTGCATGGGCATCTGCCATCTTCTTCAGACCGCTCCTTGGGGCCGTACTCTCAAATGTATGCGAGACGACGAACTGGCAACAAAGAACCTCGGCAAGAATGTTCAGCTTTTCAAAGTCCAGGCTCTCTTCGTAGCTTGCGCTCTTGCTGCAGTTGCAGGAGCGATCTATGCGAGCTACACAAGCTACATAGACCCTTCCCTTGCTTCCATGGATCAGTCGATACTTTTGCTTTCCATGATCTTTGTAGGCGGCATGGGCAACTTAAAAGGTCCGCTGGTTGGCGCGGCGATCCTTCTTCTTATCCCAGAAGTTCTTCGCTTTATGAACATCCCTGACGCCGTAGCAGCGGAAATACGAGTTATGCTTTACGGTCTAATGTTAGTTCTCATAGTGCGTTTCAAACCGGAAGGCGTGGCAGGGGATTACAAGGTTAATTAATATGACACAGACGAACGACAAAGATTTAGTGCTCGAAGCAAAAGGACTGACAAAGTCCTTTGGCGGCAACGCTGTTTTAAAAGGCGTTGACATTGCCTTGCATCGCGGCGAGGTCGTTCTTCTGCAGGGCGCTAACGGATCCGGCAAGACCACGCTCCTTAACATCCTGACCAACAATCTCAAGCCAGACGGTGGCAAAATCAAAAAATACGAATCACTAGGCCGAACATGGCAGGATGTCCGTCTCTTCTCCTCACAGACGCTTTCAGACAACATCGCCATGGCTACTCCCAGGCAGTCAGGCGAAAACCCTATCAAGGCCATTTTCACTGCCTGGAAGACCCGCCAAGAAGAGCGTAAGAATGAATCAGACGCAAAAGCCATAATGAGATATATGGGCCTTGCCGACAGAACAGACGTTTCGGGCTCCAACGCCAAGATAGCTGAGGCAAAATTTGTTGCCATGGTTCGCGCCATCCGAGCAGGCGCCAAGGTCCTTTTCCTCGACGAGCCGCTCGCTGGTCTCGATCACGTCGAAACGGAGGCCATTCTCGAAACACTTAACGATCTTGTAAAGAAATACGGTCTCACGCTAGTCGTAATCGAGCATGCTCTCAACATTCCGAAGATCTTAAAGATCGCCACAACTGTTTGGACGCTTAAAGACGGCAAACTAACAGTCGGCACCATAGACACCGCTGATGACGCCTCCGGTGGCGAATTAAAGTCATGGCTTAAATCTCAAGCTATAGACGGACAGTTAAATGAAATTGACATCCCAGGCGGCGCACACCTTACGATTGCCTCGCGAAAAAAAGACACCCCTGTGGTCCTAGAAATTTCCGACTACACAGTCAATCGCGGCGCCAGACCGGTTATCTCCGAACCTATATCATTCGCGCTTAGAGAAGGCGACCTCGCTGTTCTCGAGGCTCCGAACGGCTGGGGCAAATCCACTCTACTAGAATCCATCGCAGGTCTCATCCCAGCGACAACAGGCACCGTCAAACTATTTGAAGAAGATGTAACAACTACTCCAGTCTGGAAACGCGCCAAAAAAGGCCTTCGCCTCAACCGCGCTGCAGGAACCCTATTCACCCAAGCTACGGTAATTGAAAATGCCAGGTTAAATCACGTTACGGAGCCCGTTCTCCCAAATCTTTCAAATCGCAAAGCCGGATCTCTCTCCGGCGGCGAATCAAGACGTCTCTCTTTTGAGACCGTCCTAAACAATCCAGAAGCAAAAATACTGATGTTTGACGAGCCTTTCCAGTCTCTCGACATCACTGAGTCTGCGCGAGTGCGCAACTCGTTGTCAAATAATAAAATAACAATCTTGGTTTCTATACCGTTTTTAATCAATAAAAGGGGTTAAATTAATGAAAAAAAGTATTATACTTGTTTCCGTGGCTGTAATAGTTATTGCGATTTTTTGGATAGGTTTATTAAGTCATAAACCTGATAAAGTTAGGATTGCATTTAATCTTCCGTTGT
Organism: bacterium; assembly: GCA_017554565.1. Classification (GTDB taxonomy): domain Bacteria; phylum Auribacterota; class UBA3054; order UBA3054; family UBA3054; genus UBA3054. The sequence continues at coordinate 3,052 of JAFZID010000146.1, forward strand.
CGGGACCTATTGCTGCATTTATGGGTGAATATACTGATGCTGTCAAAGATGGCGTTTATGATGAATGTTCTTTGTTAGGAGTTGATACTGATAAATTTGAATTCGACATTCAAGACAACGCATGGGACGTACCTAGGGCTATTTCAATTTATCAAAAACAATCATTAAAACCGATAGATGTATATATTTCAGGAACTAGTCCACAATCTATAGCTATAACACCATTAACAGAGGAAGCAAAAACGCCACATTTTCTTATAGCCTTTGATGCAACTTTAACCGAAACAGGGCACAATCTTTTTAGAATTCTTCCAAATTATCGTGTAATCAATCCAGGATTTGAAGACTACATTAACGAAAGAGATGCCAAGACTATTTTTTGTGTTCAAATGAATATATCAAGCCACGAAGAACAATATAATCTACTCGAACAAAAATTTATTGGAAGTAATAAAAAATTTATCCGTGAACGAATAGATGGATCTTTTCAAGATTATAGAACATTAGTAAAAAAGATTAAGGATACAAATCCAGATTTGATTTTAGTTAGTTTGTATTCATATCAAATGTCTCCGCTAATTGATGCAATGAAAACGGAATCGGTCATAAAAAACCATAACACTTTGTTTATTCCTGATTTTATTGATTTAATACATGAAGGAGTTGATCCTAAAAAGCTTTCTGGGATTCTATTCTCGTGTCCGCTTTTTGAGCTCTCTGACGTCAATGATGCTGTCAAAAAGTGGAAAAGCAATTGGGCTCAGAAGCACAAAAAAACGCCTGGGTATATAGAGGCATATGGGTATGACACAGGACGAGTGATCGCCAGAGCATCACGATTAGGCAAGCCCACCACCATGAGGCTTTTGGAACAATTTCCATATGATGGAATATCAGGGGAAATAGTTTTGGATGAAAACAGGGATATGGTAAGTACGCTTACGCTTGCTGAAGTTTTAAATGACGGCAGTGTTGTTTCATTCCCCACTAGCGAAAAGGCTGAATAGATATTATGAAGAACCAGAAAGTTGTTAATCAGACAGTTGTTTTAGATATTCCTCAAGATCAAGACGGTATTGTTTGGCAAGACTTATTTCTTTTAAAGGATGATTTAAAATGGAATAATTTTGCTGATGCATTTAAAGCATGGATTAAAACACAAAATATATGTCCTTTTCTGTGTTTCTTGGATATGGCGTTGATTCGTCAAGATGATTTAAGAGATAACGGGTGTGGCGTGTATTTTTTAGTTTCTCCAGAGTGCAATATTGAGCCATACAAGCGATTTATGAATGATTTTTTAACCGCTGGTTATGGCATAGCAAGAAGCAAAGAATTTCTTTATGGTATTTTTGATTCCAACATTTCTGATCAACTACAAATTCTAATCAAAGAAAGCAGTATTGCAAATAATCATAAGTCAGCGAGTTGGGATATTTCTTGCGAGATAAGTGTAGTGCATTTCAATTCTTCTGAACCAAAATACTCATTGAATCAATCTATTGATGAATTCATGCGTGTTGTAACCAGCAAAGATTATGCCTTTGGAGATGTTAAAAACAAGTGCCTTTCAAAAGTTTTTTTCGTTCCAATTGCTACCAAGGTAGGAGAGGAAAAAAATCTTGCTCAACTTGTAGTGGGAATTAGTAGTTGTGCTGATGATATAGTAATAGAATTTTTAAGAAAAATTAATCAGTTCGTATATTATTATTATGCTTCAACGCATGCGGAACGTCATGCAGAGCAAATGAAGGAGGCTTATACTCATGCAGCAATAGGTTCAATAATGTCTCGTAATGGATCGCATAATATTGGCAGCCATGTTCTTTCTGCACTTTCGCATAATGTTGGTACGATGCCAGATGATAGAGTGTTGTATCAATATATTCAGCACCGAATGGACTATATTGCTACAGCAACGACGGAATTCCCTCAATGGACGACACCGACGATGTTAGTTGGTGGAGTAATGAAGAATTTTTATGCGCAGAAGCATTTACTTGATTACATTTCACGGAGCGAAGGCTTGCGTGCATATAAGTTTCAAGAACGTAATCTTGATGATGCCACTCGCATGAATCAACACGGCACAATACGTCTTTTTCTTCGAAGATTTTTTGATCTCGCTAGACTTGAAAAGGATACCACTAATCTTCCTGACCATCGGCATTTGGTGTATGATTTTAAGACAGAAGAACCATGGAGTATTTATCCTTTCTTCGGCGAACGGGCCAAGATGTTCCGCCGTGTTTTCTCCACAGACAAACACAATCAGTATGAAGTCTCGGAGGCAGGCGGTACGGCGAAGTTCCTTGAGTATGATGAGCGCTTTACACCCGACTGGAAACAGGATGTCCGTATCGCAATTCCCGGTGGCATTGTAGGGCAGCATGCGTTTTATACTATTATCGAAAATGTGATTCGTAATGCCGCAAAACATGGTTGGGCGGCGGAACAAAATCGAAAAGAAAAGGATCTTGAAATTAATATAGATTTTTGTGAAGATCAAAAAAGGGAGCAAGTTGTTTTCGTCGTGGGAGACAATGTTTCGGATGTTTTTGGTGGTGCGAGGCAGTTCTGGAAAGATTTTTTTGAATGGTTTGATTCGATCGAGAAATGGCGAGAGTTTTGTGTGACGTCGAAGAGACAACAGTTGCTTGATGCGATAAGAGACGCTGCCCAGAAGAATGTTGATGGTGAGCACAACTTGTGGAAAGACGTTCAATCCCTATGGGCAGAAAGTGAAAAGTCTGGGATGGTAGGGGAAGAGGAGTGCAAAGACAAGTGTAAGAAAGTTGTTGGGCTGATTGTCAAAATCTTTTGTTGTAACCTTGATAAGGATGAAGCAGAGGCGCTTGAGAAATTTTTGAGGCCAGAAGAAAAAGATAAGCCAGTAACGGACAAAGAGGTGAAGCAACTTCCAGTGGCATATCAGTTGCAGAGAGAATTTCTCCGTGAAAGTATAGCGGATCATAATGTTGACTTGTGTATTATTGAGACAAAAGATTCTGATGGGAAGAAGACATTGCAATGGCGAGATGGAGAAAATATTAAAACGAAGATAAGAGATAGTATTTTTAAAGAAACGAAGGTGACCAATTTTGGTAGGTCACTCGTGGAGGACAAAAGGTTTTGCGAGTTGTGTAATATTAGCTATGAGTGGAGTGAGGTATACCGCAAAATCCTTATGTTAAGCGGGAAAGATGAACGAGGATACTATGCCATTCCTATGGAAATAAGCAAAGCATTTAACAGCTATAAGATAGAGCCGTCTCGCTTGCGTGAATTGGGACAAAACCATGAAGGAAAAGATATTTCTGATATTTCTGAGTATGTAATTTGGAAGTTTCTTTGGAGTCACATTGATAACACTTGGAAGTATAAGAATTTCCTGTCGAACAACAATCCTCAGTATCCCGATTGGGATTTAGGGCGACGATTAATTTTACCACTTCACCATGATCAACATCGCAAGTTGGCACAATCGTTTATCAAGTCAGACGGAACGTTGCGTCCAGAAAACTGGGGACTCGCAGAGATGAAGATTTCTGCGGGATTCTTGGGCCACAGATCTGTTTCTGAAATCGGTGGATTGAGCGCGGAAGGAAATAACATCCTTGTTCCAATTGCGATGCCAGGAGTTTGCAGGAATGCGGATAATCTTCATAACTGCATTGCTTGCAGCTTTAAAGATAAGAGAGATGCTTGTTATAGTTCAGATCCGGTATGTCCGTTGCGGAATCATCGATTCCATCTTGGGTATAGATTTTCCATCGCTACGCCCAAGGACATTTTATTGGTGTTCAAAGAAGTAAATGGCTTGAAAAGCATAAGAGCCTTGATTGATAAGCTGAGAGGGAAGGGAATTCATTGTGCCTATGCGAAGGCTGAAGACTCTGCACAGCCAACCAAATATTATTTTATAACGGACAAAGGTGTAGATGAGGTCAAGAATTTTAATTATCGTTTTGTCGTAACAGAAGAAAATGATGATAGCAAGCGGTTTGTGTTTCGACATATTGAACACGATAGAGTGGTTGTCAAAAGTGACGAGAATGGCAAAGGTGAACAATTATTTGATTATCTAAAGAACATAGGTGATTTGGGTGAAAATCAAATTCTTGAAATAAGAAAAGCTGTTTTGTCTGCCTGGGTCAAGAAACTTAGTAAGAAATTTTTGCCAAATCAAGAAGCGCCGGTAAAGCTGGTTCTTAATGTTACAGGGAATGAGAACGGAAAGGAACGCGGACTAGTAACCACTAAGGATTTATTGCAAACGATGTTTTTGGAGTGTTATCATACTGCACTGATATCATTCATAAAGAACCCTCCGGAGTCGCTTGATCTAAGCGACACTTCACGACATTTGATTACATTGCTGTCATTAATTAAGATTATACCAGACAAGATGGTCAAATCACAACAAGATTATGGGCATGGCGATGATTATGGTGCAAAGGAATATATCCGCAAGCAATTAGTGGCCTATTGCGATTTGCTTAAGTCTCATTTGCTCCTTTCCGTTCAATTTATAGATGCACTTAAATCCATAGAACGTTATGTGAAAGATGAAGAAGGTGCGGGAGATGCTGAAATATCGCGGGAAATTGAATCAATTGGCAAGGATTTTGAAAAAGCAATTGCTCGTCGGCTATTCCGTGCAAAACTGGATGAAGACGAAGTAGTAAGGCGTGAGTGTGAACAGTTGATCGCTTTTCTTCGCAAGGTTGACAAGAAGGCTCTTAATAACCTGCTTGATGCGTTTCATGGAGCGTATTCAAAATATCCTAAGAAGGAAGATTCAAACTCCTACAGTGGCGGACGACATTCTTTTGAGGATAATCTCCGTGCCATTATCAAGGCTTGTGCCGTCCCGGAAGAATATGAGTTTGATGCGTTGGTCGAATCGCTAAATTCGATGTTCCTTGCGAGCGATGTTTATCTCCGCAAGTATGAGGAGCGTATCGCAACGTTGCCGGAGGCGTATAAGCATGATGGTAGCGAAGAAAAGCAAAAGGAAAAGACATCAGGGGAAATCACTCCACAGAAAATGGTTGATGAACTGCTTGGTACTAACTCAGAAGCATCATCAGGATCGATGCAGATAATCAAATACTCTCGTCATGACCGTTCAAAGCCTGAGAATGCGATTTATTCTGAGGCGTTAAGTGGATCGCAATCGTATCTCAATGCGCTTTCGCGTTTGTCTTTTGGAAAAGCAAACAAACCTGACGAGCTCTATGCGCTTTATGCTGGTATTGCACGTCTTTTGGAGAATGCGTTTCTGCGCATCCTCATAATTGATGAACGCGTCATGAATTTCGTCAACGATAGGACATCTGACGAGATGAAGCAGACGTTTATCAATATGGGGATATGGGTCGCAGATGTGCAGAACCCTCGGCCTGCGCAAGACAGAGACACGGTAACCGATTCTCTTTATGGTCTGGAATATGACACTCAAGCAAAAACGCTTAAAATCCCTGAGGGGCAATTTGATGTTATCATTATCCATCAAGGAATCATAGATAAGTGGTGGGGACAAGCGAAACATGATCGCGACAATGTCAAGAAAATTTTGGACAATATTCGTGAAAAGTGTCATATCCCTTGGGTAGTCGTGACAACAGGTCGCGGACGGCCTGAGAACATCCCTGAGGATGAAAAGGTGTTGCCTTTCTCCGTAATTGAGTCGTCTTTGTTCAGGCGTTATCCTGAAAAACTGATTCTTGTTAACACAATTATGAATTTGTTGCCGTATGGCAATAAGGATGAAAAGAAGTGACGACGGCGGTTTATATCCTTTCCCCCAATGATAAGATTGATTCTTTTGCGTCTCAGGCGCAAGAATTGGAGTATGATGCGCGGAAGGTTCTTGTTGGACCGTCGGATGGAGATGTCCGTACGGTTGTGTTTTTGGACGGATCGCCGACTGAATTAAAGAATGCTATAGCTAATGACAAAGAGGCCAAGCTTTTACTTGAAAAGTTGAAATCTCGGGTTGAAAACATGCTTAAAGTTGTAAGGGTTGGGTATGAAGATTTGAATGTATTTGTCCATTTTCGGAATCAGGGATCTGATGAGTTGCCTAATTTTAATAAAAAATTAAAAACCTTAACGGCCGATTACAGTTTTTTCAGGTGTTACGCTATAAGTTTTGGAAATACTTATCCGCCATCGCTATTTCCGAACTCTATTTTTTCTCCACCTAATGGTGATGGTTTTGTTAAAATATGTAACGAAATAAATAATGGCGGATTAGACGAGTTGGAACATTTAAGAGCATTACGTCTTATGTTCCCTTTGTATAATGAAAGCCAAAATGGTGACTTCTTTTTAGACACAAATATTATTTTTTATGATAAAAGGCATTATCAAACATTCAATGATGCTATAACTCAAGAAGAACGTGAATGGATTTTTTACACAAAACACCTAAAAGAGTTTTTTAAAATGGAAAACAAGGATGATTGGGTTAAGACACCTCTTCATCTCTCATATAGAGAATATGAGTTTCTTATGCTAAACCTCTTGTCAAAAGGAGATAAAAAATGAGCGTTCCATCTTTGCAAACAACTTTTTATCGACTAACAATAGGAATTGATAAACCCTATGATAACAACCGTCGTTTGAATGTGAGTTTTGATGACTCATCGCATCCTAAAAAAGAAATATTAACCAACACACGTACCGTTTTTGTTTTGTGTGATGCAACACATCCTTGTCCAGATGATGAAAAGGAATTGAAAGAACATACGTTTTTACAGATAATTGATCCTAATACGCTAATTGACTTAGGAAAAACATTAAAGTGTTCTGTTGTCAATACAGATAATCAATCAGTTAGTGATGTTAAGTGTATTGTAATACATAAAGAAAAAATTGATCCTCCCAAATGGATACCAATTCCTAACGATAATATAATTGATATTAATTCTAATGGCAGTTTCCATATTAGGATAACTGACAGAAGATTAGGAGAAATTTGTTTTTATACAAAAACTATTGAAATACATGGTGTAGATGTTCGTATATATGGGAATGAAATCAATTATATCGATAAAGATAAAAAAATAACTATTGAAAAATTGGTAGATGGCGACAAATCAAAGTATTTATTGTCAATAAAAGGGAGTCGTTTAAAAGTTACTAATATTCGTACGGTTGATATAGAAGAAATTCAAATTAGTGGTTATGATAATAGTTTTAATATAGGATTAATCCCTATAAAAATTGAAAAAAAACATGATCAAGAAGACGACGCAAAGAGAGATTTAGAATGTAATGAAACAAGAAACAATTGGATAAAGCTTTCTGTTGTTGGCTTTTTATTTTGGGTTGTATTAACCATTCTTCCTATAGTGTTCTTCAACGGAGTTTCTAGCACTTATATTAATGTTATACCGCGCGATGGTCAAATAAAAGAGATATCATTGTCACAAGAAAACACGAATACTTTTTCTTTGGTAATCAATTGCGGTTCTTCAAAGACAAATATTGTAATGACGCTGCCAAATCCTGCAACGTTTAAACCGCAGAAAAGGCTTAGTCTAGAGAAACCGGTCGGATCAGGAGGGGTGACTTTTTATTTTATAACTGTTTGTCTTTTGTATGTCGCATTATACGTTTTTGTTGCATGTATGACTTTATATTTCTTACGAATTCTTAAGAACTTTAACAAATTAAACGGAAATATGAGCTCTGTCATTGAGGCTTTGCGCAACGAACGAGACAAGGAAAAGCGGAAGGCTATGCAGCGAAAAATTCTTGATGATATGATCAACACTTATCTTGATAAACCGTCGTCTGAAGACTGATGCTGAAGATATTTGCTATATCTACTTCTGAGGTTATCGCACGGGCCGTTAAGGCTTCCGTTGGGATGCGTTTTCCTGAGCTTAAGGATCAGGTGCAGATCTTTCTGATTCGAAAAGATCTGAAGTTGCTTGATCGGTTTAGGGAATGTGCAGAGGCTCTTGAGCGTGAAATCAAAGCTGGTGATATGGTACATGACCGGTTTATAGGCGTGCTGGATTTTCCGCATGTGGAAAACGCTTTGGGAATCCATGCTTTGTCATCTGTTCAGGGGATGCTTGTATTGGCTTTTCCGGAAATACAGTGGGTGCCGCTTTATAAGGATGCCGTGCTTTTTGATGAAAGGGAAATCTTTAAAAAAATCGAAGAATTAAAGAAAAAAGCGCAGGGTGAAGATAAAAAGAACGAATCGGATGATAAGAAAGAAGAGAAGCCTCCTGAACGATGTGAGATGACGTTTGATCTTGCATATAAACTGTGCAAGGGAGGGTATTCGCCTTTGTTTGACGGAGATGGGCTGCGTGGACAGTTGATGAAGAGAGTACACGGAGGAGACAAGCCTGATTCCGATATAGGCGAGATTTTTACCCGACATGATCTTGCCGTGGTTATTGATGAAGAGCCGCATTTTACGTTTTTGAATTCTTATACGGCGTATAGATTCGGTTATCGGGCTTATCCTATATCGTCTGCTGTTTGTGCAGATACTTTATTGCGAGAAAAAGGGCACCTGCCGACTGTTAGAGGACTGCCTATTAAAAAGAACGAAGACGGGACAGAATACCAGCCAACCGTGGTAGCTTTTGAGGATGTCTGCTTGCAGTTCCCCGATAGCAATATGGGGTATAGCAACGAAACTGAATTTGGATATTATAGAGATAAGGCGTTTCCGGTATTAAGGGATTGTCATCTTAGGGTTATCTCTACGGCTTCTCAAAAGACCGAAAAGTTCGTTGCTGGTGAAGATGGAGCAAAGATGCTGCCTGGGAAGTATTTTGCTGGGAAAACTTCGTCTGACGGAAGACCATATAAGGAATGCGAAAAAAGGAAAGAATCTTTCAATCGATGGTTCGTTGAAAGAATAAAACATTTTAAGCGTCGGGCTTTTAACAGATGCGGTGATTGGTATGGTTACTGGCTTTTCTCATCGCTTGATTTTGGATTGTTTGCTGCTTTGCTAGTGGCTACGTTCTTCTGGGAACCGGCATGGGTGATCTTTGTGGTCATTGCTATATTTGTTTTTCGCGGGTTGTTTGGGCGAGCGATACTTCACCAGTTGAGAAAACTGACCGGAAAGATTCCGTTCCTTGAGAAATTAAGGATATGTCGTGGGCAACATCCCTTTTTGCCTTTGCTATTTATTAACCATGATAATCAATCAGATGTTCGGCAACACAAGGCTGTTAGGTGGTGCATAGCACAAAAGCCGTTATCGGGTATTTTTGGACTTAGAAATTGGTGCAGCCTTCCTAACGGGAGTGGATTCAAAGGTATTGATTCGCCTAATGAAGTAAAGAATCTTTATAAAAAGGCTCGAAATAAGTTGCAGTTCAGTTATGATGAAGTGATAAACGAAAGCGGACATGCTGCGCCTGGCGCGGCACAGGAGGTGGCAACATTCCTCTTGCGTAGATGTGAAAGGATGGACGGCGAAATAATAGATGCGGAAGGAGCTGTTCATGCTGCGGTGCTAGCAACAGTGGCAAACGAGCTATTGAATTACAAAACACCTTCTTTGTCTATCGAGGCGTTACGTTGGAAGCATTATTATGAGGTTCGTGCAGAAAGCGAATTTGTCGGAATTAGATTGCATTCAGATATGGAAGACAGATATATCGATATACACAATTCCTTGAGAAGAATCTGCGTCGCTGGCAGTGGTAAGGTTAGAGAGGATGTCTTTAATAGCGGAGCTGCTGAAATAGTTGATGCACTTGTCAAACTTCTTAATGATAACGGGAAATTGGAAGAGGCCAATTTCTTTGTGAAAATGTCAAGGATGCTTCATAGGCGTATGCTAAGGCCTATTTCCAGAACATTAATGGCATATCCGGAATGGGTGCTCCGCTCTGGATGGAACTTTACGCTAAGTATATGTGGCTTCTTTTTGCTGTTCTGGATTTATTGGTATTTGCAATATCCTGACAATGGGATTTGGTGGGCATTTGGGCAGAGCATGACTGTTATGGTTTCACGCAATAATATTGATTCAATGACGGCAGAACAAGAGGTAGTTGTCACGTTGGCTAAGCAGATTAGCGTTCTTCACCTGGCTTTTCTTGCCGGCAATTTTATGACTTTTATGCAAAGAAAATAAGATCGCCGGGTCAAGTCTATATAATGGGGGGGTGACTGACGTTTGTGGGCGGAGAGTATTTAACGCAATGCGTTTTACGGATAACTAGTAGGTTGGTCCATGTTTTTCTAGTCAGATGTTGTAATTACTTTTCCGGGTGTAGAATGGTATAATTTCTAAGTTACTCAAAAATTTTACTAAAGTTGCCGTAGTGGCGAGGCTGGACGAAAACAACGTGTGGAAAGAAATATATACCTATACTCCGGAAGAGCGCGAGTTCGAAAGAGTGGTCGTTGGTGCGTTTATGAATTTCGAAGAGTCGATAGACATCACCAAATTCGTAAAAGAATATGGCTGGGACGATGCTAGACTCACGAATCTTTTTTCTGATGTTATATGGAATAATCCGCAGCTGTTTTTTGTCAGCGCAAAGAATTTCAGTTATTTGATGATGGAATATTCTGATGGGGAACTGGCAGAATATCGAATAATAGATTACCAATACAGCATCAGGAAAGAGGAATATTCCCAACGCAAGGCGGAGATAGACTTGGTCGTGGCGGACGCTATGGGAAAATTGTCCGGAGTTACAGATCTCGTTGAGAAAGCCAGGCGGCTGCATGATTATATAGTCCGGATCTGCGAATATGATGAAAAGGCCGCTGCGGAAATAGACCCCTCTCCTCTGGCTCGCACAGTGTACAGCGTCCTGATCAGACATAAGGCGGTCTGCGAGGGCTATGTGATGGCGTATCGCTATCTTTTACGCGAAGCGGGGATACGCTCTGAGGAAGTCTTTAGCGACGAGATGAATCACTGCTGGAATTATGTCCAGATAGGCGATAAGTGGTATCATGTGGACGTAACCTTTGACGATCCGATATTCGCTGGCAAAGATCCGAAGACCTTCCCGATACTGTATGATTATTTTCTTTTGAGCGATGAGGAAATAACGGCTATGGGGCATTGCGGCTGGAAGATCGGCGTTCCGAATACAATTCAGCATCGTTAAGACAGAGATGGCAAGTCGGAAGCGGCTCGATGGATTGAAATATAAAATGAGGCGGTAAGCGTATCATTAGCATGGTTAGAGAAAGGAGAATAAGCGATCGTGAGCAAAGAAATGGATTCATATACTCCGGAAGAGCGCGAATTCGACAAGAATGTCGTTTTCTCACTTATGCATTTTAATGAGTTGACGGATGTTACAAAATTCATAGAAGAGTATAAATGGGATCGTGATAAAATCTTCGACATGTTCTTGGATGTTATTTTGAATAATCCGCAACTCTTTTTTGTTCACTACAAGAGCATTAAAATGGTTGGTTGGAAAATTGACGGTGATCCGACTTTAAGATACGGAGTTACTGGTTATAAGTTTAGTATTAAGGAATGCGAATATCCCCAACGCAAGGCAGAACTTGACAAGGTCGTCGCTGAGGCTATGGAATATGCGTCAGTCAGCGATGATCCTGTGGAGAAGGCCAGGAGGCTGCATGATTTTATAGTGCGGACATGCGAATATGATGAAAAGGCCGCTGCGGAAACGGATCCCTCTCCTCTGGCTCGCACTGTGTACAGCGTCCTGGTGAGGCGCAAGGCTGTCTGTGAAGGTTATATGATGGGGTATCGCTATCTTTTGCGTGAGGCGGGTATCCGATCTGAGGAAGTGTTGAGCGACCCAATGAATCATTGCTGGAACTATGTCAAGATTGGTGAAAACTGGTATCATGTGGACGTCACATGGGACGATCCAATCTATAATGGAAAAAACCCCGAGATTTTTCCTATCCTGTATGATCATTTTCTTTTGAGCGACAAGGCTTTTCGCGCTATGGGTCACAGCGACTGGGATGTTCGCGGGCTTCCAGCGGCGACAGACACGAGATTCGACTGGCATTATTGGGGAAGCGGATTCGATTTAATTTATCTGATTAATTACATAATAGTAAGCATTCAAAAATGCTATGTATATTTAAAAGCACGGCAAAATAAAGATGCAAGAAACTAATGACAAATAGCGAAACGAATAAACCAACATCAAAAGTCAACGGAAAAGTAATTATCTAATATTTGACATAGAGTTGAATATTTAAAGGTGATATAAAGCATAGGAATATAAAAATATGGTGACTGAAGATGTAGCCAGGGCGGTGCATGCCGCTTGGATGGAGGCCAGGGTGGCCGAGGGCTGGACTTACGGCCCCGAGCGCAATGATGAGAGGAAACAAAGTCCCTGCCTTGTCCCGTTTGACGAGCTTCCGGAGAGCGAGAAGGCTTACGATTACATAACGGCCAAGGCCGTTATTGCTAAGCTGAAGGAAATGGGATATGAGATCAAAAAATTTAACGAGGAGATAAAATCATGAACTTCAGGTTGGAGTTTGAACAGAAGAGGCTTCCGGCTATAGTGTATTCGGACGAGCAAAATCTTGTGAATTTTATCCATTCGCTGTTTGATCCGAAGGAAGTGCCAATTCGTTTATTGTTTCAAATGCCTTACGATCGAGAAAATGTCAAATGTCCTTATGATATCGATAAGATACATGTTGATTCTCGTGTGCTGTCCGTCAAAGATGATGTTCCTGACTTTGCCGTTTTTACTATCGATATGCCGGAGCCTGATGAGGTGGGGATGGCTTACCGCATTTTTATATGTTTAGGAAAGGCTTATGACTATCCGGCGTATTTCTTGGCTGAAAAGTCATCAGATGATTCATATGTTATTTGCATGATAAACGAGAGAGGTGATCATTTTAGTTTTATGAAAGTGCCGGAAGATCGGGTCGATCAGTTGCAGGCAATCGCCTATCTATACGGTCAATATTGGTCGTTAAAAACAAATGAAAATACTCAAGTGGACAAGAAAAGCAGGTATTATATAGAGCAAGATTATATTCCTCACGTATTGTTTAAAAATGAACTTTTGGGAGAAACGCTGCTGAAGGGACTGCTGGACGGCGATACAAAGATGTTGCATATGCTGTTCACATCAATTTATAAAACCAGGGGAGAGGAGTGCCCTTACGACGAGGAGCAGTTCGCGGTCAAGGTAAAAGAGATATTGGGTGAAGATAATGCCCCGAAGTTCAGCGTTATCACCATAGACTTGCCGAAGCCGGAAAAGATGCTGCTCTCTTCCAGGCTCTTTATTTGCGTAAGGCCTTCTTTGAAAGATCTGCGTTATTTCTTGGTTGAGAAGTCTTTTGACGACGAATATGCCCTGTGCGGAAAAGATGGAGAAGGGGCGCATTTGAATTTTGGGAAAGCGCCGGAGCTTGAGATAGAGCAGTTTAAAAAGGTCTGCGAGATCTATAACAATTATTTGAAATCGCTCCCGGGCGAATGATCTGTTTTTGACCGTATGGTTTTAAAGATGGGAGCCTCAGGGGCTCCCGCTTGTTTTTTGTTTTTCTTTCTTCTATTTATTCTTCTTTCTTTGGATTTGGGTTTTGGGGTGGTTTTTGGAGGTGGGTGGGGCGCGGAAAGGTGGTACTTGACTTTGTGCCAATTGTGTGTTACACTACGGCCAGAAGTTAATTTTACGGGTGGGTCCGACGAGGATCTTATCCTTAGGAAAGCGGCCGCAAGGCTTGATTTTTCAGGAGTTCCGGAAAGTTGACGCAGATCTTTTTAACTTTTTTATTAGCGATATGAACGTTAATTTCTAATCAGCCGGCCTGTCTTTTTGGGTCGGGCGAGTCTCGGGGGCGGTCGCTTTTTCGGGGCTCTTAATTTTGGTTCTGGTTTTGTTTTTAATTATTTTTACCGCTGAGTTTGACACGGCGAAGAGACAACAGTTGTTTTTCTTTTGCGGGGCTTTTTGGGCCCGTTTTTCAAACCAATCAATTTAATTTATTTTTCGAGGATATAGACATGTGCAAAAATTTAAAGAACTACTTCAACGACAGAGTAGATATAAACTTCTTCCTAGAACGTTCTTGCCTGCCGCCCAAGCGGCGTTTCGACGGGGTCGCAAGATCTCCTTTTGTTAAGTGATATAGCAAGAACTGGCTCTTAGAGACAGCGCATAGTTAGGCGGGATCCGTTCCTTTGGTTTGTATGCGCGCTGTTTTCTGAAATGGGTAACGATCAGGTTTACTATTTTCGGATAGGGGAGCTTTTTGTGTTTTTTTGGCCGGCGCGGGGGTTGCTTTGTGTTTGGCGTAACGAGTGTGCGATTTTTGTGAGGATAAACGTATGAAAAGGAATAATTTAATTAACAGAGGGCTTGGCGCCTATCTGGTGCTGGACCTGAAGGATTGGTCGGTCTGTTATCTTGAGGAAGCGCCGAAAGGCGGTTGGGATGAAAAATATAAAAGCGAAAAGCTGGTCTTGAGGTTCGTGCCGGCCGGGACCTTCCTGATGGGAAGCCCGGAGGAGGAACTGGGAAGGCTGGAGAGCGAGAAGCTGCACGAGGTGACTCTTACGAAGGATTACTACGTCGGCATCTTCCCGGTGACTCAGAAGCAGTACGAGCTTATTGCCGGTGCTGACATTGCCTATTTCAAGGGCGGTCTTCGTCCGGCGGAATGCGTTTCCTACGACATGATCAGGGGCAAAAGCCTGGGAGGACAGTGGCCTCTGAACCATGATGTGGACGAGGACTCCTTCCTGGGAAAACTGAGAGCCAAGAGCGGCCTGGAGTTCGATCTTCCGACGGAAGCCCAGTGGGAATACGCCTGCAGGGCGGAAACGGTGACGGCTCTGAACGACGGGACCGATCTGGACGATACTGACTGCTGTCCGAGCCTGGACCAACTGGGACGCTACTATGGAAACATGAAGGAAGGCAAGGGCGGTTTCAAGGAAGGCCATACTTCGGTGGGAACTTATCTTCCCAACAAGTGGGGCGTCTATGACATGCACGGCAACGTTTGGGAATGGTGCCTGGACCGCTGCTCGGACTTCCTAAAGGACCAGGGCAAGGTCACGGATCCGGTGGGCTCCGTGTGCGGCCCCATGAGAGTCTTCAGGGGCGGCAGCTGGGTGAACTACGCCGAGGACTGCCGCAGCGCCAACAGGAACCTGGCCTTCCCTGACAGAAAGTGCAATTACATCGGTTTTAGACTGGTAATAAATATGGACTAATTTAAGCTAATTTCAGCGAGGTGGAAAAAGAAACAAGTGATTTTTGAGCGTAAGGTTTTTAGTTTTTCGAATCGTTTAACAGTAATAATAACGTCTTAAGGAGGGGAGCAGTTGTATGAGTGATTTAAGAAAGAATAGGTTGATATTTGAATTTGGTATTGTTTGTGGTTTTGATGAGACTGTTCCCCTTACGGTTTTTCGGGATATGTCTGAGTGTGTGAAAAACTTAAATTTTGAGGACTAATTTTATGGGTAAAGCTAAAGAAGAAAAAATCTTTATTAGGACTGAAAGCTATTCCGTCGTGATGGCCGAGGCGGTGCGCCAGGCTAAGGCGCGCGCTGTGGACGACTGCGACGACGTGATAACGCCCTCCGACCTTTTCAAGGCCGTGTGCGTAAAGGAGCCCGGCGTGTTCAAGGAGATCCTGGGCGACAACGTGGTTCTGCCTTGCACCAAGGCGGCAATCGATCGCCATATCTCCGCGGACATGCGCTTCTCTTCCGAACTGGACCGCTATCTTTCCCCCTACGGCGGCGTCATGGCCAATATGCTTGACGGCAACACGCAGGGGAGTATCGAGATCAGCGCCCTGAACATCGCCGCGGCGCTCCTTTTTGATCCGATCCCGGAGGTAAAGGACATGCTGGCCGTCAGCGGCATCAGGGAGGACATAGCCCCCTTGATGGTCCAGGCGGCCGTTACCCGCGAATTGAATCGCAGCGAGTTCGAGAAGCGCAAAAAGAATCTTCCCAAGACTTACGAGAACATCAGCAAGATCCGCGAATATCTTACCGCTCACTGCTTCGGACAGGACGCGGCCATCGACGCTATCCTGACGCAGATCTCCACGGCCTGGGGACTGAACCCCGCGGCCCGCGGCTCCAAGCCGCTCTCCTTTTTCCTGGTGGGCGCCAGCGGCACCGGCAAAAGCCATCTGACGAAGCTTCTGCAGGAGGCTTTCGAAGAGGTGCTTCATATTCCCCAGATCCAGACTATAGACTTCGCCAGATTCGCCACTGAGCAGATGCCCATGGACCTTATCGGCAGGGACAACAACTGGAAAGACGGCGGCCGCGAAGGCGAGCTTACCCGCCGCGGCTTAGAGAATCCCAACGGCATCATCGTTATCGACAATTACGAGCTCGGCCATCCCATCGCCGTGTCTTATCTGAACACGGCCCTGGAAGAGGGTCGTCTGGCGGATGCTTTCTCCGGCAAGACCATCAGTTTCGCCAACAACATCTTCATCATCCTTACCAACAATAAGGAAGTGGCGGAGAACGACGAGTTCCTGACGCTTGTCTCAAAGGATAAGAAAATGCCCCCGAAGGACAAGCTGGTGGAAGGCCTGGTGAAATCCGCGCCGAAATTCAAATCCACCCTGGCTCTGGTGGACCAGCCCGTGCTGTTCCTGAAGCACGATTTCAAGTCTTTCTTCGCGGTTTTGAAGGATCGCTTCCTGGATCTTAAGCGCCAGGTCTCCGAGACCTTCGACGCGGAGTGCGACTTCGAATCCGAGGAGGTTTACCGCCTACTTGTGGGAATGCATCCCCAAATTTCTTCCGCCCATCCGATTCAGGCTGGTCTGGAGGACATGGTCCTGATGCCTATCCAGAATTTCCTGAGGGAGCATCTGAAGGAATTCAAATCTCCCCGCCGCATCCGCATCGAGTGCGACCAGCTGCCGGCTTGGGACTGCGCTCCGGAAAAAACTTCCGGCAAGGCCATCGACGAGGCTTGGCTGGAGGAGCTGACCAAGATCCGCGTCCGTCAGGCGACAAGGCTTACCTTTACGCCTAAGGTCGAGCTTGCCGGCAACGAACTTACCCTGCGCTTCACCGACATCAAGCATGTGGTGATGCCCTCCATCGAGGATTACGGCTATTTCTCCGTTACGGCCCCCAACGTTAAGTTCAGCGACCTGGTGGGTGTGGAGGTCGTCAAGGAGCGCGTCCAGGAAGCCCTGGACTTATACTCAGGCAAGGCCAACGGCAAACACTCCAAACCCCAGACTGGCATGATCCTCTGCGGACCTCCCGGAACCGGCAAGACTTCCGTGGCCAAGGCTATCGCCAACGAACTCGGCCGCCCCTTCATCATGGTCAACGGCGCGGATTTCCGCAAGAGCATTGTTGGCGAGGGCGTCGAAAGCGTGAAGAAGCTTTTCGCGGCGGCCCGCCGCTACAAAGCCGTGATCTTCATCGACGAGATCGACGCCCTGGGCAACAGGGACACCGGCAGCCTTGATCAGGTCAATGTCATCGACGCCTTCCTGTCTGAGTTGGACGGCTTCACGGCCAGGGAAATGCTGGTCATCGGCGCCACCAATCGCTACCATGTCCTGGACACGGCCATGGTGCGCAAGGGCCGCCTTTCCCTCAAGGTCGAGCTGGGCAACCTCTGCCGCAAGGAAGACCGCCGCAAGCTGATCGAGCTGGAACTGAAAAAGATCGACGTTTCCCTGGAAGAGGAGATCATCCAGAAACTCGTGGAGACCACCAGCAAGTGGAGCCCTGCCGACATCATCGGCCTGATCAACGAGGGCATAAGGATCGCTGAAAAGCGCGGTGAAAAGCCCGAATTCAAGCATTTCGTCGAGGCTCGTACTATCGTCATTCTGGGAGAAGACCCCCAGAAGCAGGAGGGCACCCCCGAGGAGATGTACATGATCGCCGTGCACGAAGCCGGACACGCCGTCTGCTCCGTTCTGCGCGGCATCCGCTTCGTCCATGCGACCATCCAGGGCGCCGGCTCCGTGGCGGGCTATGTGGACACCTACGATTCCAAGTACGTCCACACCAAGAAGGATCTGGAAAACATGATCGACCTGGCTCTGGCCGGCCGCGCGGCGGAAAATTTGCTCTCTGTCAGAACCTGCGGCGTGGAATCTGATTTCAAGCAAGCCACCGGCAGCGCCATCAGAATGCTGCAGGAGGGCCTGGCCAGCGAGCACATCCTCACCCTGCCCGGTGAGCAGACGGATCTGGAAGCCTTCAACAAGTTCGCCATGAACCACCGCAAGGAACTGGAGCAGATCCTGAACGAACGCCTGAAAGCCGTCGAGAAGCTTTTCAAGGAGCACATGGACTTCCTGAAGGCTGTAGCGGACGCCCTGGCGGAGAAGAAGCTTCTGCTTGAATCCGAGATCTTAGCCATTAAAAAATCCGTGGAAGGAGAAAAAGTATGTACGGAACGCTAAATAAGAACCATTGGGTGCCAACGTATCCCGAAATGAAGGACAGTCCGGTCGATCTGGGACACGACGAGCTTACGCTCTGCTTTTACAAACAGCTTCCCATTATTTATATTCAGGATAGGTGCACGGTCGTGGAAGACCCCGCCTGTTTCTGGATCGACAAGCATCACATTTATCTGCGCAGCAGCTGGAGCAGCTGGACTACGGTCGACGAAAGCGAGAGTGAACTGGTCGAAACGCTGCTGAAATGCAAGTACTGCTATGTCGGCATCAATCAGGACGACTACAATTACAAGTACGCGGTCGTTCCCGTTTACCACATCACAAGGCTCCCGGCCGACCTTTTCGACAAAGTGTCCTACGGCGAGGAACGCGGTGAACGCTTGATCGTGAGGGACAACCAGGAGCTTGATGAAGAGGAATCTTTGCTGGCTGAATATATGGAACTCTTCAAATCTTCAGAACAGAAAGATGCTTCGCTAAAAGAGCACAGCTTCTTCTGGAAAGAAGTGTCCGAGTTTACTAATCGTTTTAAGAAAAGGCTGGAATTCAAGTTCAACGCAACAGTCAAGGGTTACGTTGCCGATCTGATGATCACAAACAAAGGTAATTGCGCCCTGCTGCTTGATTTCCTCAAAGACGACGAGCTGGAAAACTATGATGACCATGCCAAGAAACTGCGCAGAATGCGCCTTTATTTTAAAGTCCAAAATCCCGGAGTTCGCGTAGGAATTGGCGTTGTAGTCAGCAAGTTTGCGTCGGAATATTTGATTGGCTCAAATATTGCCGACCTCAATCTTATCGTTTGCGGAAAGGTGAAGAAAGGATTGTTCGATTTCTTTTTCCTGAACTAAGGCCGCGACCGGTCTTCCGGTAAGGGAGCGATCCCTTCCCGGAAGACTGATATTTAGTGGAAATGTATGGAATAATTTGAGATAATAAATACAATAAGCGCCGCGTTTGAGTGCGCCTTAATATGAAGGCAGCCGGCGGCAAAAAGGAGAACAACAATGTCTGAAGAGCGCATTGACAACGAAATGGAAGAAAGAGAAGAAAAGGGCGGCAGAAGATCATCCCTGAGTTGGATCGTATTCCTCTGCTTCAACGTCCTCCTGGCGTTGGGCCTTTCCTTTTTCATAGCGAAAGAATCATTAAATTACTTCAGCCGGTATTATTTGATCGCGCTGTGGGCGATCGAGCTTGTTTACGCCCTGAATGTGGCATCCCTGATAGGTTTCAAACGTCTCTTGTCCTGGGCGCTGCTGGCAGTAGTCATAGGCTGCTGTGTCTATTCCCTTGGTTTGAGATTAAATTTCATCAGACCGATTGGCTTGGCGTCGCAGGCGATCTGCGCGGAGGAAGCAGCGGAAAGCGATTCTTGCGAGGAATATGCTGAAGATGTTTCCTCTGAGGAAGAGAGCGGCAACGTTTCCGGCGAGGAAAAAGAGGAGAGCGTTTCCGAGAGCAAAGAGAAAGAAGTGCCTGAATGGGAGAAGCATTACGCCCACAAGTATGAGGATGACATTAGCGTTACCAAAAAGGGCGCTTTCAGCCTTTACACCTATTCTTTCTCGGGAGAGGGGAAGGAGCACACCAAAGAAGAGATCGAAAAATACGACATATCTTATCCCTTCAATAGTTCGGTATATTATTCCGAAGTGGAATCCAAAGTCAGCATCGAATGGCCCGAACTGGACAGCGGGCTCTCTCCGGCGGCGCTGGCTAAAGTCCGCAGAGCAATCCTCTGGATGGCTTTTTCCCAGGTCGTGCCCTACGGTTTCATTCCCTATGACAGGCTGAAGGGCCTGGGGGAGACGCCGGAGTCGATCCTGAAATACCTGGACATAATCGATACGAACGAGTGGGAGTATCTCGACCATTACATTTCTGACAGCGTCGAGGACGGCTATATCTCAAATTCCGGCAATTTCTGTCTGTGCGGCTTCATACTCTCCCGCTTCATGGGAAAGCTTCCGGCAAAAGTTGGGGACGTGGTGGGGGACGACTGTCTGATGGCCTCTCTTGACTTCGCCAAGCAGTATGCCAACGAATGCTACGAATGCGAGCTGACAAACCATCACATCTGCAGCCAGTATATGTTCACCGCGCAAGTCAGTCTTTCCTGGCCCTTCGGCCTGAAGGCGAAGGAAGGGGCGAAATGGTACGAGCGTCCGGTCATGTGCGTCACACACTGGGGCTACGCCAACGACGGCGGCAACGGAGACCACAGTTTCAACACATCTAAGATCTACAGCCTGCCTGACGGCGAAGAGCTGTATATCGAGGATTATTTCGCCTCTGATAAACTTAAGGATCTGAAGGCTTTCGTCAAGCAGCGCCTGATCTCGGATTGGATTAACAACGACGAAGACGGCAAGGCCGAATTGGAAAGGAATGGTTTTTACCTTGACGACATCAAGATCAGCGAGAAAGGCATGCTGTTCAAATGGCCGGTTTACGCCATATTGTCGCGCCCTTGGGCTTCCCCTGAAGTCTTCATCGAATGGAAGGATCTGGAGCCTTTCATGAAACAATGAACATGCGCCAAAAACAACTTCTTTTATGACAAATATACGAGATACATTAGCCAAATATCTGGTCCTGGACCTTACGACCTTCCAGATCAGGGAAGAGCAGAAGGGACCTATGGAAGATCCCACGGTCTTGAAAAGCGACTTGTGCCGGACCTCCGAACTGTGGCTCAGAAGGATCGAGCCCGGGACTTTCCTGATGGGCAGCCCGAAAGATGAATTGGGCCGTAGCCGTCATGAGGACCAGCGCCAGGTGACGCTGACGGCTCCTTTCTACCTGGGAGTTTTTCAGGTGACGGAAAAACAGTACAAAATGGTCGCCGGGCGCAAGGGGCTTGGGAGCATAAGCGAGCATTTCTTCGGCCGCGCCAAGCCCGTCAACGTGGATTATTTCACTATCCGCGGAACGGAGGACTGGCCCGAAAGCAGCAATGTCGCCCCCGATTCTTTCCTGGGGCTGCTGCGGGGCAGAACCGGGCTGGATTTCGATTTGCCTACGGAAGCTCAGTGGGAGTACGCCTGCCGGGCGGGAACGGAAACGGCCTTGAACGACGGCAGAGACATTACCCACGAAGAGGAATGCCCCAATCTGAACAGGCTGGCCCAAAATTATTTCAGCACGAGATGCTACAGGAACAAGGAGGGAGCCACTCCCGCGCCCGTTGGGAAACATCTCCCCAACGCCTGGGGCCTCTTTGACATGCATGGGAACATCTGGGAATGGTGCCTGGACTTTTATGCTGAAAAACTGGGCACAGAGTCCGCCGTAGATCCGAAGGGACCCAAAGAGGGCAGCTACCGGGTAAACCGGGGCGGGGATTTCGAGGACCTGGCCTACATGTGCCGCTCAGCCAACCGCAACAGAAGCGTTTCCCGTTGGAAGCAGCTTTACTGCACTATAAACGTCGGCTTTCGTCTGGCGCTAACCTTATAGGGAAAAAGAAAATGAACGTACGAGATAGGAAAGGAAAAGGCCGCGAGCCCAGGGGATTCGCTTTCCTGGGCTGTTTGTCCATGTTGTCCTTCGCGGTGGTCATCGTCGCTATCGGGCTTATGATATATGCCAATCATAGCCGCTGGGAGGCCAAGCAGGAGGCCCTCCGGGAAGAAACCGTCCCGGCCGAGGCGTATGCGGAAACAGAAGCTGAAGCCGGAACGGAAGTCGAAGCGGAAACAAAGAGTTCCGAGCCTAATGGCGAGCGCCAAAGAAGCGTTGAAGAAAGCGAGAAGGCTTGGGATTTTAACAAGGGCTTCTATTCCCTTTATGAATATGAGTACAAATCCGAAGGTCCCGAGCACACGAAAGAAGAGATCGATAAATACGACATGCTTAAACCAATCTGGGGAAGCTATTCTCCAGATGTTTCGACCAGCTGGCATATAGAGTGGCCGAACGAGAGTTGCGGCTTGACGCCTCCCGCCCTGGCTAAGGTCCGCCGGGCGATATTGTGGATGTGTTTCAGCAACAGCATTTATTATGACATGCCCGATGAAGCTCTGGGAGAAACAAGAGAGTCTATTCTGGCCAGAAGGAACAAGATCGACGCAAGCGAGACAAACGACACATATCTTTCCCACTCCGATTACGCGAGGCTGGATAAGGATATAACTTCCCACAAGGCCGGCAAGAAACCGGCGGTGGAGGGCGATTCCGTTCCCACCTCCTGCCTGGAGCTGGCCTTTGACACTCTTAAAGAGTACGCTCACGAATGCAGCGAATGCCAACTGACCAACGGACACATCTGCAGCCAGTTTACCTTCGGCGCGAACATCGAGCTTTCCTATCCCTTCGGCTTGAAGGAAAAAGAAGACGCGAAATGGTACGAAAGGCCGGTCCTTTGCGTCCACTACTGGGGCTGGGCCAACGACGGAGGCAGCGGCAGCCACGACGTGACCAACGACAAGGTGTACAGCCTGCCGGACGCCGAGGAGCTCTTCCTTACGGACTATATAGCGGAGGGCAAGCTTAATGCTTTTAAAGAATTTTTAAGGGAACGCATAATCGAGCAATCGAACGACAATTATCGCAAAGAGTGGGCTCAGGAAAAGGATATTTTCAAATACATGAACGATCTGCATATGACCGTAAACGGGGAAGGCCTGATCGTAAGATGGTGGAGAAACGAACCGGAGGTCCCGGTATCCTGGAATGACCTGGAGCCCTTCAGAAAACAGTGAAAACACGCGAACAATAAACCATAAAACAATTGGAAATTGGCCGGAGCCCCCGGCCAATTTTTTTATGCCGGCTAGAAGATCTTGCCGATGGTCTGTCGATTGAAACAGCAAACCAATTCCTTCCGGCTATCCTGCCGATTTTGCAGCCCGCTGTTTTTCGTCCTTAACTTATATTAATGGTAAAATATAATGTAATGCAATAATATCGGAGAGAATGATATGAACAGGACGCGCTTTTTAAGTTTTCTTCTGACGATTCAGCTGGCGGCGCTGACAGTATTTTCCTGCGCCCGATCGGTTTTTGCTTCCGATGATTTTTTCTGCGACAGCGCCGGGGAAAATCAGCAGGTCTTGACGCTTCCTGATACGGTCTGCGCGGCCGGAACGCTCGTTCCGGATGAAAGTTCAATTCCCCTCGATTGGGAGGGGACCTACGACGGCGGCAGCGGCAAGCTAGTCATCCGCCGCAGCATGGATATGCACCTTGACCCAATAGGCGAAGGGGAAGGCGACACGGTGGTCACGGGAACCATAACCATCTGGCCCTACGAGGGGGACCTCAACTCCGTTTACGAGGGTTCGTATAAGTTCAGCGGCACTTTCAACAGGACCACCGGGGAAATAGTCATCCAGGGCAACGAGTGGGTAAGCTATCCTGTGAAGAAAGACGGCGGGGAAGCGCCGGACTGGGACTTTTTCGTTTTCAGCGGGAATATGGGCTCCGGCAAGCTCACCGGCGCCACGGTCCGGGGTAACTGGAAGATGTACCCCAAGAACTATGACGGCGACGATATCGATTCCGGGTTCCAGCTGGCGAAAGACAACAACAGTTTCGTGCACAGCAACGCAGCCTTCGGCGGATTCACCGGGACGACGAATTACGTTGTTAGCGCTGAGCTTTTCAACCGGCTGAAAGAGTTCACTTCAAGCGAATCGGAAGTCAATCTCCTGAAAAAAGAAATGTACGAAGAGTGGTACGGCTCCTGCTACGGCATTTCCACAACCATGGCGTTAACTTTCAAAAAGCTCCTGGATGCCGAGGATATCTCGGGAGAGACGCTGGTCTCGAACGAATATTTCCGTATGCCTCAGCCCAAGGAAGACCAGCAGCTTAAAGACATCATAAACTATTACCAGCTCTCCCAGTTTCTGGAAAATTACGGCGACACTGCCGGGAAGCGTAAAAATTACAACCCCTCCTTGTGGAGCGGCTGGATCTATAGCGATGACACGAAGTATCCCAACGTCAGCCTTTCGGGCTTTTTGGGCAATCTTGTAAATGCCGCCAAGGACGCCTGCGAGAAGGGCAGCGTGCTGCTTTTCGGGTTTAGCTGCTATGACTTCGGGCATCTGGTCATTGTCACGGGATACTCTGTCAGCGAAGACGGCTACCGGCTGAAACTCTATGATATGAATTCTGTGGGGGAATTTGGGGATAGCGGCCATTTCTCTTATATGAACATCCCCAAGGATCTCTTGTCTTTTAACTTGGTAACCGGCGACGGCGACATCATAGACGAGGACAATTACATTGCCGTAAGTTATTTGGAGCCGACGCCTCTTGATGAGATCAAATACAGCGCCTCGTCAGAAAAAGGCCGCGGCTCGAAGGACATTACGCTAATCTTTGGCAAAGACAGCCAATTCACCCTGAGAACCTCCAAAGGGAAGACGCTGACCTACAGAAGATCCGCCTTCAGCGGAGACCTTCCCATCGACGCCGTAAACTATAAGGAAAACAAGATCAAAATAAAGACCAAACGCTGCGATGCCTTCAAGATCTCACCCCTTGGGAAAAACATCGACATCCAAGTTTACGACGACGACAATTACAAGGGCGTAAAGGGCAAAAACATCAGATCCATCGATCTTGCTCTTTCCGGCGACATGAAGCTGCACGGAAGCGCATACGCCTTCAAAGCCTATTCCTCCGTGGAGGAGATGCTGGATGAGGAGGAAAGCGGTCTGGCTTCCATCAGCGGCAAGGCCAGAGGTCCTGTCACCATCCGAAGCGGAAAGGAAAAAGTGGAAGCCAAATCCAGCAGCAAGATCTCCCATGTTAGGACGGCTGTTTATCAGGACGTTAGGACCGCGGGAGGAGAGATCAAAGGCAGAAGAGCCTCCGTCTCTGTTAACGCCGCGGAAGATCTGTCAAGCCGCGACCTGAGGGAAAGCGGCAAGATCTTTTTCGGGAAAGACGCCTATGTTTTTAGGGGAAATCAAGTCAAGCCTAAAATCTCGGTCTTCGCCGGCGCAAAGGGCTTGAAGAAAGGCAGGGATTACAAAGTCAGCTACTCCGACAACAAAAAGCCCGGAACCGGCACGGTGACCGTGACCGGCATCGGGGAATACAAGGGCGAGATCTCAGCTACCTTCCAAATCGTGTCAAAAAAAGCGGATTTGCTATAATCGGTGTAGAATATTCGCAACCTTTTAATTCAAACATTACCTCCGGGAGCAAAACATGGAACCTCTTATTATCAACGGAAATGAAACGGCGGCTGCCATCCGCGCCGAGATGGCCAAAGAAGTGGAAGAAATGAAAAAGCAGGGCGTCGAGCCCGGACTTGGTTTCGTTCTGGTTGGCGACAACCCCGCTTCGCAGGCTTACGTCAGGATGAAGAAGAAAGCCTGCGCGGAAGTGGGCATCACCGGCTACGACTACGAGCTCCCGAAGGAAACCACCCAGGAAGAGCTTCTGAAGCTGGTGGACGAACTGAACCACGATCCCAAGATCGACGGCTTCATCGTGCAGCTGCCGCTGCCGAAGCACATTTCCGAAGAGGCGGTCATCGCCGCCACCGATCCCAAAAAGGACGTGGACTGCTTCCATCCCGTGAACGTCGGCAAGCTCTGCATCGGCGACACCGACGGTTTCTATCCCTGCACGCCCTACGGCGTGGTGGTATTGCTGCAGAGAGCCGGCATCGAAGTGAAAGGCAAACACGTGGTGATAGTCGGCCGCTCCAACATCGTGGGCAAACCGCTGGCCAATCTGCTCGTGCAGAAACGCGACGGCGCTAACGCTACCGTCACGATCTGCCACACCGGCACGAAGGACATCCCCTCCATCACAAGGCAGGGCGACATCGTGGTGGCCGCTATCGGACGTCCCAACACCATCACCGCCGACATGGTGAAAGAAGGCGCGGTGGTCGTGGACGTCGGCGTCAACAGAGTCGAGGATCCAAGTGCCAAGCGCGGATACCGTCTGGTGGGAGACGTGGACTATGAGAACGTGGCGCCCAAGTGCTCCGCCATCACCCCGGTCCCCGGCGGCGTCGGTCCCATGACCATCGCCATGCTTTTGGGGAACGGCCTGAAAGCCGCCAAGAGGAGACTCCCTAAATAAAAGATGCTAAGCGCCGCGCTCATACTGGCTCTGGCCATTTTCGGCCTGCTGCTCTTTATAGGG
>JAFZID010000147.1 GCA_017554565.1 bacterium
AGGAAGATTATCAGGGATCGATGTACAACTGGACGCTGAACGAGAAGGTCAAGGAGTTCTCCTCCTACATGGAGAACTTCCATCTTTCGGATTCCGACGACTATCCCAAGGCCACAAAAGAGCTCATGAAGATGGCGGAGGCCCTGAAGCCCCACATCCAGAGAGACATGCTTGACCTGGTGTACTTCTACGCCCGCTACCGCCTCTACAACCGCTACATCGACCAGCAGTTCTCCCGCCGCCGGGAGATAATGCACGTGGACAAGGTCATCGCCGCCACCAAGGAGATGCACAAGATCTGGCAGACCGCCATGAAGGACAAGCTCCCGTTGGAGACCACCAGCATCATGCAGCGCTACCTTTTCGGCTATGTGGAGGAACTGGTCAGGAGAGCCGTTAAACGCTAAGCCTTTGGCAAGGCTGTTCCTCCTTGACAAAGGGGAAGCGTTTGAATATAATTCTTTACGATTATTTTTACCCTACCATAGGCGCGAAGTGCGCTTATGGGAGAGGGAATCAGTATATTCATTCATATCCGAGAGGAATACGTGTTAACAGTTACGGTTCGTAAAAACGAAACAGTTGACAAGGCGATCCGTCGCCTGAAAAAGAAAGTCGATCGCGAAGGCGTTCTCAAGATCGTGAAACAGCACAAAGAATACGAGAAGCCCAGCGAGAAAAAACTGCGCAAGCAGAAAGCCGCCCGCCGCAACGCTCACCGCCTGATGAAGCTTTACCGCTGAGTCAAGCCGAGCAGCAAGCGGGAAGCGAGGTTATGATGTTTCCCAAGCAAAACAACTACAATCCCAGCGAAAAGCTGATCCTGACGAAAAAGATCCTCTGCGAGTGCAAGCTTTTTTACGTCGATTACAAAGAGAACAAGCGGGGTCGCTTCCTGAAGATCAGCGAAAAAGACTCCCTTACCAAACGCACGATCATCGTGCCGGCGGAAGCGATAGGACAACTGGCTGAGATATTGCAGGAGATAGTCAGGATGGGGGACATAGAACCTAAGCCCGAGCAGCCTGAAAACGCAGCGCCGACGGAAGAGGCCGTTCCCGGAGAGACCGGCGGCGAGCAATAACAAAAAAAGAAAAAGACGAGAGAGCCAAATGAAATACAGTGTCAGCAAGGGTTTCACCCTGATAGAAATTCTGGTGGTCATAAGCGTTATCGGCATTCTTTCGACGCTTTCCGTAGGCGTCGCCACCGTCGCCAAGGCCCGCATCAAGACCTCCGCGGCGGAAGCTGTCATCCAGCGCCTGGAGCTGGCTCTCAGTCAGTACAAAAACGATTTCGGCTGCTATCCGCCCACCGGCAACGATCCCAACGACAATTCCATCATGGTCGGCTGCCTGACCGGCGACCTTAACGGCGACGGCAAATACACCGGCGACGAAGGCGACATCCCCGCCAACCACCCGCGCTGGAAAAAGCCCTACATCCTTATCGACAAGAGCTTCCCCGTAAGGGCCGGCAAACTCATGGATCCCTGGGACGTCCCTTACCGCTACTGGGAGAACCAGAGGGAGTGCCCCAGGTGCCCCTACAACGGAAATATGTATCTTCTGTACTCCTGCGGCCCTGACAACAAGGCCACGGAAGGCACCAGAGACGAAGTCATTGATTTTGGCGCCGACTACAACCGCGACAACATCATTAACTGGGTCATCGAATGATCAATCAATAAATTGAGGAGTAAAGCATGAAACGCATCCAAGGTTTTACCTTAATCGAACTTCTGGTCGTTATCGCCATCATCGGCGTTCTGAGCACGCTGGGCGGCGCCGGCGCTTCCATGGTCCAGAAACAGGCCAAAAAAACTCAGACAGCCACGATCATGCAGAATGTTTCCATGGCGCTTGAAGCTTACAAGACCGACATGGGCGTCTATCCCCAGACCGACGACGCCAAGGAGATCTCCAATGCTTTGACAGGCTTTACGGATGAACCCGACAAACGCGACGACAAATATTACAAGAACCCCAACTGGAAGGGCCCCTATTACACCACCGATCCCAAGTCCTTCTATCACCGCCAGAACAATCAGGCCGTGGCGGACGCCTGGGGCAATCCTCTGAACTTCAACATTCTTGCTCCGAAGCTCAACCCCTATAAATTCGACATGTGGTCCAGCGGTCCGGACGGCAACAACGACCAGGGCTTGAAAGACGACGTCAGACCGTAAAACAAAAAAAGAGACCTTAAGCGCAATGAACGAAAATCGTCCTAGATACAGCGGTTTCACTCTGATGGAACTTTTGGTGGTGATCGGCATCATCGGCGCCATCAGCTCCATCGGCGTGGTCAGCTTCGCGGCGGTCGGCCGCAACATGCGCATCGAAAGCGCGGCCAACGCGATTAAGGACCGTATCTTCTACGCCAGGACCTCGGCCATCACGCAGAGGCGCAAGTTCGCCATCCGCATGACCGTGACACCCACCCGCAAAGTTTGGAAGCTTCAGACCTTCGACAGCGGAGCCGACAACGTCATCGATTATGAGAACGACCTCACCATCGACAACAGGCCCTACTATCTCGACCACCGTCTGAACATCAAGGCCGATCCTCCCATCGAGATCGAGTTCTCTCCGGAAGGCGGGATCATTTACGCTTCCCACAATCCTATAATTATAGAGGATAAGACGGAGCCCCAGGAGATCTGGGAGATCCCTGTTCAGATCTACAAGGCGGCCGGAATTGCGCGCGTAAAGCCCATCAACCGCATCTTCCCCGAAGACAATAAGCCCAAGCAAACGACTGCCGAAGAAACGCAGTCGGTTGATAACGAAGACGCCGCATTCGAGGCCTTAGGACTTGACTAATGAAAGATATTAAGACATACGGTTTCAGCTTGATCGAGATCATGGCCGCCCTGGCCATATTGTCAATCGGCATGAGCAGTATCATGGCGGTCTTTCCGGCCGGTATGGAATCCTTCCGGAAAGCCAGGGACAACACGGTCCTGGCCAACCTGATGCGTTCCAAAGTCAGCGAGCTGACTTACGAGTTGGGCAGCCCCGTGGGCCGCGGCGACAACGCCACAAGGATCGCCCAGCACTACCTGAAGGCCGACACCGCCTTCGCCCGCTACATGTCCGAGGACGACAAGAACAAGCGCGTCTCCCATCCCGTGATCGTTTCCGAAGTGTACCCCTTCGAGCAGAACAACCGCTACTTCTGGCAGTACACGGTCCACGACATCGGGCGCGAAGGCGACACCAAGATCGGCGAGAAAGGCGTCAAGGGCGTTTTCTTCCAAATCGAGATGAACGTCTACGACCGTTCCCAGATCAAAGAAGAACTCATTCCGCTGGAACACTCCGTCGTCAAGGAAGACCAGGTCAACAAACCGATCCTGCGCCAGATCTTCCGCGTGCATAACCCCTATCCTGCCATAAACTATGGAAAGAACGCTAAGAAGAAATAAAAGAGCCCTGGGTTTCACGCTGATTGAAATTCTGGTTTCTCTTGGCGTCTTAGGGATACTTATGTCCTCCCTTATGGTTGCCTTCCGCTCCACCTTCGATACGGTCACGGAAACGCAGCTGAGGGCGGAAATGAACCAGAACGTCCGTTCCGTCATGGACCAGCTCAACAGGGAGCTTTCCCAGGCCCTGGTCAACAACAACCGCCCGGTGGGGGAGCAGATCTACTTCCAGATCAAACAGCTCAGCCCCGACCAGTCGGTCCTCCGCTTCGGCTGCACCACCGAGCGAGGCATGAAGGAACTGGCCTACGCCATGAAGCAGCCGAAAATAGACGACCAGCCTCAGTGGCCTGACTATGAACTTATGCGTATGCAGAAGGACAAGGGCATGTGGAACTTCAACGACCCCAAGAACTGGCCGGAGTTCAACATGGACAACAACGAGGAAGTCGAGCCCTTCGCCTTCGACATCATAAGCTTCCGAGTCCTCTATTGGAGCACCAAGAACAGCCGCTTCGTGGCCGGCAACTGGGACTCCTTCCAAAGGAACAGCATGCCCCCCAAGGTCCGCATAATCCTGAAATCCATCCCCCGTTCGGACGCGAAGAAAGGCTTGGCGACCAAGACCATGGCTGAGCTTTCCGGCGTGGAGGAACACAAAATAGATATCATGCTGCCTCAGGCGATGTGATAAAAGTTTATAATAGTTAATCAACACAATTAAAACTCAACCAGGAGTAAAAAATGAAAAAAAGCATGTTAGTAGCCATTGCGGCTCTCGTTTTGGTCGGAACCGTCGCCGCCGCTGAAGTCAGCTCTTTAAGCGATGAGGCCAATATGTCCCGCACCGCCAACACCGCTGATCTGTTCGGCACCAAGTGGGGCTTCAAGATGACCCGCGGTCTGGTCAATGTTGCTACTTGCTGGCTGGAACTTCCCCGCTGCATCTACACGGAATCCGCTAACAACGCCTACCTCGGCCCCATCGAAGGCCTCTTCAAAGGCACCTTCCTGACCGGCGTCCGCGCCGTTGCCGGAGCTTTGGATTTCGCGTCCTTCGGCTCTGTGGACGACATGTACAGCACCTACGAAGTCACCTCCATCCCTTACTTCGTTTGGCAGAAGTGGGATCAGCAGGAAAGAGACTAATAGATCGCATTAGAAATAACCTCGTGGTGTAATGGCAGCACAAGAGTTTTTGGTACTCTCGGTCTAGGTTCAAATCCTGGCGGGGTTGCATGAAGCGCGACATCAGCCCAACTGATGTCAAAAGGCTTCTATACTCAAAGGAAATTTATGTTATATATCTTGGTACTGGTCCTCCTAGTGATAGTCAGCATCTGTCTTGTCGGCGTGGTTCTGCTGCAGTCCGGCAAAGGCAACAACCTGACCAACGCTTTCGAGAGCGAAGCGACCTTTGGCAACCGTTCCGGCGACGTGCTCACCAAGAGCACCATGGTCCTGGCGGTCTCCTTCATCGTGCTGTGCCTTCTGGCCACCATCCTCTACAAGCACGGGACGTCCTCTGTCTTCAAGACCGTGAACGCTCCCGCCCGTCAAGCGGAAAGCAACATGAGATCCATGGCCCAGCAGGAAGCTGACGAAGCCGCCGCCGCAGCCGCCGCTGCTGCCGCCGAGGAAGCTCCCGCCGCCGCGGAAGCGACTCCCGAGGAAACGAAGGACGCAGCCCCCGCTGAAGCCGCCGCCGAAAAGACGGCTGAATAAGCTATGCGTTGACCATAAAAAAGACGCGCTTCGTGCGCGTCTTTTTTTTTGAATAACGCTTGCAAAAACAACTTGAGTTTTGTTAAGATAAATAAAACAAAACAAGTGAGGTAACACTATGCGCGAAAAATTACTCCTTATCGCCGTTATCGGCGCCGCTGCGGCTTTCGCCGGCACCCACGTTCTTTGGCAGGACGATTTTGAATCCTATGACCTCGGAAAGTGGCTCGGACAGGGAAATACGGAAGTCATGCAGTCCACTGTCAACTGCGAGGGCGAAGAGCCTGTGGAAGGCGAAATGGACATAGTAAACGACGGTGAGAACTGGATCCTCCATGTGGGCAGGAAAAAAACTCCCGCCGGCGTCACGGCGCCGAAAATGGACCGCGGCGTCAAAGTTCCTCTCGATTGGGGACGCCTTGATTACAAACACGGCCAAAACGGCAAGATAAGGATAACGGGCAAGACCAGGATACCGGAAGGCAACGGCTACGCCGAGATCAGGCTGACCACGAAGGATGACAAGCCGATGCTGCGCTTCACGCCTCACTCCTCCGACTACAAGACCTACTTCTACAACCACAACTCCACCATCAACAAATCCGCCGCCAACGCCGGCAATTCATACTGGATCAACTCCGAATCCGGCAGGACCTGGTATCACACCACCAACGCCGTCGTCATGAGCACCTGGTGCTTTTTTGAGATCATTATAGACTGCGATCTCGCCCAGGTGGAATCCTATTACATCAAGGCCCTCGACAACAGCGGATTCGAATACGCAGGCCGCAGGATCTGCCACTTGCGTTACATGCTGGATCGTCCCGAGTACATTGAGTTCACGGCCGTCGGCAACACCTTCGACACTACGAGGGACGGCGCGGATTTCGACGATCTCCAGGTGATTTACTTATACGAATCCCCGGAAGACGAATGGGAGACCTTGTACGAAGACTTCTTCCAGCAGTACAAACTGGGAAAATCCCTGGCGAATGAGCAGCCGCTTTACAAGAGACTGGGCAGCTGGGGACAGTACACCGACAATATCGAGACCAACGAGCTGGGCATTTACGTCGCTCGCCTCTTTATGGGCAAGCCCGGCGACAATGAATTCCCCAAAGACGGCATCACGATGGATCTTCCCACGAACACCTTCTTCGAGCCCGGCCAGAAGCTGCGTTTGACCGCCACTTATTTCGTTCCTGACAACGGCTGCTGGACCATGTTCAGAAAAGGCAATACGCCTGTCGCCACCTACGGCTTCCACTCAGCCACCAAGTGGTTCACGACCTGGAGCACCAACGAATTCGAACCGCGCTACGACGGCTCGGAAAGGTATGTTTACAATCATTACATCACCACCGCCATCACGCTGGCCTACGACGAGGAAGGACCGTACCTTGACCGTGTTGATGTTCAGAGCAGCGAAGAAGACAACACCAGATGGAGTTTCAACTGGCCCTGCTACTACAACACGCATCTTCCGGACGTTCCCGACAACGTCGCGATCCAGGTCCAGGGCTGGAAAAACTTTGACGGCCGCTACGTCCTCCTGAGCTACCTCTGCCTCGAGCAGACCACGCCTCCCATCCCCGAACCGGCTATTTTGGGCCTCATCGCCCTTGCTCTTGCGGCGTTACTTCGCAGGCGCTGACCGCTTAAATGCAAGCAAACGACCTAAACCATACCGGCGCAAGCCGGTATGGTTTTTTTATGGGATAAAAACATTAAGTTATTGTTTCCGGATACTGTTTTTAGTAAAATCTCGGTGCTAAAATGAAGACCAATTTTAACCAACAACCAATAACTAACAACCATCATGAAAAAAATTTTCCTTGCAGTCTCCGTGGCGCTTTTAGCCGTCGCTGCGGTAGCTGACACTACCACGACGCTTCTTGATCTGGATTTTGAAGATTGCGCTCTCGGCGCGGCTTTGGGCCAGAAAGGCATGGTCGCTTCTACGGACACCCAGTGGGGCAGCGTTGCTACCGCCGGCGCCACCATTGAAGATTTCGCCGGCAACAAAGTTCTGAAAGTCACCCAGGTTGGAGGAGGCCAGGAAGGCATCGCCATTCCTTTAGACGACTCCGCGATCGAGCTGGTTCCCGGCAATTATCTCAGAATCAGCTTCAAGCGCTGGCAGAACACCGGCCACTACTACGGTGAAATGCGTCTCCTCGCCAAGTACGAGAACATAAGCACCACCGGCAGCACTCGTCCGGTCATGAACTTTGAGAACAACGGTACGACGCTTCACTTCTTAGCCATGGGTTATGATCTTTCTCCGGACAAACAAGCTGGCGAAACCACTTCCTATACTGGCGCGGTGACGGAAGAGACGTGGCAGGAATTCCTTTTTGAGATCGATCTGGCCACTGGCTTGCTCGATTTTTACATCGACGGCGTGCGTCAGGTCAACAGCACTTACCAGATGTCCATCAGACGCTGCGACGGCTTCAAGTATCTGATTTTCGCCAACGGCACCGGCGGAGCCTCTACTACCCGTCCCGGCGTTCTTTACGACGACGTCAAGGTGGAGTACTTTGAGATCTCCAAAAAACTGGTCCGCACCATTGATTTTGACGATTTTGCCGTGGGCAAAAGTTTGAATCAGATCGCCCCCAGCTGGTTGACGCAGCAGCAGGGCGGCGGCGACTGTTACATCACCAACATTGCTTTCAACACTACGCAGAACAGCCTTTTTCTCCCGAGAACTGCTTCCAGCGGTTTTGTCGTCGATATCGACGCCGACAACTACCAGGGCTGCACCTATGCGGTGGAATTCGGTTATGCCTACCACAGTTTGGACGGTTATTTTTGCTTCAACATCAAAAACGCCTCCGACAGGACCTTCTGGCGTTTCTGGGACAACTGGCACTGGAAGACCGCTTTCACTGTTGACGGCACTGCCAATACTGAGAAGCAGTACGGCCCCGACGGCCCGATGAACAATTGGTGCCTTAACACTTTCGTTTTCAATCAGGATTCCACGCTTTACAGGACGGGCCGTATCGACACCGGCAACATGGGCCACAGATACCGCTCCACCGGCGGTTACGATTTCTACAACTCTCCGGATCACACCTTTGGTTACACGGACGCCGACGCTTCCGGAACAGTCAACTCCGTGGCCTTCTATCACGGCTGGTGGAATGGTGATGTAGATATTTGTGTCAGCCACATCAACGTCTATGTTCTGGGCGTGCCCGAACCGGGCTTCCTGGCTCTCGGCCTCATCGCTCTCGTGGCGTTCCTTCGCAGACGCTGACCGTCTATACAAGAAGATTTGAGCTAAACCATACCGGCGCAAGCCGGTATGGTTTTTTATTCCTAAAAAACATCAAGTTATTGTTTCTGGAAACAGTCTTTAGTATAATACCCATACGAAAATCAAGAATAATTTAACCTATAACCCAAAAAAACAATCATGAAGAAATTCTTCCTTTCTCTCAGCGTGGTCTTGATCGCCGCCGCCGCGGTGGCTGATTCTACCACTGTGCTTCTCAACCAGAATTTTGAAGGTTGCAATGAAGGCGCTGCTCTCGGTCAGGCTGGCATGGTCGTTTCCCCGGCCACGCAGTGGGGCGAAGTCGCTGCTGACGGCGCTACCATCGAGACTGTTGAAGGCAACAAAGTTCTGAAAGTCACCCAGATTGAAGGCGCCGGCCAGCAGGGCATCGCGATCCCCATCGACGGCTCCGGCATCGTCCTCGAACCGGGCAATTACCTCAACATCACCTTCAAGCGTTTCCAGGTCGCCGGCCATATGTACGGCGAATTCCGCCTGAACGCTAACTACCAGTCCACCAACACCGGCGACAACAACAAGCGCCCCCTCATCAACTTCGAGAACAACGGCACGCAGCTCAACTTCCTGAACAACGGCTACGATCTGTCTCCCGATTCCCAAAGCGGCAAGACGGTAGAATATCCTGGCGCTGTTACGGAAGACACCTGGCAGGAATTCTTCTTCTCCGTCGAACTGGCCACCGGCCTGGTTGATTTCTACATTGACGGCGTTCGTCAGTCCGCCGCTTCCTATCAGCTGGTCATCAAGCGCTGCGACGGCTTCGCTTACCTCGTTTTCGCCAACGGCACCGGCGGCGCCGACACCACTCGTCCCGGCGTCTATTACGACGATGTCAAGGTCGAATACGTTGAGCTCAGCAAGAAGCTTGTCCGTTCCATCAATTTCGGCGACTATGACGAAGGTCAGCTCCTGGTTGACATTGTTCCGGAATGGATGACTGCGCTCGGCACTGCCGAGAATTGCTACATCACCAATCTTACTTTCAACTCCGAACAGACCTCCTGCCTCTTCCTGGACCAGACTCCTGACACCGGTTTCTGCTTTGACGATATCGAAGCTGAGAAGTACGAAGGCTGCATTTACGTCTTTGAGATCGGAACCGCTGCCCATTATTTCGACGGTCAGTGGAGATGCGACATCAGGAACGGCGGCATGACCTTCTGGCGTTTCTGGGACAACTGGCACTGGAAAACCAGTTTCAAAGTTGATGGCGAAGGCAAAGAGATCCAGTTCGGCAACGACGGCCCCATCGACAAGTGGTGCAAGACTTCCTTCATTTTCGATCAGGACAGCACGCTCTACAGAGTCGGCCGTATCGACACCGGCAACATGGGCTCCGCTTACCGCGCCATCGGCGGCTATGACTTTGAGAACTCTCCGGACCACACCTTCGGCTTCACCGACGACATTTCTGGCTCCGTTGACAAAGTCGCTTTCTACCATGGTTGGTGGACCAGCGGCAGCGGCCCCCGTTTCGTCAGCTACGCCAACGTTTACGTTCTGGGCGTTCCTGAACCGGGCTTCCTGGCCCTCGGTCTCATCGCTCTCGTGGCGTTCCTTCGCAGACGCTAACAATTAAGCGATAGCTAATGCTAAAAACCATACCGGCTCCCGCCGGTATGGTTTTTTTATACAATAGAAAAGGCATTTGATTATCTGCCCCGAGACCGGCGCTATGAAAGAAATAAAAAACTGTTTCGTCAATTACTTCAATTTCAGAGGCAAAGCGGAAAGGAAGGAGTTTATATTCTTCTTGCTTTTCCGCATTGTCTTGCTTATCGGTCTGGGTGTTCTGGCGGAATATTCGGACGATATTTTCGACATTGACGACGAGGTTTTTTCCGCGCTGACTGTGATCTTCTGGCTCGGTACGATTATCCCTATGGCGGCGGTGGGAGTAAGAAGACTGCACGATCTTGGGCGCTCGGGATGGTGGTATCTGATCATTCTGATCCCGATAGCGAATGTGATCTTTTTATTTTGTCTGGCCGTTGTCAGAGGAGAGACGCCGGAGAGATCTTCTTCAAGGGGCTGCTTCATCGCGGCGCTGGTCTGTTCTTTTCTGCCGCCCTTTTTGCTTCTTTTGCTTCCTTTGAGTTTGTTAGTGCATGATTTCGCCAAAGAGGAATTCGACAAGATCAAAACCCGCACTATGCTTAGAAGCATGTACCGTTATCTGGACGATTACCGAAAGGAATACGGGGCTTATCCCGTAATAGATCCTGACAACTACGGCGTAAGGGATCTTTATCCTTTGTTTGAAAAGGGAAAGGCAAGACCGAAAAGGTTAAAAGCGCTGCTTCAGCCCACGGGAAGAAAATACGAAGAGTTTTCAAATGAACTGACTATCGACGATTTTGACGCCGACCACATCGGCTGGTACTACAATCCCAAGGCTCGGCCTGGAAGCGACGATCCATTGCTGGGCGAGCAGTACTATGATTTGGTTAGGGCATATTTAAGTGCAATTGCGTCTTCTAGCGTGCTTCTTGATCTTCATCCATACAGTAGTATAAACAAACAAGGCGTTACTGTCCTTCTAGACAGTATAAACAAACAAGGCGTTACTGTCCTTCTAGCCAACGGACGCATCGTTTACATTAAATACAATAAAGAAGATAATGTAAACACCAATGTCGTTCAGAACTGGGATGTCCTGAAAAAGTAAGCGCTTTTTATTTTTTTGCTTTGGGGAGCTTGGCGGTGAAGCTTTTGCCTTCCTTATAGACCGTGTCGGCGGTCATCATTGCGCTGACGGTAGAGGCGTCCCTTAGGATAACGCTGACGTTTTGGGTGCCGCTATCCAGGCTGAACATGGTGTGCAGGTAGCATTCGTCGCTGTATTTGATCTTGCAGGTGTATTTGTTTTTCTTCTGGTCGAATTTGTACTGGAATTTGCCCACGGGCTCGAAATAATAATTCAGAAGCGAGACGGAGGCAGATGTCCCTTTCTTGTTGGCTTT
This sequence comes from bacterium, assembly GCA_017554565.1. Taxonomy (GTDB): domain Bacteria; phylum Auribacterota; class UBA3054; order UBA3054; family UBA3054; genus UBA3054. Next base: position 11,429 of record JAFZID010000147.1, read on the forward strand.
GATGGTCTGTCCGCTTTGACTTAGGGGAATGAGCGCGCCGTTTAAGATCACGGCGGAATCGCCGATGACCGGCTCGAAGGTCTGCTTCGCGCCTTTGGCTTTGGGCTCAGTTATGGCTAGCGTTATGTCCATTGTGCTGGGAAGCGGTCCTTCCAGGTCGGCGGCTTTTTTAAGATTGGTCTTCAGGCTGAATTTGGGTACGGAAAGAGGGGACGGCTGCGCGGGACTCGTGTTGATCTCGACATAGAGTTCCTGCCTAACGCAGGGGACGACGAAGTAGCAGAAGCCGTCTTGCTCCATCAGTCGCCCGAAGCAGCTCTTCTGCGGAATGGGGAAGGCCTGGATGTTGTTGGCAAGCTCCGGATTGCTGATATAGGGGTGCTGGCGCGTTATATTATTGTGGTCCAGGAAAGCCAAGCCCCTGACGTAAAGTTCCGCGAAGGAGACCATGCCGTCGCCGTTCAGATCGCTGTAGGCGTCGCAGCCGAAAAAGAGCCCGCTGGTGAAGACGCTCAGAGTTTTGCCGCCGTAGGATTCCTCGTCTCCGCGGGAGGCGGTAAGGAAGGTCATGTCGTTCTTCATGTCCGCTTCCGCCTGCGCGACTGAGACGGAGAACTGCTTCGCTCTGATTTCCGCCAGCTCGCTTATTACGGCCTGAGCCAGGGCGGCGCTGGGGATCATGGCGCCGGAATAGCAGGCGTCCAGTATTATGACGATCTTGACGCCGGCCTGAAAGTAGGAAAGGTCGCTGGCCAGTTCGGAGGCGGTGTAGCGGGAGTCGTAGGTGGTCAGAGAGTAGGGGGAGTTGCCGCCGTGGCTCGACTGGTAATAGACGAAGAGGTCGCCGGAAGAGAGTGAATTGGCCGCGGCCCTTACTTGATTCCTGATGACGCTTGTCAGGGCGTTGGCGTCTTCCAAAAGCACGCCGTCTTCGCCTTTGAAATATCCGCCTTCCAGCAAAAGATTGGCCAGCGTCTCGGCGTCGTTAAGGCAAGACTTCAGGGAATTCAGTCCGCGGGAGGGGAGATAATCGTTGATCCCCACGAAGAGCATCCTGCTTTTGTGATTGCTTACCTGTTTCGGAATGCCGGCGTAATCGAACCAGGACAACCCGTAGCCTGCCGGCAGAACGCCCCTGAAGGCGAAATTAGCCCCGTCCGCGACCTGGAAGACCATATTGGTCGTGTTGGCGGCATCGGCGCCGTAATGGACGTACACTTTGTGTTTTTCGGCGCCCAGGACGCCCAGGGCGAAAATCGTTGCCAGAACAGAGATCAGGAGTTTCATAGCGTTTTTTAAGTCAAGCCGTCTTGTATCCGGCTTTTTCGGCTGCTGGTTTAAGGTTTGCCTCTCTTTTAGTCATTTTAAGCAATTATATCAAATCCACCAAAGTCAACTCTTTTTATGTCGCGTTATTTCGACATCAAGGCTCTTTAAAGGACATGATGATCCAGTATAATGGACTCAACCAAACGAGGAAAATATGGCAAAGATCGTAAACATGTTGGAATTCAACGCGCAGAACGGCGACGCCGAGTCGCAGCTCAGGTGGGGAGACCGTCTGCTTTGCAGGGCGGAAGATCCGGATCCGGAAAAGGCCGTGGAGTGGTACCGAAAGTCCGCCGACCAGGGCCATCCCGAAGCCTTCGGCAGACTGGCCGACTGTTACGCCGCGGGCAGAGGCATCCATCAGAATGTGGAATTGGCTTTTGATTACGCGACGAAGGGAGCCGAAAAAGGGGACAGCCACTGCATGTTCTTCATCGGCGAATTTTATTTCTACGGGATACTCGTGGAAAAAAATCGCCGGAAGGCCAAGGAATGGTACAGAAAAGCCGCAAACAAATTTGATTTCGACGCGACTGAAAAATTGATAGAATGGACAGACAAGGAAGACTAAGCAAAACTTACAGGATCTAAAATGAGCAAACCACTTAATGATTTTTCCAAGCTGAACAAGACGATGATCAGGAAGCCGGAGCCTCCGAAACCCGCGCCGGCGGCGAAAAGCCGTCCTGCCGACGAGGAGGAGTTCACCGAGGAGTATTTCCTGAGAGGGAAAAGGAATACAGACAAACATTACGCGCCCCACGAAGAGGATCTTCCCGGGGACGAGAAGGAATACAAGATATCGGAACTCTCCAGCCAGCTCTCTGATCTGGAGCTTAAGATCAGACGGCAGGAGCAGAAGATAAAGGATCTCACCAGCGACCTGGAAGTCGCCAACGACACCATCCAGAAACTTCAGGCCCTCAGCGTCAGCGCCCTGGATCTGGAAAAGGAGAACGCCAGGCTGAAAAACGAGAACCGCCGCCTCGCCTCCGAACTGAAAAGACAGGAGACGGAAGCCGCGGCTCCCGAACCGGAATCCCAAACAGAGCCGGAGCCAGTTACCCAGGGAACGCTTTCGCTCACTTTCAAATTCGAAGAGCTTTTCCCCGGAGAGGCCCGGGAGTTGCTCCTGGCGGTCCTTAACGACGCGATCAAAAGCTGCCGCAACAACGACCAGCAGAGGCGCACGCAGATCCTGGCGGACCTTCTGACCGCCAATCCCTCGACAGGGGAGATAAAGTCCAGGCTGGAGTTCTTCAACAAGCTCGTTACGGACTGCGACAAGTTCGTGGACACCGACGTTCTCGCAAAGCTCAGAGAGCTGGGCATCGAGACCGTCAGCGGCAAGAATCACTGGAAGCTCCGCTACGGGAACATAACCTTCCCGCTGTCCAAGACGCCCTCTGACCGCCGCTCCCTGGCCAACAGCCTGAAAAACATCGAGAGAAAGATCTACTAAGTCTTTATCTTCTGGTGATTTGAGGCCGGGATGCCTTTCTTTTGGAAAGGCTCCTGACCGCCCCCCCTCTTGACAGTAATGAAATCTTTCTGATAGAATATTCGTGACATACTTATAAAAGTATTAATAATACTTTGGCGAGTTAAGCGAATAACACAATACTAAGGAGGTCATATGATTCGCTTCGACAAAAAACAAAACCAATTTAAAAACATTTTTTCAAACATCAAAAGTCTTAAGAACGCCGGGAACACCGAAAAACTTGAAATAGTTTATAAGGTCTGGCTGACCAAAGAGCAAATATCCAGCGGCAAGGCCCAAGAGGATTCCGTTTACAATCTTATGATGAAAAACGGCAATCCGAAGGGTGAACTGTGCGTTGACGCCAAGGAAGCGACGCACCTCTATAACGTCATATCGGAGCTGGACGACATAGACCTTATGGATCTGATCTCTTCGCTGACTTCAGCGGTCCTGGTTGGAAAGGCGTTGCTGGATAAGTTCAGAAAGACTGTCATGCGGCAGAACAACGGAAGAGATGCAAGCATCCTGCTTACCGACATTGAGTGCTACGGCTCAAATCTTCTCGATTTTCTGACGAGTTTCGACGGGAACGCCACGATCTCTCTTGCCACGGACAACTACATAGTTTTTGAGATCTACGTTAAACTCTTGAAAAAATACCACCCCGGCCTGGAATTTTACAACGTAGGCTTCTATGACTGTGACAGCATAAGTAAATCCGTTATTAACGATCACAATGCGGTCCTGCTGCTGCCTTTCAATAAATTTATTGACGAGGATACTATGTACAGTTTCGACCTTAACGATCTTTACAGCTGGATAACATTGCTCACTGATCAAAAGAAGCCCGGCATGGTGATCGTGCCTATGCATTTCTTCCTGTCCCGCAGAACGGGCTTTGGCAGAGGAGAGTTCGCCAAGGGCGGCATATTAAAAGAGATCAGCACCATTCCCGCCTCGCTTCTGGGCATGCGTTCCATGACCAGATACGGCCTGTTTATAACTGGCAAATTCGGAGGCAAGGATCTGCTGGTCAGGAATTATGCCGATAAAAACGGCGAGCTGTTTGTCAAAGAGGAGGCAACGATCAAAAAGGACGCCGATTTCATCGTCAATTCCGACCGTTCCAACGGCTGGAACGTCAACAAGTGGCTGAACCGATTGAATGAAGATGATGTAAAATTCTTCAGCAATAAAAAGCGTCTTGGCGAAATGGCCGACGTCATTCGCGGGAGGCTTTTCAAACAAGGGCACGATGAAGACAAAACGCGCGTGAAGATAGTTAACATCTCCGACATCGAAGACGGCTGTGTGAACGAGATCACAGAGGCCGTCGAGGCTGACCTGAGACATTGGGAGGATCATGTTTTAAGAAAAGACGACCTGCTGATAACGATCAAGGGCACGACTATAAAGCTCGCGATCTTCGACAAGGACGACAGCCGCTACGTTGCCTCGCCCAATTTGTGCGCCATAAGGATAAAGTCCGAATTCAAGGATAACAAGCTCGTCGTTTCGTATCTGAAGTTGTACTTCGACCTGCCCTGTGGCAGGAGGCAGCTCCAGTCCATAAAACGCGGATCGTTCGTTATGAGCGTCAGCAAGGATGACCTCCTTGACCTGCAGATCCCCGTCCCGGAGATCAACAGACAGAAAGCGCTTTGCGAAAAGTATAAAAACAGCTATGAGCAGTACAAAACAGAGATAGCCGCGGCTGAGGAAAAATGGAAAAAAGCTCAGGCGGAATTTTTACAGGAACTTTAAAAAAAGAGCAACTATGAAAAAATTAATTTTATATCACGGAACCGATGAACGTCTGCTTCGTATGTCCGAGGAAGAACGCCAGGCCTACTTTAAGGCCGTTGACACCGCCATGGACTACGTTTACACGAAATTCAAGGAAGGGGAATTTTGCCAATACGACTCAATAGACGGCATCAACAAGCAGGTGAAGTCGCTTCACAAGGAAATGGATCGCGAGCAGCTTCTTCCGCTTTACAGCGCCTTGTACGTGACGGGAGCCTGGATAGCCGGATGCCGCTTTCTGATATTCAGGAAACTGTGCGCCACGAATTCCAGGGACAAGGCTTGCGAATACGCCCTCAATTCTTTTGCCGGCGGAGAACTGGCGGCGAAAACCTTTTTACTCATAAAGACGGCGGAGTATCTCCGGCTTCCGGGTTATGATCCCCAGGGAGAGGCCAAGGCCGCCATTGAAACTGTGAAGGACTTCGCCGACAAGAAAAAAGCCGCGCCCGTGCTGGTCAGATTCGAGATAGACGATCCCGCCCAGCTGGAGTACCAGGGCGGAGGAGAAGTTGACGCAACGCAATTCGACGTTTGGTGCAAAGATTCCTGGCCCTTCGACGTATGCGTCAGGAAAAACATTTCCGAAGGCGAGATCGAGCGCCTTCAAAGCGAAACCGAAAACAACGACAACAAACAACCGGAGGATAAAAAAATGAAAAACATTGAAGTCAAATGGGTCAAAAGATTGGGAGAAAATGTTTACAAAGAAGATCCCGACAGTATCGTCGCGTTGGGAGGCGAGTATAACGGCCAGAAGTGGGAAATGACACTTGAAGCAGTCGGCTCTGCCATCGTCAACAACGTCTATTCCTTCTATATTAAGATCTTCAACGAAGACCTGCCCCTGATCCCGGTTATGAACGATTACGGTACGATCTACGATCTTAAGACGCCCAAAGACGTGGGCGCCCTGAAACTCCTGCGTTTGCTTCCCAGCAAAGCCGATTATTATCAGTGCTGACGACCGGCAATCCTGACGTTCCTAAAGCGGCGAGCGGCGCAAGCCCCTCGCCGCTTCCTTTTGCAAATGCGCTGTTTTGCCGACAATTACGCTGAAAAACATCAGATAAAAATGATACAATATTCCAAAATAAGGCCGACTGCCAAAAACCATCATACCAAAGAACGAAACATGAAAAAACTACTTTCTTTCTTTGCCATATTTTCCAGCATATCGCTATTGCTTTTGCTAGCCATATGCAGCCGCTGCCAGGCTGACGATCCTGCTGTTTCTAAAATAGCGCCCCAAAGCTCCAACGGCACCGCGCTCTTCTGCTACACCTGGAACATGGAGTGGTTCCCCACGGGAAAAGACGACCAATATAAAGCAAAAGCTGACGAAAGAATAAAAACGGCGGGAGAGATGCTCCGCGACGCAACCAAGACGCTCCAGGAAAACTCGACAGCTTACGAGCAGATCTTCTTCCTGCAGGAGATCAACGGCTCCGCCACCTGCAACAAACTAAAAAGCTATCTTAACAGCCCCAAGCTTCAAATCGCTTCCATCAGTTCCTTCTACCGTGGCAAAAACCAAAAAGACAAACAGCAGATGGCCATCCTGACCACCCTCCCGGTCCTGGAAAAGTCATATACAAGATGGCGCAACGAAGACGGCATCAAGCCTCCCAGAGGCTTCACATACGCCCTTCTGGACAACAAGGACTCATACATAGCCTGCTTCTGCCTCCATTTGAAAGCCAACGGCGCGGACGAAGAGCTCTCTTTAGTCAAGCAGCAAAGGGAAACCTCCTCCCGCCAACTTCTGGACAAGATCAAGGAAGTAAAAGCCAGCCACACCAACAGAATCGTCCGCGTGATCATCGCCGGCGACTTCAACACCAACGTTGACGACAAGAAGTTCCTGCAGGAGGACACCCTCCGCTCTCTCTACGCCGCCCACTACCGCAGCTGCTTCAGAGACCTCAAGCCCAAGGACCGCGTCACCCATCCGGGCAGGGGAAAATATGCCGACACCACCTTCGACTACATCCTCTACAAAGATTTTCCCAACGATCCCCAGACCAAGATCTTTCCGGGCACCGGAATATCCGACCATCACATAGTCGGCGCCAAGTTCGAGCAAGTAGGGACGGTGAAACCATGAAGTTTTTAAGATTTTTGTCAGATTTTTACGACATTATAACACCTTTTCTCTTCAAGATAGTTTGTTAAAAATTTTTTTAACAGAAAAACTTTTAATCACGAAAACATACGAGTACATTATGAGAGACTTATATTCTACATTGCATTATAAGATTGGTTTTACTATTGAATCTAAATATGATGATGCAGATCTTCTTTGGGTTCTTGTTTTATCAATCAAGAAATGGCAAACAAATAAATTTAACTTGACTGAAGATAAAAGCCAATGGTCAAATTTTAAAGCAGGGAAAGGTATTGAAGGCAATGCAGTTTCTCTTTCTTCAGAATTCTGTATTGATGACGAGCCTTTTAAAGGAGCGACTTTTTGGGCTTGTAAAATCGTTGAGTTTCCTAAACCTGATGAGCATATGGCTTCCAGGCGTTGGATAACAGAAATCGGTTTTAAGCCATTGAGTCCAGGTAAAGCTGATTTCTCGTGCGTAAATTATTACAGCGACGCCCCCGGTTTTTTAGGAGAATGTCAAAAGAAACCGGAGGATACTTATCCTAATTTAATTAAAATATTGTGCGATAGTCGCAGTATTAAATGCTCAAACGGAATAGATCCTCTGACTTTAAAACCTTGTTTGTTAAAGAACGGTGATTTTAAAGACTTTTGGGATCGGATCAAAAATAAAGATCGCAGCATCCCATACATATATATAAGCCCAAATACAAATATCGATCCCAAAAAATTGGCAGATGCGCTTGGCGGAAACGCTATAGTATATTATGCCATTGATCCCGAAGTTTCTTATGAGATGGATTATGTTTTCCATTGCGATTATTTATGTTACAACGGTTCGGTCAGAGTTTATTTACCGCAAGTTGACGACCATACCAGACATCGCTTCTTTTCCAGAGAAGACATTAATAGAATGGGGAGTGACCAGGTCATTCATATCCTTCGAAGAGCGATAGCTCAAAACAGTGATTTTTATTATGACTTCTTTAGAACAGAAGATTGCAGGAATAAAAGGGAAGCAATCGTTAGGGAAAAGAGAATCAAAGAAATCTTAGAAAAACGAAAAGCAGAGAAGGAAGCAGTTGAAAATAGTGCATTAGCAGGGATGCAGACGTCCGAAAACAAAGCGAATGAGGCTGATGAACTTTCACAACTATATTTGGCTGATATCGAAGATTATAAGGAACAAATTGCTGAACTTAAGAGAGTTAATAGCGGTTTACAGGTAACCATAGATAGTCTTAAACAAGGCAAACAATATAAAACATCAGATACAAATGATGCAAAAATTGAGTTTTGTGATACTATTCTCAAATTAAAAAACAAAGAGCCAAAAGAAATAGTTGAAATTTTACGGCCTATATATAAAGACAAAATTGCTTTTACACAAAGAGCAATAAAATCTTTAAAAGAATGCAAAATATCTTTTGACGAACTACTGAAATCTTTGCATTGTCTAGCAACTGTTATGCATCCTTTGTATCTTGAAGAGAATGCCGGGGATATTTACAAAAGATTTCATGAAATGACGGGCATTGAAGCAACAAGAGGGGAAGGCTCTCAAACAAGAAATGACAAAGGTTGCATGGATCAACGCAAAGATGTTTACAACGGAAACGAGATTAACATAGAGCCGCATCTCAAACTTTCCCAAAACCAAAGAATACATTTTGCTTTTTCAAAAGAAGACAAAAAAATCGTGATAGGCTGGTGCGCAGGACATCTTGACACCTCCGCAACAAAAAAAATGCGAAAGATGTAAAACATCATAATTTCATATCTGTTCCAATAGCCTATCTCAACATATGAAACGTATTCAATACAAGATCAGGCCTCACTTCCTGTCGCTCATACGCAGCAGCAGAAAAAAGCATGAGTATCGCCTTGCCAAGAAGGATGTACAGATAGGCGATACGCTTGTGCTTATCTCAAACGAGAACGATTCCGATTATGTTGAAGCCGTCGTCACCAGCATTGCGCATTACTCCAATTGGAAGGACGCCTTGGAAAAGACCTGGGCATCTGATTTCGAAGGTTTGTACGATTCCTTGGACAAGCTAATAGAGGAATGCAACAGCTTCTATTCTGAGGAAGAGATTGCAAAATACGGAATAAACGTGTTTGAATTTAACTTTGAAAGCAAATAACTTAATGTCAAATCCCAAAGTTCAATTCGCTATAGAAAAAGCGCTTGGCAAGGAACGCTGTAGAGAGTATCGCTTCTATGGCGACGAGCTTTGGAATCTTCAATGCGAGGAAATTTCTCGTTTTCCCGGCATCAATACGCTTGAGAAACTGTTTGCTGTTTTGGAGTGCTGCTGGTGCAGGGAGACCGCTTATCCTTCCTGTCAAAGCAATTGGGTACCGAATGATCCTTCATACGGTCAGTGCGCCGTTACGGCTATGATCGTTCACGATCTTTTTGGAGGCACGATCCACAAGATAAGAGTTGAAGGCGGAGGAACACATTACTTCAACAAGATCAGAGGCGAATACGTTGACCTAACCAGAGAACAGTTCGACCTGTATGATATCCCGGTGGAATACGAACCCAACGTGGAAGTCCCGAGAGAATACTGCGGTAAGAACAAAGACACCAATGAAAGGTATCGTCTTCTGCAGGAAAAGATCAGGGAATTCCTTGAAGAAAAAGAGTAAAATCTTTGTGAATCTAACAGCACAGGAGGTAGCTATGAGAGACATTGAAGTTTCCTGGGTGGAACTGGCCGGACCGAAGGCCAAGGATCCAGATCAATTGATGCTTTTGGGCGGAACTTACGGCGGCAGGGAATGGAGCATGCGTCCCGAGGCCATGGCCATGGCGATCGACAGGGGGCTGTATGCTTTCCATGCGGTGGTTTTCGAAGAGGTGCTGCCGGTCGTTTTGATAAAAAACGCCGCCGGGAAGGTCTGCGGGTTGGGGACGCCCAAGGATATCGGCCCCCTGAAGCTCCTGCTGACGCTTCCAGGGCGTTCTTCCTCCAAAGGCGATGAGAAGACCGTGACGGTGACAAAAGCGCGTAATTTGGGCGCTGGGGCGAAAAAAACGGTTGCCACGAAGAAGACCGTGAAGTAGATCCATGGTCGAAGAGAAAAAGAGACTGGTCTCTCTGGATATCGCCAGGGGCTTCGACATGATCTGGATCATGGGTCTGGAGGATGTTGTCGTCGCTCTGGCGGGATTGCTGGGCTGGGATTGGCTGGCAAGGCAGATGCATCATCCGGCCTGGCATGGTCTGACTTTTATCGATACGGTCTTCCCGACGTTTTTGTTTTTGGCGGGCTTGTCCTTTCCTTTTTCCTTGGCCAGTTCAAGGGAGAAGGGGAGAAGGACGATTGGGATCGTGTTGCGAATAGTGCGTCGGGCTTTTCTTTTGGTCCTCCTGGGAATGATCTATAACGGTCTGCTGGAGGACGGTTTTTCCAATCTTAGATATGCGAGCGTTCTGGGAAGGATCGGCCTGGGCTGGGGGCTGGCGGCGATAGTTTATATGTTCGTCGGTCTCAAGGGGCGTATTGGCGTTTTTGCTGGCGCTCTGGCCGGGTATTTCTTCGCTATGAAATATCTGCCTGGCGTGCTCGGCTTGGGAGACCCCATGAGCTTGAAGGGGAACCTGTGCGGGTATATCGACAGGCTGCTGCTGCCGGGTGTTTTCGTGCCGGCTCCGGGAGTGTTCGACGTGGAGGGTATTTTGGGAGTCGTGCCTTCCGCCTGCACAGCGTTGCTGGGAACTTTTGTGGGTGATATCGTCAGGGATGAGGGCTGGTCGGGAAAGAAGAAAAGTCTTTTGCTTTTGGGTATGGGCGCGGCGTTGGTCGTTTTGGGATTGCTTGTCGCTTTTGCGTTCCCAATCAATAAGAAGCTGTGGTCGCCATCCTTCGTGCTTTTGATGGGCGGATATTCCACATGCATGTTTCTGCTTTTTTATTATGTCGCTGATGTGTTGGGATATGCTAAGCCTTTCTTCGTTTTCAGGGTGATCGGCTTGAACGCCATAACGATCTATATGCTGCAAAGAATGGTGCATCTTCACGGAACGAACAAATTCCTCTTCGGTGCGGTCGCGGGAGCTTTAGGAAGCTTTGAAGAGCTGTTCCTGGCGATCACTTACACACTGCTGTGCTGGGTGATCTTGTGGCTTTTGTACAAAGGTAAGATATTCTTGAAAGTGTAAAAAAAGAAGGCCTCCTTTCGGGAGGCCTTCCTTTTTGCAGTTGTTTTCTTGTTTTATTTTTTGATAAGGGTGGCGGAGAAGGATTTTCCTTCCTTGTATTTTTTGGAAACGGAGATGGGGAAGCTCATGACTTCTCCGTGGCTGATCAACGTCAGATCGACGAGCTGCCTGTCTTCTCCCAAAGGCGTGAAGGCTTCCCAGAGATTGAGGACCTCGTTCAGTTTCAGCCTGAACTTGGCTTCCCCTTTCTTTTCGTTGACCTTTATCTGGAAAGTGCCGAGGGAGAAGAAATTGTAGTCCATGATCTCATAGGTCTTGGTGGTCCCGTTCTTGTTGGATTTGGAGGGCTGCCCGGTCTGGCCTAAGACGACAGGATATTTGTTGATCCATAAAGTGGCGCTGAAGTTTTCAACTTTGGCTTTTATTCCGGGCTTGAACTTGTACGTAAAGGCAAGGTCGAATTTAGTGGGGAACAGGGGATCAAACTCATAGCGCTTGAAGTTGACTTTAAGGGACTGCTTGGTGACGGTATAATTCGGTTTTTCTTCGATTGGGGCGTCGTTGACCGTTATGTTAAGATCCTGGCTGACGTTCGAGAAAGAATAGCCGAAGTAACCGTCTTCAAGTTCCAGATACCCGTAGGATTCCGGCTGGGGGATCGGAGAAGCGAAGAGCGAGTCGCCGAGAGAGGGGTTGCTGATATAAGGTTCCTGCCAGCCAATGGGGACTACGAAGGAGTAAGCCCTGTTGAAGAGCTCGGAGAAGGAAATGAGGCCGTCTTGATCTTCATCGGTGAGGGAATCGAAAGCAAAAACCAAGCCCGAGGTGAAAAGGCTGTAGAAATCCGAGGTGTAGGAATATTCGTCGCTTTGGCTGGCGGTGATGAAGAGAGAGTCGTTCTTAAGGTCGGCGGCAATTTGAGCGGCGGAGATGCCGCATTTTTTGGCTTTGATATTCGCCATTTCTGTTTGGATGGCTTCGGCCATGGCTTCGGGTGGGATCATGCCGGCGGAGAAGCAGGAGTCCAAGATGACGATGATTATTACGCCGTCCTTGAATTTGGCGAGGTCTTCGGCTAACTCAGTGGCGAAATATTCCTCATCGTAGGCGCAAAGGCAGAAGGGATCGTCTCCGCCGTGGCTGGAATGGAAGTAGAGGAAGATGTCGCCAGGGTTAAGAGACTCGGAGGCTGCGGAGATCTTTTTCCTGATGGCGTCCTTGGTGGCGTTTTCATTGTTCAATATGGTGGCGTTTTTCGCGTTGAAATAGCCCAGACCAGTAAAGCCTTCCGCCATGCCCTGGGAGTCGTTCACGCAGGTGTCGAGGGATCCCGGATCGAATTCTGGATCATATTCGTCGATGCCGACGAAGAGGGAGATGTTGTGGCGGTCTGATTGAGCGATCTTGCCTTCCCAAGAGGCATTTTTTATAAACCTGCCGGAGGGAACGGATCCGCCGCCGACGAAGAATCCGCCGGGAGAAACGGAGGCGGTGTAGTTCGTGGAGTAGCCGTCAATAGAGTTGTAGGTGAAGGTCACCTGATAGGCGAGAAGAGTGCTCGCCGCGAAAGCGACTGAGAGCGCGATTGCTGAAAGTTTTTTCATTTGATCTTTATTTAAGATTGTTATTCAGATATTGACTTTAATAATTTTAGCATATATCTAGAACCAGTTTGATGTTTTGACAAAAAGTGATACTATTCCTTGTTCTTATCAGGGGAATAATCACATTTAAGCCCTTTAAATATGTCCCGTTTCTTAATAATAGTGCCGGTTTTTGATATAATTAAAACGGAATAATTGATTTAATCTTTTTTGGGCATATTAAATGGAAAAAAGAGTAGAAAAAATATTAAATGAATATGTGGATGTAGTAAAGAATATCTACAAGGAACATATTCAGCAGATCATCCTATACGGTTCCTATGCGAGAGGGGACTATAGAGATGATTCTGATATTGATATTATGATTCTTCTTGATATTCCTGATATGAAGATAAAAGATTATCGTCATACTCTCTCGAATTATACATATGATTTCAATATAGATAATGATGTTGACATAAAGCCTATAGCCAAAAACGAGGCTCACTTTAACAAGTGGGCCGTCAATTATCCTTTTTACAACAACATCAGGAATGAGGGAATAAGGCTGTATGGAACCAAATAGTGATAGTGGCTCCAGAAAAGATTTGATGTTGTATAGAATGAGTACTGCCAAAGAGAATTTGGCAGAGGTGAAATTGTTGTTGTCTGAAAATCTTTTTAAAGGCGCTAACAACAGGGCGTATTATGCTATTTTTCACGCCATAAACGCGATCTTTGCGCTGGACGGAAAAAGTTATAGACGCCATAAAGATGTTCTGGGAAATTTTAACAAAGAGTATGTTAAAACTGGTGCTTTTCCTAAGGATCTAGGCAGCAGGATCGTGGCAGCAGAGGAAATCAGACATACAAGCGATTATGACGATTTCTATATTGCGACGAAAAATGAGGCTGAAGAAATAATAGATACAGCTGAAGAATTTATCAAACTTGCGGAAAAGTTTTGCGAGTCTCAAGTTTGATTCAAGTTATAGAAGAGAGAAAGAATAATTAATATTCATAGCCCGGACGAAAAAGGATGGTCTGCATCAGATTCTCTTCAACCATGTCTGACAAAGAATTATATTCGTAAGTCGATTCGTCGGAGTTGTCGTTGTTGTTGCCTGACGCATTGCCGGATTTGTCTTTCGATCCTTCGTTCGGCTCCTTCACAGTGATTGGGTTTTCAAAGTATCCCAAAGTCGCTAGATCAAAAACAGTCAGGCCAAGGAATGTCGGAACTCCCAGGGTCATCATTAAGACCGGGGTTACTACAGGATATGTTCCATGTGCCGGTACGAAGGAAACAATTGGACCTAAGACTACCCAAGACAAAGGGCGCGCGAAAGCGAAGGGATGAATACTCGGAAGATCCGATTCGTCAACACGGTCTGTTTCCTGATTGGTTTCCGCCACTGCCACCGGTATCGCCTGTTTAACCGTTTCTTCTCCTTTGGCTTTTTCATCATTTATGATGTTGCCCTTTTCGTCATAATTGTAAAACTCAACTGTTACGCATGACGACAGGGTTGTCATCATGAGGAGCGTTGCAAGAGTTAGGAGAATTTTGGACTTCATTTTTGGAAGGCCCTGACGGAAATGAGGTTTATTTTTTTCTGGGGAATTTGGCGGTGAGGGATTTTCCGGTCTTGTAGACTTTCTGGAAAGTGGCGGAGCCTTGGAAGAGGTTAAAGAAGTTGCGGTACTGCATGCTGAGGGTCTCGACATCGCCATCCGAGGAAAAGATCTTGGAGAAGACCTTCCTGTTCTTCGTCTGGAAGGTGTAGCGGCAGATCCAGACGTTGCCTTTCTTCTTGGCCTGAAGTTTGCCGGTCTGATCGAACCAATAGTCAAAGATGGCGGTGGTGAAGCCGGTATTGGTGAGCTTTTGGTTGTACCAGGCATAGAAGACTTTGTTGTTGAAGTTTAGTCCTATGCGGTCTTCCGGGAAGATGGGGATGCCGTTGTCGGAGATGTTGAATGTTAGGTCGAACTTTTCGGAATAGGTAGTTTCGCCGTTCTTTTCCTTGATGGAGAGCTTGTAGGTGCCCTTGGTGATATCGATTGGGTCGGGATATTTGTCGTCATATACATCTACGGAGACAGTTCCCCGAATGTTGGGGACGGCGAGACCGTATTTCCCGTCTTCCTGGACAATAAGGCCGTCGGTGGAGCCTTCGTCGATGACGGTGAAGACGAGGGTCTCGCCGAGGACGTCGTTCTCCAGTTCGCAGGTGCCGTTGGGGTGTGCTTTTTTGTAGTACGCTTCGGCGCGCTGGAAGATCTCGTTGAAGGTGAGGGTGAAGTCGAGGTCCTGATCGGTCAAGGGCTCTACGGAGGCGAGAAGGGCTTCAGTGAAGGGGCTCAGGGGATATTTGTATTTCTTTTTGGTGATCTGTTTGTCGGCGACGATGAGAAGGATGTCGCTCAGGTTGTCGGGGGCGGCGATCTCCTTGATGCTCTTTTTGGGAGGAACAGCGCCGGAGAAGTTGAGGTCTCTTATGACGGCGATGTGGACGCCTTTCTGGAATTCGCCCAGGTCGGAGATCAGAGTGTCATCCGAGTAGATGCCGTCGTAGGCGGCGATTTTCATGCCCATGGCCTGGCCGGAGTGGTAGTAGATGAAGGTGTCGCCGGGCTTGAGTTCGCCGGCGTATTTGCTGATGGCGGCGCGGATGTTGCCTTTCGTGGCCTCCTCGTCGAAGAGGTATTCCTGCTCGTAGTAGAGAGCGAGCTGGCTCCCTACTTGATCCGCGTCAGTCTTGCAGCAGGGAAGCGGGGCTATATTGGAATCGGAGCGGTACTTGCTGATGCCTACGGCCAAGAGGACGCACCTGTTGTTGAACTGATGGGGGAAGCGGTAGACGTTGAAGGATTTTATGGTGCAGCCCGAGGATAGGGGGCCCGAGTGGACGAAGTTCTCGCCGGGAGTAAGGGTGGCCATGAAGTTGGTGGTGTAATCCTTTCCGATGAATGAAAAGTCTACGTAGGCGAAGTCGTCAGCCTGGCAGAAGAGGGCTGTTAGGGCGAGGGCAAAAAGGAGTTTTTTCATTTTTCTTTGAGGACTTTGGCGGTGAAAGTTTTTCCGGGCTTGTAGGTCTTCTGGAAGGGGACCATGGGGTGGAAGAGGATAGAGAAGTCCCTAAGGGATACCTGGATCTCTTCGGGGCTGGAGTCGAGGGTGAAGGCGTCGGCCAGGAAGCTCTTTTCGCTGAAGGTGAGTTTGCCAACAAGGGTCTTCTTGTTTATGGTGAGTTTGCCGACGGTCTTGAACTCGTAATTCTCTATCGTGTAAGTGACGGAGGACTTGGATTCCTTTATTTTTCTGCCTATGGGGATGCAGATCCGGTCAAGGTATAGGGCCGGGGAGACGAAGTCGTAGTAGGGGAAGAGGGCCTCAAGGGAGAACTTGGTGGGGTACGAGGGTCCGCCGTCTTTCAGTTTGGCCTGGAGGGAGCCTTTTCGGACTTCGAGAAGATTATCCCAGGTGCCTTTCCAGCTGCCTTCCTCTATGTAAAGCTCCAGGTCGGAGTCCACCGCGGGGACCCAGGCGGTGAAGTCGTTTTTACTTACCCGGATCCAGCCGTCGCATCCGACTTCGGGAGCCAGGGCCCAGTAAAGGGGAGAAGAGATCTCGCCGTATCCGTAATAGGGCGAGAGCTTCGATTTGATGGCGATGAGGTAATTCCTGGCGCGGTAGTACATTTCCGTGAAGGAAAGCAGTCCGTTGCCGTCGCCGTCGGTGACATTGTCGAAGGAGCGGTCGAGGGCGAGAGTGAAGGGGCTCATCTGCTCCTTGTACTTCTTGGAAATGTTCTTATCGCAGTATATGTAGACGCGTTCATTTTTAAGAACGTAAGGGACGAAATCCCTGGCGTTGTCGGCGTCTATTATGACGACGATCCTGACGTTGGTGTCGAAGAGTGATAGGTCCGAGACGAACTCGTCCGTGGTGTAGACTTCGTCGTTATAGAGGAGCAGTCCGCCGTCTTTAACCGTGCCGGTGAAGTAGAAGAGGAGGGTATCCTTGATGGCGAGCTGGGAGGCCTGGCCCTTTATGAAGCCTCGGACGGTGTCCTTGGTCGCCAGGGAGCCGTAGAAGGAGTACTTGGTGAAGATGGTGTTGCAGATCTTATCAATGCACTCCATATCGTGGTAGGCGAGCTGAGACCCTTCACTTGTTTCCTGTCCTACGATGAGGGCGACGTTCTTGTCGTACTGCTGGGGGGAGATCCTGTGGATCCTGAAGTTCTTGACGCCATCCTGGCCCGATGAGATCTGGTTCACATAGTAGAAGTCCTCGCCGGGGGGGACGGTGGTGAAGAAGTTCGTGCCGTAGTCTTTGCTTTCATATTCTACGTGGATCTGATAGGCGCTTGCGGTCAAGCAGGCGGCTGCCAGAAGAAGTACGGAGAGCCGATGCATAGTTATCTCCTCTTGTCAAGTTTGGCGGAGAAAGTCTTTCCGGGCTTGTAGGTTTTTATGAAGGAGAGTCCGGCTCCAGAAAGTATTCCGCGGGAGTTGATCATCAGGGGAACGATCTCTTCGCCGTCCTCGAACTTGAGTTCGTTGGCTATCTTGGACGTGCTCTTGAGGTTGATATTGCATTGGCAATATCCTTTTTTTATGCTGAATTTAAACTTGGACGTGATATTGAAATCGTAGTCAACCGTGGCCATGGTGAGGCTGTGCTCGGTCTCTTTCAAGAAAGTGTCGAAGGGCATGAAGTAGTTCCCGAAGTTAATGGATAAATAGTCGATCTCCGGAATATCTTCAACGTTGAAAGTGAGGGAGAGCTTGGTGGGATAATTGGGGCCGGCTTCCTTTAAGTTAGCGTTCAGGGAGGCTTTCTGAGGAGTGATGACATAGTCCGACCTCGTTTCGCCTTCCTCAAGGTAGACTATGGCGTCGCTCTGGATGTTGGGAAGCATGAACTTGAAAGTGTCGTCCTCGTGATTGACATAGACTCTTCCGTTGCTGGAAACGTAGGGGACGGGGGAGAGGTATATCTTGGAGGCGAGCTCCTGGTTGTTCATGCTCGGCTGGTTGGTAAGCTTTTTGGAAGCGAGCCAGGCCTTGGCCCTGAGGAAATATTCGTCGCAGGAGAGGAGTCCGTCTTCGTTCAGGTCGGTCACATTGGCGCGCGACAACCACATTCCCATTGTGAAGGGGCTGACTTCTTCCTGCCATTTGCCGACGATCTTTCTCCATTTTTTATGCTTGGCGGGAAGGTTTTTGTCGGAGGCGATCATGAGGAAGTTCTTGTTGCCTTTCTGGATCCCCTTGTTGGCGAGCAGGTGGGCATTGTCGGCGTCCAGGACGACGATTATTATGACGCCGTCCTTGAAGAGCGAGAGATCCTCGGCGAATTCAGTGGAGGTGTAGTTGTCGTCGTAGAGGGCCATGCTCGCGTCGGAATTGATTATGCCGGAGTAATAGAAGAGGAAAGTGTCGCCCGTGCCGAAACTGGCGGAGCATCCTTGGAAGATCTCCCGAATGCGGTCTTTTTTGACTTTTATGTCTGTCATAATTTCCCTATTAGGGAAGTACTCGGCGACATACTCGCCCATGACGTAGGCGTCGTCAGCGAACATTTCATCATAGAGTGGAAGATCCGTAGTCGACTCGGATAGTCCTACAAAGAGCCCGGCGTTGGCATGAGCGGTCTGGTCGGGCAGACGGGAGACCGTCATCTTGGTCAGGTTTTGCTCAAAGGTCAGTTTCCCATTGTAGGTGAAGTCTTCTCCGGAAGCGACCACGGCGGTGAAATTCGTTTCCTGGTCGGTCCCGGCGAAAGTGAAGTCGATCTCAAAAGCTATCGTTGCTTGGGCAAGTAGGAGTACTGCTAAAGCGAAAAGATTTTTCATTTCTTGTATGTGGCGGTTAAGGATTTGCCATCTTTAAAGACGACGTTGTAAACGACAGAGGGGGTATGGACGCTGTCGATGAAATATCTTGTGGCTATGCGGGCGGGGCAGGGGCTGGATGATTCGGGGAAGATGTCGTTGAGAGTCCCGGCGGAGTTGACGCTGAGCTTGCAAGTGTAGCCGCCTTTCTTCAAGTCTTCCTTGATTTGGCAGCTGCCGATCTTCTTGAACCAGTAGTCCTCGATAACGTAGTTGTGGGAGCCGCTTTTGCTTGTCTTGTATTCCGGGCCGATGAATATCTTATCGCCGTTGATATCTAAACCGGGGGTGGAAACGGAGTAGGTCTTCGCCGTGTAGTCGATGGTGAACTTGGCTTCGCCTTTCTTGATGTTTTTTTTGTAAGTGCTCTTCTTGATTTCAACGGTCGGGTCCGTGCTGTTGCCAGTTTCCTCGATGTAGATGAAGGTATAGGAATTGACGCAGTCAAGGTAGGCGCTGACGCTGTTGTAGTCAACGCTGACGTACCCGTCGGTGGTTCGGTCCTGGTAGTCGGTGAAATAGACCTCCTGTTCGACATCGCAGTTGATCCTTACGACCACGTCCTGGTCCTGTTTTACGCTCCTCGTGTACTGATGGGCCCTTTGGTACATTTCCATGAAGGACAGGAGGCCGTCGCTGTTACCGTCGGTCTGGGCGCTCATGCATCTTTTGAGAGCGTATGTAAAGGGGCTGAGATCGGTTTTCCATTTTTTCTTGAGGGGCTTGTTGCCGGTCATGGCGCAGGTGGTCTCGGTGAACAGATCCGTCATCTTGCTGGCGTATTCAGCGTCCAGCATGACGATCACTTTTACGCCGTCCTTGAAATTCTGGAAAAGGGTGTCGAGATTTTCTACGAACAGGAAGCCGTCGTAGCAGGCAACTCCCGGGATCTCGTCGTAGCCGCGGGACGAATGGTAGTAGAAGAAGGTGTCGCCGGCCTCAAGCTTGTCGGCGGCGGACTTGATCTCGTTTTCTATTCTGTCCCTGGTGGCGTCGGCGTTTTTCAAAACCACCTGGTGGTTGCAGAAAATGTCGGTCGCCCCTCTGATGAAGGTCGTGTCGGCTTCGCAGGTCGTCAGTTTCGGAAGGTATTCGTCTTTGTACTCGTCCACGCCTACTATCAGGGAAGCGTTTTTGGAGTAGCGCTTGAACTGCTCCGGCTGGCGGGTGACCAAAAAGCGGCTGATCCTTTTGGAGGAATCCCTTTTGAGCGTGACGGAAAAAGGCTTGCCCGGCTCGACGTCCGTGACATAGTTGGTGCCGTAAAACTCGCTTTCAAATTGGACATGCACGTCGAATTTGTTCGCCAGGGCGGAAAGGGCCGCCAGGCACATAACGACGACTAAAAGTTGGATCTTCATAGTGCTCCTTACTTTTTTGTGTTCGGGTGCGTCCCGATTATTAATCAATATTCTTATTTATTCTATCATTTTTGACCCGAAGGCTGAACAGAGTCGGCGGGAATTCAAATTGATCTTGGCAGACGCGGCGGAAGGGGGAGAAACACGCTTCCCACTATTTGCCGGAACGCCGCTTTTTGCTATAATAAAACTACTTTAATATCCCGCCGGAAGGCAAGGCCTTCCAAGGAGTTCTTATGAAAAACAATCTCATCATTTTCTTGGCTGTTTTCTCGGCCGCGCTGCCGCTTCTGGCCAAGAACGAGCCCATCACCCCTCCGGGGAACGGCACGAAGGATTCTCCCTACCTTATCAGCAAGATGGAGCATCTTGTCTGGATGGAGAAGACCG
>JAFZID010000148.1 GCA_017554565.1 bacterium
ATTGCTGCCTGACCTACCGCTGCCCCGCGGCAAGAAACTACGCCCTGGGCCGCTGGGAAATGCCGCTGCCCACCAGCAGGGCCTGCAACAGCCACTGCCTGGGCTGCATCTCCTTCCAGCCGGGAGACCATGTCTGCGCTTCCCAGAACCGCATCGCCTTCACCCCCACGCCGGAGGAGATCGCGCAGCTTGTCATCGACCACTTCGCCTCCGCGGAAAAACCCATCGCCAGTTTCGGTCAGGGCTGCGAAGGCGAGCCCTTGACGGAAGCGAAGGTCATAGCCGAAAGCATCAGGATGATCAGGGAGAAAACTCCCTACGGCACCATAAACCTCAACACCAACGGCGGGCTGACCAACGCTTTGGAAAAAGTGATAGAGGCCGGCCTCGACAGCGTCAGGATCTCACTGAATTCCGCCAGGCCGCAGTATTACGAGGCCTACTGTCATCCAGCCTTCTCCTTCGACGACGTCATGGCCTCCATCAGGCTGGCCCGTTCCAACGGCGTCTTCGTCTCCTTGAATTATTTCGTCTTCCCCGGCTTCACAGACCAGGTGGAGGAATACGAAGCGCTGAAAAAGATCCTTTCCGATCCCGGGGTGGATCTCATCCAGTGGCGCAACCTGAACATCGACCCCGACTGGTACATCGAAAACATCGGCATCAAGACCAGCGAACCTTCCCTGGGCGTCCTGAACCTTATGGATCAAATAAGGCATGATTTCCCCGAGGTCCGCTTCGGCTATTACAATCCCTTCCTGGGAAAAGAAGACCCGGCCGCGAAAACCGGCCTTAAGAAAGTTAAAAAATGAAAAAAAGCGCTGATCAAAAATTCAAAAAAACTCTTCCCGCGGCTTCCGAAAAAGACTGGACTTTTTCCGGAGAGAACGCCTATGACTACCTTTACGACCTGTCCGAGACGATAGGCTCCAGGCTCGGCGGAACGAAAGGCGAATACGAAGCCGCCCTTTACATAATGAACAAATTCCGCGCCTTCGGCATGAGGACCTTTTTGCAGAAATTTCCAATCTGGGCCTACGACAACCACGAGGCCAAAGCGGAAGGAAGGATCGGCAAAGGAAACTGGAACGCGATCCCCTGCGAAGTCCACATGCCCTGCTCCTCCACTCCCAAAAGCGGAATAACGGGGAAACTTTTCTTCGCCGTCCAGGGATATCAGGAGGCTATAACGCCGGAAATAAAGGGCAAGATCGTCGTGGTCTCGCAGGGCATTCCCAAAGAGGAAAGGGAGCACTTCCTGAGTTACAAGCCTATGGCGCTGGTCTATGTTGACGGCCGCTATGAGACGCACCTGCACCGCCAGCTTTCCGGCCACGATTACTTCGCCAGCTGGGGCAACCTTCCCACCATCACCATCCCCTACCTCGACGCCCTTCCCCTCATTGAGGCGAAAGAAGAATGCGAGATGAGGATCACGATAGCTAACGAAGAAAAATACGTCTGGGGCCACAACGTCATCGGCGAGATCAAGGGAACGGACTTCCCCGAGGAGATAATCGTGATCTGCGGCCACTACGACACGCACTGGCAGTGTCCCGGCGCCACCGACAACGGCGGCGGCACGGTCATCGCGATGGAGCTGGCCAGGGTCCTCGCCAAGAAGAAGCCGAAAAGGACCCTGAGGTTCGTGCTCTTTTCCGGCGAGGAGTCCGGTCTGCACGGATCCATCGCCTACGCCCACGAGCTCATGGAAAGCGACAAAAAGGAAAAGGCCAAAAAGTCCTTCGATCCCGCCAGCGGACGGACGCTTTTGGAAAGGCACCGCCTCGGCCTGAACATCGACGTCATGGGCGCCCTTCTGGCCAACGACGTCATCCTCTTTTCCGGACCGGAAGACCTGGGCGCCTCCATGCGCCTGCTCTTCTTCGAGAAGAAAAGAAACTGCCGCTGCTCCAGGGCTCCCATGAGCTCCGACGGAACGCCCCTGGCGGCCGTCGGCATCCCGGTCGTCCAATACGGCCGCTACGGCGCCGGCACCAGTTTCGGCCACACCGGCGACGACAGCATAAAATATCTTTCGTCAGAAGCGCTCTTCCTTTCCGGCGACATCTGCCTCACCTGGCTCAGGCGCTACGTAATAGACACGCCGACGCTCCCCTTTAAACGAGAAGTCTCCCCCGAGGATATCAAGAAGTGCGAGGATTACTTCCAGGGACGCCGCGGCCGCGATCCCAGGTTCGAGACGAAAAGGCTCTTCCCGAAAGGCGATCCGAAGATCAAAGATCCCGCGAAAAAAACCTTGGAATAATTTTAACCTTAAACCACAAGACAAACGATGAAGTCGATAACCATTGACGCGCTCTACAAGGAGAAGATCTTTTCTTCCAAAGGCATTCCGCAGTTCCATTTCATGAATTCCGGCAAAACGTATTCGCGCCTGGAAGATTCCAAGCGAGTGACCGTTTACGATCTTAAAAGCGGCAAGCTTTTGAAAACGCTCTTCGACATTGAAATAAATCCTGAGATCGGCGCTGAGAAACTGCACAGCTACGCCTTCAGCAAGGACGAAAAGAAACTTCTCCTGGCCGTGAATTTCGAGAAGATCTACCGCCGCACCTTCTACGCCTCCTACTTTGTTTACGACCTCGCAAAGAAGAGCGTGACCGCCGTCTCCATGAAGAAGCGCCAAAAGTTGGCCTCCTTCTCCCCCGACGGCAGCAAGGTCGCCTTCGTACACGAAAACGATCTCTACGTCAAAGACCTCGCGAACGGCAAGGAGATCCGCCTGACCAATGACGGCAAGGCTACGAAAATAATCAACGGCGCTCCCGACTGGGTCTATGAGGAGGAATGGTACATGACTTACGGCTACCAGTGGTCCCCTGACAGCCAAAGTATCGCTTATCTCCGCTTCGACGAGAGCAAGGTGAAAGAATACCGCATCGACTTCTACCACGGCACGGATTATCCCAAGCCTTTCGTTTACAAATACCCCAGGGCCGGCGAAGTCAACGCGACTGTCGCCTGCCACGTCTTCAACCTGAAGAGCAAAAAGACCGTTAAGCTTGAGACAGGCTCAGACGACATCTACATCCCCACCATCCAGTGGGAGCCCAAGGGACAGTATCTGTATCTTTTGATCGTCAACAGGCTGCAGAACCATTTCCAGTGGCTGCGCGCCAAATGCGGGCAGACGAAATTGGAGTGCGTTTACGAGGAAGCCAACGAGCGCTACTGCGACATCGACCAACAGCTCTGCTTCCTCAAGCAGAGCCCGGAATTCCTTCTGAGGACCTCCAGAAGCGGACGCTGGCACGTCATGCTCTGCAAGCTGGACGGATCCTACGTCCGCCATCTGACCAGCGGCGAATGGGACGTCACCGCCATCAAGGCTATCGACGAGAAGAAAAAGCTCGTTTATCTTGAGACCACCAAAACGAGCCATCTCCAGCGCCAGCTCTTCAAAGTCAGCTTTACGGGCGAAAAGCTTGAGCGCGTTACCGTCGGCTCCGGCACCCACAGCGTGACCTTCAATTCCGACGCTTCCCAGTTCATCGACTGCCACTCCACGAATCAGGCGCCTCCCGTTTACGCGCTCTACTCTTCCGACGGCAAGAAGCTGCGCGTCCTGGAAGACAACGCCAAATTGAAAAAGCTCCTGAAAGATTATCCCGTCACGAAAAAAGAGATGTTCCATTTCGTGACGCCGGAGAAGACCAAGCTCTACGGCTGGATAATAAAGCCCCATAAGTTCGATCCCAAAAAATGCTATCCCCTCTTCATGACTTTCTACAACGGCCCGCATTCCCAGGCCGCCGCGGAAGGCTGGCAGTTCGGCTGGGAGCGCTATCTGGCTGAGAGAGGCTGCATCGTGGCCTGCGTGGACGGCCGCGGCACCGGCTGGCGCGGCGAAGAGTTTTTGAAATGCACCTACAAGCAGCTCGGCCGCTACGAAGTCATTGACCAGATCTACGCCGCCAAATTCCTCGGCTCCCTCCCCTACGTCGACGAAAAGAGGATCGGCGTTTTCGGCTGGAGCTACGGCGGCTTCATGGCGAGCAGCCTGATGGTGAGAGGCGGCGACGTCTTCAAGCTCGGCGTCGCGGTCGCCTCCGTCACCGACTGGCGCTTCTACGACACGATCTACACCGAGAAATTCATGGCCACGCCGCAATTAAATCCCGACTACGGCAAGTGGTCGCCCATAAACTTTGTCGATGGCCTTACCGGCAAGCTTCTCCTTATCCACGGCATCGCTGACGACAACGTCCACTTCCAAAATTCCCTGGCCCTGGAGGAAGCCCTCATCAAAGCCGGGAAACAATTCGAGATGCACTACGTCCTCAACAAGGACCACGGCATCGGCGGACCTCACACCACCCCGCACCTTTACAACCGCATACTTGGTTTCATAACAGAAAACCTCTAAGGATAAAAACATGATCAGCATTCTGCCTTATCTTACGAAAGAACGCGTCATCGACCTCAAAAGCCAGAACAAAATGGAAGTCTTGAGGGAAATGGCGGAGATAGCCGTCAACGAAAACATCAGGGAAGACGTGGAAGCCCTCTACGACGAGCTCCTGGACAGGGAGCGCCTCATGAGCACCGGCATCGGCATCGGCGTCGCCGTCCCCCACACCCGCTGCCCTGAGACCGAGACCTTCACCATCGCCATCGGCCGCTCATTGGAAGGCATCCGCTACGACTCCGTGGACGGCAAGCCCGTCAACCTGGTCATCCTCATCATCGCCCCCGGCAACGACCGCAGGGAATACCTCCAGCTTCTGGCGAAAGTCGTCATGCGCCTCAAGGACCGCGAATTCTATCAGAAACTCCTGGACGCCCCCACCCCCGGCGACATTTACGACATCATAGCCGCGGACGCCGCTGAATAATGTTTGACAATTTTCAAAACTTCCTCGGCAGTCCCCTCCTGACGCTTGGCATCGCCATGCTGATGGGCTTCTTCGTGGGCCGCCTGGCGGAGATGATCAAGCTCCCCAGGGTGACCGGCTACGTCATAGCCGGCGTTATCTTGGGACACACGATCTATTCCGGAAGTTTTGACCTTCTGCGCTTCGACATCACCAACGACTTCGCCCTGGGCTTCGTGGCCTTCACCATAGGCGCCGAACTCGAAATGGAACGGCTCAAGAAGGTCGGCCTCTGCGTAGCCACCATCGTCATCTTCGAGACGCTGGTCTCCTTCCTGCTGGTCTCTTTCTGCACCTTTTTGCTGACCAAAGACCTCCCGCTCTCCGTCCTTTTGGGATCGTTGGCATCCGCCACCGCGCCCGCCGCCACGGTCATGACGCTGCGGCAGATGAAAGCCAAAGGACCTGTCACCACCACCCTTTTGGCGGTCGTAGGCCTCGACGACGCCCTGGCGCTTATCGTTTACGCCTTCGCAGCGGCCTTTTTGAAGGGGTCTATCGATTCGGACGGAATCTCTATCGTCCGGGCCTTCATCCTGCCGTTGCTGCGCATCCTGGGCGCTCTGGGGCTGGGCGGGCTCCTGGGTCTGGCCATGCTCCCCGTCCTTAAGAGCATCACCCTCCAGGCCGAGATGCTGCTCTTCGTCTGCGCCTCCATCATTTTCTGCGACGGCCTGGCCACCAGATTCGGCTTTTCGGAGCTTCTCTGCAACATGGCCTTCGGCTTCACCGTCGCCAACGTCGGGCGCTTCTCCACAATAAGGCTCCTCACCGCCATCGACCAGCTCACGCCGCCCATCTATGCGGCCTTCTTCGTACTGGCCGGCGCGCAGCTCCGCCTCAACGCCTGCTGCAACGCCTTCATGCTCTCCCTGGCGGCCGTCTATACCGTAAGCCGCATCGCCGGCAAAGTCGGCGGCGCCTACATCGGCAGCCTGGTCGGCAAAGCCAGCGACACCATCAGGAAAAACATAGGCTACGGCCTTGTCTCCCAGGTCGGTATCGCCATCGCCCTGGCCGTCATCATAAGAAGGGAATTCAGACCCTTGAACCTATACTTCGGCAATTTTGAAATGAGCCAGATGATCATCAATCTCTTGCTCTTCACCACCATCTTTACAGAAATAATCGGTCCTGCCCTGACGCGCTACGGCATAAGGCGCGCCGGAGAAGACCACAGCTTGGAATAAACTCATGCAGCTCCTCATCATTAAACTCGCCAAAGAAGAACTTCTTGAAGACCTCCTGACAGCCCTCACCGCTTCCGGTCTCGACACCGCCTGCATAGTGGATTCCAGCTCCATCCAGAAATTCATGGGACAGCGGATCCCGATATTCGCGGGCCTAAGAACGGAGATGGACCACTACTCCTACTGCAAGGTCATAATCGCAAGGATCCTTTACCCCGAGAACCTCGAGGAATTCCGCCGCCTCCTCAAGCGCGCAGGGATCGATTTTACAGACCTGGAGAACGGCACCGCCCTCCTCCTCCCCTGCGAAGAGCTGTAAGATATTCTTTTACACCGAAAATTTACTGCCGATGTAATCTAAGGGACCTAATAGCGATTTGAAAGGACACATCAGTTCAAATTCTAGATTTCAAGCCCGAAATCTCATTTGTATCTAGTTTTGTGAAAGCAAAACACTTCCTGCCTAGATCTTTTATTGAGGCGCCAACAAGAAAGAGCTCCGCATCGTCAATTATTAGAAAACGATCATGAAACCTTGAACTCTCCAGAACAATCAGATTCCCGTATTGTTCATTAAATTTTTCGATATCGCTTGCAGCAAGTTCATTCCCGCGCTTAGAAGTTACGATCTCAAGGCTTACTCCTTTTCCTTTTTTCGCCAGCATCTCAAGAGTTGTTATATTCACATAATTATCTATAAGAAGAATAGATCTTTTGGCTGAGAGAATATGCTTCGTCAAAAAGACATCAGCATCAAAGACCTGGCCGTCATAAAAGACTCCCTGTCTAGGAGGAAGCGAAGTTTTAATAAAGAAGTCAATATTTCCCTGTAGTTTTTCTATATGCTTACCATGTTCAGATAATTTTTCTTCAACTTTATCAAGGCGTTTGTTTAAACTGTAACCTCTGAGAAGATGTTCCCTTAAAACCTTAGTTGCCCATCTGCGGAATTGTGTACCTCGCAAAGATTTAACTCGATAGCCGACTGATATAATTACATCGAGGCTATATAATTTTATTGGTTTGTCGGAAAAAGCAATGTGCAAATTTTGCACATTGCTTTTTTCATCGCATTCATTTTCCTTAAAAATTAAACTAATATGTTTTGTTATTACACTTCGTTCTCTTTGGAACAATTCACACATCTGAGCTTGCGAAAGCCAGACCGTCTCGTTTTCATAACGAACATCAAGTTTAATTGTTTCATCAGGTTGATAAATTATTATCTCGTTTTCCATATTGTGGGATGGTCGAATTAATTTTAATTAAACTACCCGCATAATATGAAAAAATCTTGATGGACACAAGGTTTTTGGCAAATACTATTTATTCTTGTAGCGCAATGTGGCAAAAAGGAGACATGCAAAATGGAATAAAAAAACGCGGAAGAGGGTGACCTCTTCCGCGTTTTTGTTTTATGCGAGCGTTAGCCGCGTCACGGCAGCAATGCGATGCGGAAGCCGCGGAAGTTGTTGTAAGTGTAGGTGGAGGCTCCGCCTCTGCTATATGAGCAGCAGCTGCTGTCGAACCAGGATCCGCCTCTTATTGCGCGGCCGGAGCCCGTTTCAGGACCCACGGGATCTACCGTGGATTCTGACGAACCGTTCCGGTTGATACACCACTCCCAGACGTTTCCGTGCATATCGTAGAGGCCCCAGTTGTTCCCGCGGTACGAACCAACGACTGTGTGTTCGAAATATCCGCCTTTCCAGTCGTCCCTGTTGCCGAGATAGCGGCCAACTTCTTTCAAATTGTCATCCGTGCCGTTGTTATAGGCGGTGGTCGTGCCCGCCCTGCAGGCATACTCCCACTGGGCTTCCGTCGGCAGGTCGAAGATGTTGCCGGCCTTTTTCCTGAGCAGTCCCACAAAACTGTTTTCGTCAACATCATAGTTGGCGGGGAAGGCGGCGCCATTTTCAGTCCCGCGCAGCATGTCGTAGGGAACGCTTTCAACGGGCCTTGTGGGGCCGACTAATTCGGAAGGATTGCCGCCCGCAATGTTCTGGCATTGCTTCTGCGTCATTTCAAATATGCCGATATAAAAAGCTTTCGTCAGCGTGACTTGCACTTTTTCTTCTCCTCCCATGCCGAAGGTCCCGGGCTCTATTCTTCTGAGCCAGAGTTCGTCCGTCTTGCACTTTTCGTCGCTGATATCGGGAGCGTTTGCGGAGATGCGCATCTTGCCGCTTGCCGTGTCAAGCACAAGATAATCGGCAAAACTGGTCACGTCGTCGGATTCCACCCTCAGCTCCACGTCGTCCATCTGATCGACGTATTCGGGATCGGGGATCCAGGTCAGCTTGTGGGTCCCGTTTCCGGCCACTATTCCGCTGGCGCCGTCGTATTCAAGTTTTCCCATTTCTTCCAGCAATTTTTCCGAACCGTCTTTCAGTTTGCCGTAGAACGCGGCCTGGAAGATCGGCAGGGTGCTTTCCGTCGAGGGCGTCAGTTCATATTCGAAGACCCTTTTATAAGAGGGCTTAGGAGTAAACGGGCTCAGGACCAGCGCAATGCGGAAGCCTTCGAAGAAAGAAGCGTTATCAGGCTTGCGGAAGTCACGGGCGGCGGAGCGGCATCTGCCGGCTCTCCGGGATGCGGCGGCCCAAGGTCCGCTCTTTATGGTGCGGTGCATGCTCCATCTCGCTCCCAAGGGCTCTGTCGTCGCTTCGCTTCCAAGGTCGGCCTGGTAGAGATCAAGGACCCATTCGTTCACATTGCCGTGCATATCGTAGAGACCCCAGTTGTTCGGCATGTAGCAGCCGACTATGGTATGGTCTTTAAACCCGCCTTTCCCGTCTTCGCGGTCATAATGATAGCGGCCGACTTCATCCATGACGGAGGATTCGTCTTCGTGGGTCAGATCTTTCCCGCTGTTCAGGGCCGTGGTCGTTCCCGCCCTGCAGGCGAATTCCCACTGCGCCTCGGTGGGCAGATCGAAAGTCAGGCCGGTCTTGGCGCGAAGTTTGCCGAAGAAGGAGTCTTCGTCCACCTCATAGCTGTCGGGCCAGGACGCGCCAAGATTTTCTCCGCGGAGCATGTTGTAGGTTACGTATTCCACCGGGCGGGTATCGCCTGTATAGATCGAGGGATTCGACCCTGTGACGAGCTCGTACTGTTACTGCGTCGTTTCGAAGACGCCGATGTAGTAACCGTTCGTCAGAGTCACTTCATGCGCTGTTTCGTTTACATCCCTGCCAACTTCGGATTCAACGCTTCCCATGGTGAAGGTTCCCGGATCGATCTTGCGCAAAACAAGCTTCGTGGTCTTGTACTCTTCTGTCCAGCCGCCTTCGGGAACGCTGTCCAGGTAGGTGACAGGGTATGAGGCGGCAGTCGGTCCGCCGGACAGGTCGATGACCGCATATCCTTCGCCAAACGTCGATTCCTCAGCTACGATCTTCACTCTCAAATTACTTTTTGTGAAGTAGAACTGCTCGCCGGGCGTCCAGATGATCTTGTGTTCACCGGTTCCGGTCACGGTTCCGGCGGCGCCGTCTCCTAACAGAGCGCCTTTTTCAGAGAGGTCGAAGACCGTTTCCCCTTGGTCAACGGAACCGTAAAACTGCACGTTGAAAGAGGCGTCGGCGTTTTCAGACTGGAGGCCATAGGTAATGACGACGCTTCTGGAGAAGGGCCATATCTGCAAGCCCCTGATGTAGCTTACGCAGTTGGCCTGCGCGCTGAGAGAAGTAAGGGAAACAACGGCGATCAACGCAAGCAGGCTCTTTGTGCGCTTTCTTAAGAAAAGCGCTCCCACAAAAGCGATGAGCAGCAAAACTGCCGGCTCCGGAACGAGCGTCACTTTTCTGGAGAGGACCTGCGTTCCCAGTTCGGTCGAGATCGTTTCTTTCAGAAGATACGTGTCATCCAGGGGAAAATCCTTGTACGTATCGGAGCCATAATCCCAGCGAATGCTGCCTTCCAAAGGAATGCACATGTAATCGCCGAAAAGGAGAGCGTTGATTCCGGAATCAGACGTGTCTTCCGTCGTGATCTCAAGAGACTGCGGTTCGCCCGGCACCAGATACGTGCTGTAGCAGATGTCGTCCGTGGTCCTCAGGACGATGGGCTTATCCGTGATCTCGCTTCCGTCGAAGCGGAAATCAGAAGACCACAGTTCGTCGCAGAAAGCGGACGCACAGAAAATGGCCGCAATGCCGAATAGAATGACTTTTTTCATAGTGGTTCTCTATGTTGGTTATTTAATATTTATTCTCCAGAGGAGGGAGGAACGTTTTTCGGGAAGTGCGGCTTTTACGCCCTCTCTGAGTTCTTCTCCTTTGCATTCCCATACTTTGCCGCTGTCCTCGTCCTTTAGCTGATAAGTCGCTTCAGGTTTGGCGAAGGGCAGTTTCAGAACGCAGGTGTCATCTTCGCACTCATCCTGGCGGAAAGCGAGGACGGCCGCCTTGCCTGTTTCCGGATCGTTGTAAGCGAAGGCCGTCCAGCCCTTGAGATCGTCTTCCGCGTGCCAGGGCGTCAGGACATAGTAGTCCTTGAGAAGAAGGTCGTTCAAGGAACGCCATTCCTTAAGGATGCTGCGCATAAGGTCGAGGTCAAGGTCGGGATTCTGGGTGACCTGGCCGCCTATGCCCCAGGCCGCGGGAAGGTACGAGGCGCGGGAAATGTAAAAATCGGAGCCTTTGCCGGTGGGAGGATCAAGTTCGCCTTTGGTCTCTTTGTTGTTGCTTCCGTGGAATGGGATCCAATAAGGCAGCGTAGAGCTCATGGAAAGACGCAGTCCGGAAGTCGTCCTGTCGGCGTCGGAGCGCATGAAGGGAATGCCGCGGCGCATGGACTCTATGTCGTTGCGTCCCCCGCCGCTGGCGCAGGAATCGACGTAGGTGCAGCCGTTCCTGGTCCTCTGCCAATCGATGATGGCGTCCCAGAGCGCGTAGTGGCCCTGGATGAGGAAATTCTCGGTAAGGCCTTTGCGCGGGATGCCCAGTCTCTTGGCCTCCTCTTCGTCGTGGAATTTCCAGTTGGGGGCGTGGGAAAAATTGTTGTCCTCCCTGTAAATGTCGGCGCCCACTCTTTTCATGGTGCCCAAAACTCTGTTTTTCGTCCACTCGAAGCATTCCTTGTTGCCGAGGTCGTTGGTGGTCTGGCGGTTCTGCGCGCCGTCGTTTATCGCCCACTCGGGTTTGTAGCCGTAGTTTTGGACAAGGCCTTCCACGTTGGTGACTCGTTCCGGCTCAAACCACATGAGGTTCTTCATGCCCTTGTCGGTGCAGGCCTTGAAGTAATCCCTCAGCGTTTCATCGGGCCATTTGTATTTGTCAACTTCCCAGCTGCCGACGCTGGAATACCAGTAAAGGCCGGCGGTCTTGCCGTAGGGGTCGGTGTACCAGCCGGCGTCGAACCAGTGGACGTCGGCCACAAGGTCTTCCTGCGCCAGTTTGTCCAAGGT
Source organism: bacterium (assembly GCA_017554565.1). Classification (GTDB taxonomy): domain Bacteria; phylum Auribacterota; class UBA3054; order UBA3054; family UBA3054; genus UBA3054. The sequence continues at coordinate 11,499 of JAFZID010000148.1, forward strand.
CCTCTGCCATGTGGTGTGATCTTCAGCGGAGGAGCCGTCCCACTGCTCGATGTGCTCTTTGCCGGCGTCGGGGTTGAAGCCGACCGCGGTGAAAGGCTTGATAGGATCGCCTTCGGCGTTGGCTCTCGGCATGTTGCACTCGATGAACCAGCGGCGCCAATAGTTCCAGGCGGCGGTCTTGTCCCTGCCAACGTAGGGCAGAATCACGACGAGACCGCTTCTGATCTTTTCACCGGGAAGCAAAGAGGCTTCGAGGTCGAGGTCGGATTCGAAAATTACATGCTCTCCGCCCTTGACGGCTTCAAAAGAGGCTTTGAAAGTGCCAGCCCAACCCAGGGCCATGAGATATCCGCCGTCGCCGATGACCAGGTCGTAATACGGGAAGGCGCCGTGCGTCGGGCGGCCGCTCTCGCTGGTGAAGTATATGCATTCTTTCAGGAGATCCCTTTCGTAAGGAGCGTGGTGGCTGCCCTGATCGCCGCCGATGCCTCTCAAAACGGGCTGGGAGCCCATGAATGAATTGTTCAGAGCCATTAAGTTCGCCAGGACTTTGGAAGGCTTATCTCCTTCGTTGGCGAAGTAGATCGTGTATTCCGTCTGCCGGTACTTGGCGTTGTATTTCGCTTTTATTTCGCCCGTGAGCTCCTCGTCGATCCTGACTTTCCTGCCGTAAACTTTTCCGTCTTTCGTGTCCTCAAGTTTTTCTTCGAGGACCGGGAAGGCGCCGAAGCCTTTGTAGGTCTTGCCGTCATAATCAAAGGAGAAAAATTCGCCCTCCGGCGAAGTGACGAGACCGAAGATACTGTCCTCTTCCTCCGGTCCGACGACCACCGTCGTCATCTTTTCGGGGACGATGTATTTTTTAGCCAGTTCTTTAAATTCGGCAAGCGTCATGTTCTCGGTGATCTTCTGGCGCTTCACGAGATAATCTATGGGGTAGTCGAAGCGCAGCACGGCCTCCAGAAGGAGCCGGCGGTCGCTGACGGTCTCGCCGCGCCTGACCAGGGACTTGGCGACGGTCGCTTTCGTATATTCGAGATCCTCTTCGGAAAGCTCCTCGGGATATTTCTTGACGAGGTCCTCTATTATCTGCAGCGCTTCTTCGGTGTGGACGGCGTCAACGGCGGTGGAGATGACGTAGGACCCGTAATCTTTTTCCGCGTCGAAATAAGAGCTGGCGCCGTAGGTGTAGGCTTTCTCTTCCCTCAAGACCAGATTGAGCCTCGAGCTGAAGCAGCCGCCCAGCATGAAGTTCATAAGATGAGCCTTGAAGAATTCCTCATCCTGGCAGCTCATGGCCGGCAGCCCCACTCTTATCTCGCTCTGCGCGGCGTCCTCGCTCTTCTTGAAGATCTTTCTGCCTGGGATGTATTTTTCCAGAGACGGCTTCCCGGCTTTCTGGACTTTCGCTTTGGAATAGAATTCGATGATGCCCTTCGAGAGCTCCTTCAGTTCCTCAAGATCGATGTCCCCTACCGCCGCGATGGAAAGAGGCGAATTGGCGATCGTGTTTTTGTAATAATCGGAAACGTCTTTTTCGCTGAGCTTTTCAATGCTCTCAACCGTTCCGTTCAAAGGCATGGCGACCGGAACGCGGCCGTAAACGCTCTCATAGAAGAGATTGTCGGCCAAACATTCCGGATCGATGGCGTCCTGGCGCAGCTGATCCAGCTGTCTGGCTTTCAGGCGCGCAAAATCCTCCTTCCTGAAGGCCGGTTTGGTCAGAGCCTGCTCTATGAGCGGGAAAAGTTTCGGAACGTTGGCGGAAAGGGTCTGCACTCTCAGGAGAACGCTGTCGGCGGTCGCCCTGGAAGAGAGCGACACGCCCAGATCTCTCACAGCGCCGTCGAACTGCACGGCGTCGAGATCTTCCGTGCCTTCCAAAAGCATGTAGGAGCAGAGAGAGGTTATGCCGGAATTCTCAAGCGTTTCACCGGCCTGTCCGCCGTGGAGGATGAAGGTTATCTCCGCCATGGGGAGCGTTTCGTCTTTTTCCACCATAAGGCGGATGTTGTCGCCTATTTTTTCTTCCTGGACTTCCTGGACCTTTATTTCGGGCAGTTTCCCTTCAGGGGGTATATTTGAACGGTCGAAGCTGGAAGGCAGGTCTTTGACGGCCTGGTAGCCCTCGCCGGGCTGTCCGAAGGAACTTTCGTCAACCGTGGGCTCCTTGATCTCCGGGACGAGCGTCGAATCTTTCATGGCGAGCTCGGCCTGGTCGGCGGGAAGGATCGTCAGCGTGAAGGAGGGCTTGCCCTTCACGTATGTTTCATAGACTCTTTTTATGTCGTCCATGGTCACGCTTTCCATCTGGTCGGCCATTTCGTTCAGCCTGTTCCAGCTGCCGGCGTATTCGTCGCTGTAGGCCAGCAAGAAGGCCTTGTCGATGCTCTTCTGGAGCTTGGCGTAGAATTCCCTCAGGCAGCGCGCCTTGTAGCGGTCGAGCTCCTTTTCGTAAGAGTCGAAATTGTCTTCAAAATCCTCAAGGGCCTCTCTGATCGCGGCGCTGGCGTCTTCAACCTTTACGCCGGGCAGAAGCCTGGCCGTGATGGTGAATTCTCCGTTAAGATCGCAGCCGTCGCTGTAAACGTCCGCGGAAGGAGCGAGCTTCTTTTCCACGAGATGACGGTAAACTGGCGACTCTTTGCCCGTGCCCAGAAGAGCGGCCAAGGCTTTCAGGGGAATGCTGTCCTCGGAAAACTCATGGGTTCCCGGGAAAACTACGGAAACGTCGGGAGCCCCCGCCAGCTTGTCGAGGTAATGGTAGTTCAGGTCTTTTTCAAGCTTGACGGGCCTGGGCTTCGGATCTTCCAAAGCCGTGCCGCCGGGAATGTCGCCGAAATATTTTTCCGCCAGGCGAAGAGCTTCCTCCCTGTCGAAGCGGCCGCACAGCACGAGCGTCGCGTTCCTGGGGATGTAGTACTTCTCGTGGAAAGCCTGGACATCCACAAGCTTGGCGTTCGTTAGGTCTCCCATGTCGCCTATCACGGTGTGTCCGCTGGGATGATCCGGACCGTACATCAGCTTGCTCTTTATCTCCCACCCGTAACCGTAAGGAACGTTCACCTCCGTCTGGCGCTTTTCGTTTATGACCACGCCCTGCTGGACCGCCAGGGCCTGGGGCGTCATAGTGGGAAGCAGATATCCCATGCGGTCGGCTTCCATCCACATGGCGGCCTCCATGCCGGAAATTGGGACGGTCTCATGATAGAAGGTGTGGTCCACGCTCGTCCAGCCGTTCATTGTGCCGCCCAAGCCCTGGATCATTTTCCAGGCCACTTTGGGCGGAACGTGCTGGGATTCCGAGAACATCAGGTGCTCGAAAAGATGCGCGAATCCGGTCTTGCCTTTTTCCTCCCTGTTGCAGCCGACATGGTAAAGCACGCCGACGGTTACCACGGGAGCGTATCCTTCCTGGCAAAGCAAAACGGTCAGACCGTTTCCTAAAGTGACTTTTTCGCAGCTCAATCGCATTTTTTCATCCTCGCACCCGACCGTTAAAGTGAGGGCCGTCAGGATAGGCAGGCAGTATCTTGAAAGCTTCATTGTTAAGTTGTTTTTCAGTAAGTTTTATTAAGGTGATCCATTGTTAAATTATAGTCATTTCGTTTCCGCTTTCCCAAACTTGCCGGCCCGGCGGCAGATCATCGTGCGAACGCAAGCTATCTCCACGTCGAAGATGGTGGCGTCGGACTTCCTGTCCCAGTACTGCACAAGTTTGACGCTATAAGCCGACGCGAACTCAGGCAGATTAGTGACGCAGAAATTGCCGGCTAGGTGCGCGGCCTCAAATTTGGCGTCCGCCGCGTCATCGCTGAAAGCGGCGGTGCGCGCCGCCGGATCAATGGTGAAGATTAACGGGTTGCCGCCCTCGCGTTCCGGCGCCATCACGAGGCTAAACGTCCGCCCGGGCTGCGCTGTGAACTCTTGAATCGGCGCCGGCGGCGCGATCTCCGGCACCCACTTCGTGCCGAGCGTGCCGTCGGGATTCTGGATCAGTTCGCGGAACACGAGCCAGCCGCCCCAGCCGTGAATGTGGTTGAGCCAGCCGGCCATGATGCGGCGGTTTTCGCCGAAGGGAGCGACCATCGGCACGGATAGCCCTTCGTAGGGAGCAAAGCCCGTGTCCGTCCAGTTTACGAAGGTGCCCGGTTCTCCCGTGGGGCTGTAGGCGAACTTCGTAAAGCCCTGGAACAGGTAATAGCGGCCGTTCCACTCGAAAAGGCAGGGGCAGTCCCCGCCGATTGGTATCGTGTCGTCGTACAGCGTCCAGTCGCCGATGTGGTCGCTCTTCAGAATCGTTCCGGGCATGCCGTAGCCCGTCACCAGCCCAAGAAGACCGTCCATGCGGTTGTAGATGGTTGGATTCTGCGTGGCGTGGACGATCCGGCGCGACGGAGTAAAGCGGATGCCGTCCTCGGACACCGCGTAGGTGGCGCCGATCGGATAGGCGGGGTCTTTGGTGAGGCGGCTCGTGTGCAGACCGTAAGCAAGGTGGAGCTTGCCCTCATAAAGAAACGGCGTGCCGGTGCCCAGCGAAGTCCACCATTCGTCAAGCGGCACGGCGGCCGGATGTTCTTCCCAGTTGACGAGGTCAGATGAGGAGAGGTGCGCGAAGTAGTGCCGTCCCACGCCGCCGCCCGATCCGTGATGGCGCCGGTCGAAGAGGTAGAACACATGGAAGCGCCCCTTGAAGCTTCCGACGGCCACGTCACCCACCCAGGCGTTGGGGTCGTCGGGCGTCCAATACTGGATCGGGCGCGTTATGCGGCGGGAATCAGGCGTCTCGGGAAGGGCGTCCGCGAGCGCGGGCGATGAGAAGGAGGCCTTCTTCACTCGCGGCGAGAGGATTCGCTCCTTAGCGTCGGCTGTCCAGGGGATGGAGTCCGGATCGGGCGGCATGTCGTCGTCCCGCACGCCGTCCACGATGATCGTCCAGCGCGACAAGGCAAAATTAATGGTCACGTCGTGAATGACGTCCGCGCGCGGAAGCGCGCCGAGGGGAATTCCTACGCGTCCGCCAATCTCGCAGATCGTCGCTTCGATGACAGGGCACGAACCGTCGGGCATCGGGAAGTTGAGGTAGTTGCCGCTCCGGTCGTCATACGACTTCAGATCTTTGTTTTGCCCGGCCATGCGAAGCGCGAGCTTCGCGCAGCCGACCTCGTAGAGCGCTTCGTCGGCCTTAACATCGGAGAGATCGAGGCGGAGTTTCACGGTGAAACAAGGCGCGGCGGCCTGCGCTGCGAGTGTAGTGCAAAGGGCCAGCGCGGCGGCAAGGGGGCGATGTTTCACGGTCGTGGCCTTTTCATCGGAGTTAACCATTAAGAGAAAAACTAGATATTCAGTTATATTGATTATACCATATAAGCGCGCGGCAAATCACGCAAAAACGCTCCCCATTAATGCTATAATTTAGATGTATGACAAGAATACCTACACCTAAAACAGACCTGCACACCCACACCATCGCCAGCGACCACGCGGACGGCTCCTGGGAGGAGATGGCGCAGGCCGCCTTTGAAAAGGGCCTGCAGGCTTTCGCCGTGACCGAGCACGGGCCAAGTATCGCCCGCTGCCCGCACATCGGCTATTTCGCGAATCTTCCTAAGATCGCGCCCAGGGATCTGCCCGTAGTCATGCTCTACGGCGTGGAGGACGACCTCATCGACACCGACGGCAGGACGGCCCTCCCGGACGAAATAAAAGCGCAGCTGGACATCGTCCTAGTGGGGACGCACACCTTCGGCTGGGTCAGGAACACGCTTTTGAGCGACATAAAAAAAGGCTTGTACAAAGCGATGGAAAACCCTCACATCGACGTCATAAGCCATCCCGTCAATCCCTGGTATCCCATGGATTACGTTGAAATAGCCAAAGTCGCCCTGGACACCGACACCGTTTTGGAATTCAACCTGAGCAAGATCGATTTCCAGGAGAAAGAGTGGCGGAAATTCCTTGGCGTGGCCGCGGAATACAAGCTTCCCATCATAATCAGCTCCGACTCCCATTCCACCGACAGGATCGGCTTCGACAACCTGCCCTACGAATGGCTGGAAGGGATCGAGCCTGAGCAAATCATGAACAGGGACCTTCCGACCGTGGTGGATCGCTTTAAGATCAAGCGGCCGGAAGTCATAGCCTGCACCGAAAAACTCAGGAAGGAGGCAAAATGAAAAGATTTTTTATCCTGACTCTTCTCGTCATGACGGCCTTTGCCGCCGAAAACGAAACGAAAAGCGAAGAGGTAAAAACTCCTCCGGCGGAGATCAAACTGAAGCAGGAAAACTCCCCGGCCAAAAGCGAAGCGGCGAAAAGCGCTCCCAAGATCGACAAAGCCCTGGAGGAGCTCGGCGTAAAGATCAAGGACCTCAAGACCTTCACCGCCGACTTCACCCAGCTGGACATCGATCCTTTGTTCATGGACGAAAGCACGCACAAGGGAAAGCTGAGTTTCCTGAGGGCCGTCATGGAAGGAAAGACGAATTGCTTTCTGCGCTTCGACTATACCGAGCCGGAAAAGTCCGTGACCATACTGACGCCCCTGGGCATCCTCATCTACACCGACGACATGACGGAGCCCCAGATCTCCCCGGCCAGGGACGGCAACAGCGCCGACATAATTTTCTCCACCTTCGTCTCCCCCGCCGCCCTGAAACGCCACTACGAAGTTCTCCCCGGTAAATCCCAGAAAGCTTATTCCTTCAAGCTCGTTCCCAAAAGCCCCTTCGCCAAAAGCTTCTTCACGGAAGCCGAAGTTGACTTCTCCGAAAAGACCGGCCTGCCCGAAAGGCTGCGGCAGATAAAGATCAACGGCCAGGACATCACCATCAATTTTACCAACGCAGAGCTGAACGCCCAGCTGCCTGTTGACAACTTCGATGCCGCTTCGCTTAAAAAGAAACCTTAGTTTTGTCCTGGCTTTCTGTTTGTCCCTCGCCCTGGCGGCCGGAGAGGAGGATTTCGTGGAAAGCGAAGAAGAGCTTTCCCCCGCCACCAACGTTGTCGTTAAGATCGAGGACAAGCATCTTAACGAGATAATCTCCGGCATCGAGAATTCCGCCAGGCACACCCGCACGTACTGCGCCTATTTCCACCAGTGCGAATACAATAAATACGACGTTCCCGGCGCGGAGACCAGCGGACGCTTCTTCCTGGAACGCCAGCGCTATTCCGCCGAGGAGGACGAGAAGCCCAGGCTTTACTTCCGCATGCGCTTCGAATATCTGCAGCCCAAGGCCGCCGTGACCATATTGGACGGCGCGAACCTCTATTCTCTCAGGCAGGACAAGAAGGAAGCCCAGACGCTCCTGGTGGACAACCGCAAGATAGAGGTGGCCTTCGCCGGCTTCATGTCCATGAAGGAGCTGCTGGAGCACTTCAACGTCTCCATAGCCGCGGAAAACACCAAGGAAGTTGCCTTGGAACTTACACCCTCCAGCGAGATGGCCCGCAAGCTTTTCGCCTCCGTGAGACTGACTTTTGACAAAATTAGTTTTCTCCCGACCTCAGTGACCCAGAACCGCCACGACGGAGGACGCAACCTTTTCATCCTGGCCAAGCCTCAGAGGAACGTGATCTTCGAATCGAGGACCTTCGAGCCGGCCTTCATGAAAGATTTCATAAAGCTGCATTACGTCAAGCCGCCTCCCATGGTCTGCGTCACCAACGTCACGCCCTGCGTCGTGACCAACAACGTTTTCTACACCGTCACCAACACGCTTCTGACCGCCCAGGGGGAAAGAGATGACATCTGCCAGGCTGTCAGGACGGAAATTAAAGACACTATCGTTACGAACATAACGAAAGTCCCGGCGAAACAACAAAAAGAGCGGCTTTTGCCGCTCTGAGAAGATCGTTACTTGTGGCAGGGCGGCTTGGTGTCCGCGAACTGCGTCTGGCTTGACAATATCCCCTTGATGCTGGTGAGCTGTTCGGCCGCCAGCGAGACTTCCTCCGACTTGCCGTAAAGAATGGTGAGATCCAGGAAATACTCGTTCTCCTCGTGGACGATCTGCGATCCTTTGATGAAGCCGTTCAATTTTCTCTTGGCCTTCGCCAGCTCCCCCAATATCTCCGGAGACGACCTTACGATCATGCTGACGATGGCGAAGACTTTGTCTTCCGGCGCGGCGCTGCTGTTGGCGTTGAGAAATTTTCTGACCAGATCCCGCAGAGCTGCGGAGCGGTTCCTATAGCCCGCTTTCGCGATCTTTTTATCGAAATTCAAAAGGAGCCCCTCTTCCAGGGAGACTCCGAACCTGGTCATCTTCGCCATCTCACCACTCTCTGAAGGATTCCTCTTCCAGATCTTTTTCGCTTTCCTCGAAGCGCTTGTACTCCTTATAGCGAGTATTGGCTTCCTCTTCCCGCTTTTCCGTATTTTTCTCGTCCTTCAGGACCGCCATGCAGCTTTTCGTCATGGGATACAGTTCGCTGGGCGCCAGGGCTCCGAAGGGCCAGAGGATGTAGCCCGGGAGATAATAGACCCAGGCGGTATAGGCCGCCAGGTCTCCGTAGGTGGTGTTCCTGGTCTCCTCGTAAACTTTCATCTGATGATCGTCGCCCAGGTCGATAAGTTTGTCGGAGCACCATTCGATGCCGTTCAGGGGCGCCACCAGAGTGTCGCCTATGGCGGCGAAGGGCAGGGCGCAGCCCGCGCCGACCTTGCAGCCGCTAAGAGAAAAAGCAAGAAGAAAAACTATCGCGAAAAGACTTTTTTTCATAGGTCACTGAATGGGGGTGCCGGGGCCCACTTCCGGGCTGTCGGTGGTTAAGAGCGTAACTTTGTCTTCCGTGCAGGCGCACAAGAGCATGCCCTGGGATTCCAATCCTCTCAGCTTGCGGTAAGGCAGGTTGCAGACCGCCACCACGTTCTTGCCGATGACATCCTCGGGCTTGTAGTATAGCGCGATGCCCGCCAGGATCTGGCGTTCCTCGGTCCCGAAGGAGACCTGCAGCTTCAGAAGTTTGTCGGCTTTGGGAACGGCTTCGGCGCTCAATATCCTGCCCACCCTAAGGTCGATCTTCTCAAGGTCCTCGATGGAGATCTTCGCAAGGGATATCGTGCCCTCCGGCGTCTCGCCGGAAGCCTTTTTCTCTTCGGCAGCCTTGGCGTATTCGTCCGCGGCTTTCTTCTCCTCGGCCTCTTCCTTTTCCATGCGCTCCACGGCCTTGGCCAGGCGTTCAAGCTCCGGCTCGATATCCTTGTCCTCCAGCTTGGAGAAAAGGATCTTGGGCTCGTTGATCTTCAAGCCGGCCGCTTCCAGTTTCCAGGCTTCGTTCCAGGGCGTTTCCTCAAGTTTTCCTTCAAATCCCATCATGGAGAAAAGCTCTTCCATGGAGAAGGGAATGAAGGGGAAGAAGACCGTGTTCAAAGCCCTGATGATCCTGACGCAGGTGTACATGACGGCGGCGCAGCGCTCCATGTTTTCTTTCCTGAGTTTCCAGGGCTCCGAGGCGTCGTAATAGCGGTTGGCGGCCCTGGCCATATCCATGGCCCTCCCTACAGCCTGGCGGTTCTTATAGTGGTCGATGAGATCGCCGGTCTCCTGAAGGCCCAGCCTCATCTCGTCCAAGACCGCCTCGTCGTCCGCGGAGAGTTTCACGTTCTCCGGGACCTTGCCGTCGAAATACTTCTGCAGGAAAGTCGCCGTGCGGTTGATGAAGTTGCCCAGAATGTTGGCCAGTTCGTCGTTGTTGCAGCGCTGCAGCATCTTCCAGGAGAAGTCCGCGTCCTTGTTTTCCGGCAGGTTGGCGGCCAGGGTGTAGCGCAGGATGTCGGGGGCGAAACTCTTCAGGTAATCCGGCACCCAGACGGCGTAGTCGCGGCTGGTGCTTAGTTTCCTGCCCTCCAGGTTCAAAAATTCGTTGGCGGGTATCTGACTGGGCAGATTATAGCCTTCCTGGGCCATCAGGACCGCCGGGAAGAAGATGGCGTGGAAAACGATGTTGTCTTTGCCTATAAAGTGTATGATTTCGCACTCCGGATTCTTCCAGTAGTCTTTCCAGCGTTCCGGCTCCCCTATCTTTTCCGCCCACTCTTTGGTGGCGGAGATGTAGCCTATGGGCGCGTCGAACCAGACGTAGAGGACTTTGCCCTCGCTGTCAGGCAGCGGAACGGGGATGCCCCACTCCAGGTCTCTCGTGATGGCGCGGTCTCCCAGGCCTTCCTTGAACCAGCCGCCGCAGTAGTTCATGACGTTGTCCTTCCAGTCCTTTTTCGTGGCCAGCCATTCTTCCAGTTCCTTCTGGAAGCGCGCCATGGGAAGATACCAGTGCGTAGTGGATCTGACCACCGGCACGGTCCCGGATATCGTGCTCCTGGGATTGATGAGGCTCATGGGATCGAGCCAGCTGCCGCATTTCTCGCACTGGTCGCCCCTGGCGTTGGTGTTGCCGCAGTGCGGGCATGTGCCCTGGACGTAGCGGTCAGCCAGGAACATCTTGTGCTCCTCGTCGTAGAACTGTTTCGATTCCTTGGAGACCAGCTTTCCGTCGCGGTGCATCTTCAGGAAAAACTCCTGGCTGGTGGCATGGTGTATCAGAAGCGAGGTCCTGGAAAAGTTGTCGAATTTGATGCCCAGTCCCGCGAAGCTGTCCCTGTTGAGCACATAGTATTCGTCCACCAGCTGCTGGGGCGTTATGCCGCGCTTCCTGGCCGCGATGGTGATGGGCACGCCGTGCTCGTCGGCGCCGCAGATGAAGACCACGTCGTCGCCTTTCAGGCGATGGTAACGGACGAAAATGTCAGCGGGAAGATACGCTCCGGCGATATGGCCGATATGGATGGGGCCGTTGCTGTAAGGGAGCGCGCTGGTAACAAGTAGCTTGCGTTTTTTAGTCATGGGCTTTTCCTGTCATTTAAATTACATTATTTATTTATTATAGCAAAACTGACCTTGCCGCGGACGGCGGAGCGGAGGCAAAAAAAATACCCGCGCTTTCGCACGGGTATTTTTACCATTAAAGTAATTTAATTACTTCTGGGGGCATTCGCAGCTTTCGCTGTCTTCCCAGATGGCGGGGAGCTTCGGCCAGCAGTCTTCTTCCCAAACCGGGGTCAGGCTGACGGCATCATAGAAGCTGTTTTCAGCAAAGCCGAAGAGCAGGCAATCGGAGAGACCGCAAAGGAAGCGGGCAGTGCCGATGAAAACGCCTTCAGCGGCGCCAAGAACGAAACCGAAGATCGGAACAGCAGCGCTGCCCATGAAAGCTTCTTCAGTCACTTCAGCGGGGCTGGCGACCATGTTGTCGATGCCGCGGGCCCAAGCTTTGTTGATCTTGAACCAAATGTTCTCGGTGGTCTTGGGTTCGGGCTTGCAGGGCTGGCAGGGCTGGCAGCAGTTCACGAAAGTGAAACCGCAGCAGGGGCTGCAGGGTTTGCAGGCGGGCTTGGCGCAAGTCCCGCAAGAAACGACGTTCAGGTTGCAGGGCTGGCAGGGGGTTTTCTCGACGCACTTGTAGTTCACGGCGACCTGCTGTCCGCAGGAGCCATCGTTGCACTGCAGTTCGACATCAGCGAAAGCGGTGCCAACAAAAGCGACCAGAACCAAGAGGGTCATGAGTTTCTTCATAGTTTTCCTTCCTACTTGTTTTGTTGTTGATGTGTTTTCCACCGACTCTAGGAAAAGTCGGAGGCGTTAATTAAAAATTATTTTGCTTTATTCTATCAGATGTGCCCCCGCAAGTCAATACTCACTCCTCCACCAGGTCAAGCAGGACCCTGAGGTGGAGGGTCTGGCTCTTGGTCATCTTCAATTTCTCCCCGTACTGGGTGACCATGACGCCGTTTTTGGAGTTGTAAAGGGAGAGCCTGAGACCGTCGTAGGGATAATAGCCGTTGTCGGGAGTCTGCGTTTCGGACTGGAAGTAGCCTTTCTTCCTTACAAGAAGGAAATCCCCCGACTTCCTTTGAAGAAGCTTCTGGGGCCCTGTCAGGGGATACCAGGCTTCCAGCTGGTTTATCAAAACCACCCCCTCCTTGGCCACGATGCCCTCGTCGGACCCTTTGACCAGGGAGTAGCCCGGACGTTCCTTTTCCGCCTTGATGGCCACCGGGGCGCCCGCGGGGAACTTGGTTACCAAACTGAGGCAGGACATGACGTCGTGGGAAGTGATGTTTTTGGACATGACGTCGACGGACAGCTCCCCGCTGCGGGGGTTCAGACGGTAAACGATCATGCGCCGGACGCCGTTCAGAAGATCCGGGGCCGCCAGCACTCTTATGGCGCCGTCTTCCTCAACCCGCCATTTCCATTTCTTGGGATCGGCCACCACGGCCTTGTAATTGCGGGTGGGAACTATCTCCTCCTCGGGCTGCAGGAAAGACTGCATCGTGCCGCCGAAGTTCTCCCGGCTGTTCGGACCGTAATGCACCAGCATGCCGTGGTGCTCCGGAGCGATCATGACGCAGGCGTAGGCGTTGCTCGCCCCCACCAGGGGGCCGTATTCTCCGCCGGACGCCCGGCAGAAGACCGTCACGCCCTTTCTGGTCTCCGTGGGAAAGGCCTGGAAGCTGTCGCTTTTGCATTGCGAGACGTAGTTGGTCCGGCCAAAGATCATGGTCTCCCTAAGTCTCACGCCGCCCTCCAGTTCGGGGTCCAGAAGGTCGACTACCGCCTCGCTGTCCCCTTCCACGGTTATTGTAAGGTCTTCCGTGCCCTTGAAAGTCTGGTTGACTTCCTCGAAGGAGCCTTTTTTGATCTCGGCTTCCCAGATGGTCTTTTTGTTGCCGCTTATGCTGACCTTGGCTTTGGCTTCCTTGGGGGAAGACTCGTCCATGCAGACGCACATTTTCAATGTGGCTTTGTCCTGGGGCAGGGCGTAAACCAAGATGGCGCTGCCCTTGACGCTCAGGCCTTTCTCAAAGACCGCGCCGCCGTTTTTCAAAGGCTTACCGTCGAAAGTCTCGTTCCTGGTCACTTTGGGGAAGCCGCCCTTCTGGGCGTAGCACTCCACGCCCACGGGTTCGCTGAGGCTGACGTGGGAACGGTCATAGACTCTCTGATCCACGCTGGCGCAACCTAAAATAAGCAAAGCCGCGCCGCTAAAGAAAAGAACGTTTTTCATTTTTGGATATACATGCCGCCGCACATCTTGAAGAAAGCGCCCTTCTCGCCGACGTCCTTAAGCCAGAAACGCTCGCACATCCCGTTGCCGCCGACAAGGAAATTGCTAAGGATGTAAGCTTTGCCGTTCACTATGACTCTTGTCAGCATCTGCTTCTGCAGATTGATGACGAAGATCCAGTCCTGCCAGGACTCGTCGATCCTGGCCTTGGTCGTGGTTGTCTTCTCTTCGCTGCAGATCTCCATCTTGCCTTCTTCGGTAACATGAACGTAGAAAAGCGAATCTCCGCTAATATCCTTGACATCGAAATAAGTGCTGCCGAGGCTGGGTTTCAGTCTGACCCTGAATTCCAGAGTCTTGGCGCTATTATCCTCGGGCTTCAGGGCCATGGGCGCCATAACGCCGCTGCCGCCGTGATGGGACCACAAGACTTTCCCCTCCTCGGGATCTTCCACTATTTCGCCCTGAGTGTCGCTGTCAAGCGGCATAAAGCCAAACTGTTTGTCGACCTTGCCCAGTTCGAAATCGCTGAAATCATATTTCCTGCTGGAGGCGGAAGGAATGGGGGCCGTCAGAGTGACGGTGCTGTAATTTCCGTAGGAGTCGATGGCGTCGATCTGCACCATGCCCTTGTCATAGAGTTTCAGGGCTTCAAAAATGTTGATCTTCGCGACCTTTTCGCTATAGGGAGCGGGATAGTAATGCGTCTGTTCAAGAGAGCAGACGAAGAACGGGTCCGTTATGGTGTACCATACCAGGCCGTTCTCGGCTTCGATCTTTATAGTCTCCCTGTCCTCTTCCAAGGTAATAGAAGGGCCCTTCTCGCTGACAAGCCCTTTCACCTCATTGAAGAAAGGCGAAACGTTCAGCCAGGCCGTTTCCGGCTTGTTCCAGCAGTATTCTTCCTCTTCCGTGAAGTAATAGTTCGTGGGGCAGCGCGCAGTCGGTGTCTCATAGAAGGTAAAGATCCTGTTGATGTGGTCGCCCGCCCTGGCCATGATGCCCGGGCCCTCGATGTGAGGCAGCCCGAAGCTGTGCCCCAGTTCATGCTGATAAGCGCCCAGAGTCGTGGCCACGTGCCCCCACTGGACGTCTCTCCATATTGAGTCGTTGTTGGGGGAAGTTATGGGCGTATTGTTGGTGAAAGCCTGCACCACGTCGGAAAGCGAAGAGGGCCAGCCGTAGAGGCCGTTGGCGCCGAACTGGCCGAGAAGCTGGCCGCCCAGGGCCGTGTTACCCGATAGTTTTCCGTTCCTTATCATCTGGGTGTTGCAGAGCCCCGTGATATGGCGGTTGCCTTTTCCTTCCTTGCCTTTGCCCACCGTGCGCAAAAATTCTTCGTAGAGCTTGTCTTCGTTGAAGTCGTCGTTCAGGCGGCGCCATTCGTTGATCTCCGCTCTGGAATATTTGCTGGTGATGATCTGGACGTCTATTTCGCCGTCCTTATCGAGATAGAAGCTGAAGGTCTTCCTCGGATAGCCGTTCCTGACCAGGCTGTCGGCGCTGTAGGACTGCAGCAGTTCAAGGGACGTGCGGTACTTCTTCAGCCAAAGGTCAGGGTCCTGTTCCTGCGGGTCGTTCTCCAGGTTCGTCAGATATTTCCTGTCCCCGGTGTTGTCCACCAGATAATAAGCCTGGTATAAGTAATCCGTCTTCGGCCTTTCGTAGTTAAGAGAGATATTGCAGACTGTTTCACCGCTCTTGATCTCAATGTCGTTCTTGCCGAATTTGAGTTTCGTCCAGGCTTTGAAGCGTCCCTTGTAAGCCGGGCACTGCAGAGTCAAGCCGGTCGTCTTGTTCACGACCGTCACTTCCGTGATGTCGCTGGGTCCGTGGCCGCGGAACAAAGGCACTGGATAAGTTATCCTTTCGCCGTCTTTGAAGTTGTCCACGACGATCGGGGAAAGATCTTTCTTTTTCCCGCAGGCGGAAAAGAGTAAGCAGATTGCCAGAAGAAGAAGTACTTTTTTCATATGTTTCTCCAAAACAATTAAACAACAAACTATTTTAGCAAAAACACTGTCTTCAAATCTCATTAACGATAGCTAACAAACGATATCTTTCACTTAAAACAAAAGTTATTATATCTCTTCTATTTTCCATGTCGCTCTGATGAGTCAGCCACTCATTTAACTTAGAACAATACAACGATATAAAATTGACATCATCTATACTAAGCAAAGACGCAACTTGAGTCACAAAGCAGCGCATAATAAAACCCCTGGCATTATAATTCGAATCAAGCCATTTAATAATACCTTCTTTTATTTCTTCGTCTGACAAACCTGAATAAAACAAAACGGCGAGATTATATACTTCACCTTTATTTCCATTAAATTGGCTCAAAAAATCCTTCATTGTTGAACGGCAAGATTTTCTTTCCAAACAGGCATACAAAAGATTAACGAAATCAAATTCAGCATTTTTATCATACAAAACAAGTTTTTTTAGAGTATTGTCATGAGATTTAGTATCATGCAATGACCAGTAATAAGCCATCAACAACCTGTAAAGGTCTGCGCAATAAGGTGAAAAATCCAATTTTGAATTTTTGTCAATTAATTGATTTAAATAACAGGGCAAAACTGGATCATCATTTTTAGCATTAAACAAATATGAAGCATAAGCATATCCTATAACAAGATCTGCCCTCTCACTACAGGCAAGAGTTTCATCAGTTTGTTCTTCTAAAATATCTTTCAATGCTATAGCGGCTTCTCGCCATTCTTTCCTTTTGGCCAAAACTTCAGACTTTTTCACCGCATCAATCAAATATGAACCAGATCCTAAATGTTCAGAAATATAAACTATTCCGTCACGTTTTTCACACGCAAACGAAGTGATAGTTATTATTGAGATAAAAATTAATAAAGCTGATATCTTCACATTATTTTCTTATTTATATAAACCAGTGCTGCAAGGACAATCAAAGCGACAAAACTAGGCTCAGGTAATTGCGAAATAAGGTAAGGAAAAGATTCGCCTTCATCAATGTCCCAAACATTTTCAAAATCCCAGTTTTTAAAAGTTGAAGAAACCTTCATTTCTTCTTCCGTTTTACCAATCGCAAAATTATCATCAGCTTTAGTTAAACTTGCATTAAAAAAGCAATCGGAAATGAATAAATAATCATTTGTGCTGAACACTCCTATAAAAGCTTTCCTAAAACCATTTCCACCATCAACCGATCCTGACGAATAACATCTGGAAATGTTGATTTTGGAAAGTGCGTTACGATTATTAACCGCTGAAATGAACCCACATGCTTGTGGATTATTCCCTCCTTTGACAATTTTAACAAGGCTATAAGAATTTTGAATATTGATTTCAGCGTTGTTTGAAACCAAATATCCAATAAAGCCACCAGCATAACCTGAATCGCCATCATCATAAACAAGATCTGATTTTGCCCAACACTTGTCTATATAAAGACCTCCGCTACAATCGACATGGGATATAAGTCCACCGGAATAAAGTAAAGAATCAATAAAAGCTTCAGATCCGCAATTGATTATTTTCAAAAAAGAATTTGTTTCTATCAATGCTGTTCCTATCAATCCGCCATTATAAGAACCAGGAAAAGCATCCAAATTAATAATTCCGGTCGTAAAACAATTCTCAACGCTGGAATTTTTCCCGGAGTTAGATACTATCGTGCCCACCAAAACACCACTGCCATAATATGCAGCGCCTTTTAAATGCATATTTTTTACGACAATGTTTTTCAGCTGAAATATACCATAGGAAAAAACACCATGTGGATAAAGTTTTATTTCATAACCATAATAGGGATTAATAATAGAGTAACCCTGTCCGTCATAATTCAAAACAAAAGAGCCCTTTTGATTATAAGTTATCACCGGGCGCCATCCATAATTGATATCTTTCTCTTGGTCATAACCCCTTTGCGTGTCGGTGGCGTCTATATCTCCTATCTGTTTGCAATAAATAATACTATTCGCCTCAAAATTATCACTATTTTCGCTGAGCCAGAAAAAGTTTTCGTATCTTTCAAAAAGATAAGGATCTGTTTCCGTACCATCGCCTTTGGGTTTTATCGGTTCATTAACAGCCCAAAGCGAAAAAGCATAAATGCATATCAATACAAGTAATTTGTTATTCATAGAATTTATCCTTACTGCTTCATAGAAAGATTGATGGCTTCAAATATTTCGGCTTCAGAAATATCGTTCCTGTCAGGAATAAAATAATACCAATACCTCTTATTATCTTTTGTTTGAGAATAATATTCCTCAGCCATTCTATACCATTTAGGCATACTATCGTTCAACCACTTTCCTAGTTTAAGATCTCCGTTTGATATCATTTTTTCAATATAACGCCACCCCTTTGGCTCTGGGAAAGCATATTCTTCGTTGTGTTCTTCCCACCAAGAAATAAACTCACCTCTTATGGGTGAGTTGCTTACTTTTTTTAAAGCGGAAACTAATAAGGTTAAATTAGTATCTCCATCTTTAATTGCCGAGTAAACATAAGGAAAAGAATAGAACCCAAGCTTTGACATATCATTTATAAGTCTTTCTTTAACAATTGCCCTTGTTTCTTCTCTATTACATTCATTTTGCCAACAATCATACCAAGTATTCCAAATTACTGGCATATGAAGCCTATCATAATGCCACCAAAAATAACATATTTCATCATTGTTAAAAACAATCTCTCCTTCTTTGTACTTAAACCAGCAAAAAGCTATATTGCCGTAAGTCTCAAAGCCTAATTGAAGACCACCTTTAGAATTTATCTGTTTACAAACTCCCTCAAAAACAGAATTGGTTATATATCCGACATTATCGCAATATCTCAAACAAAAGCAATTGTTATTAAAGTTGGTTTCAAAGAAAGAAAAGAGTAAAGGCAGCGCAACTTTTGGAGGTATATTTGAAAGCTTTCTTCTTGCGACAATTCCAGCCAAAAAATCATTTTTTACCGAATCAGGATACTTTTCCCATGAAAAATCAAACTTATCAAAAAGTATAATTGGAGTTTTTTCAACAGTTTGTATTAAGTTTAAATAATCTAAAAAGTCACCGCTGAAAGCAGAAAATGTTATAAAAAAAACAAATAGTATTTTATTCATATTGCTTCCTCGTTATTCTATTGGTTCGATTGTTGGACATATAACATAATGATGTAATATTGTCATATTGGCTCCGAGTTGATAAGGCCTATGTAACATTTTTGGCAAATTAAAAAATCTGCTTTTAAACATAGCCCAGGATTCAAAGCAATTAACTCTTAGATCATTGCTAACTTTTCTAGCCGCATGAGATCCACTGTAATAAATTAAATCGCTTGCGAAAATAGAAACATTATTGTTTTTCAAAAAATATTCAGGCCAAATAGCGGAAGCAAAAAAAGCCTCGGCATCACTATCAACGTCAAATGTTAAATCCCTATTCCCAAACGTGTCCATACTAATGCAACGGCAAGGGCAACTATTATAAATCATGGTAATCAATGTGTTTATATTTGGGCAAAGGGGAGTTTCATCTGTCGCCACAAAGGGCTCACCATACACTGACCATTGTTCATCAACGGATTCCGATATTGAATTACAATCAATGGCACTTTCTCCAAGAATACACCATTGGCAACCTTTTAATTCGCATATGGCATCAAGTGCTTGCCTTTCCAACGGATAAGGTTGTCTACCAATAGTTGCTGCATAACCCTTGAATTTGAGCGTTGCAAACTCAACGTCATTACAATAAAAAATTATCCTCGCATCGGCACATACATCTGGATGTACTACCCATTCAGTATAAAGATTGGTAAAAGCGTTATCGATAAACCATTCCTTAATATCACAATTCTTAATTTCTATATCACTCCCGTTTATGCTCCAATACCCATCTTTAAATCTATTTTTCCATAGGTGTAAAGCCGAAGGGACAGATATTTTCAAATTGCAATCAGTTGTGTCAAGTTCTGTGTTTGTTATCCAAGCGTGAATTTTGTAGAGGTCATCATCAAGGATAGACGATTTGCTAATTTTTCTATAATCTTCATTAAATAGAGAATTACACATTACATCGAGACAATCGTTGTCAATATTCCAATGAATAGGCGCTGTCCCCTCGGCGGTATGATTGAAATCTATTCCCTCTCTATTTGCAGACAAATTCGGTTTGCGCACATATATTGTTTTTGTTGAACTCAAATAATGCGGTTGAGTTTGACCGGTTTCTTCAGTAGTATAATAAATGGAAGCGTTTATCGTCAGTTCCTTTTCCGTACTCGGCATTTTATCTATAATTAAAAGTTGATTTATAGTTGACTCTGAAATAACAGTATTGCCATCTGCTACGTAAAAACTACTATCTCTTATTGTGCCATTGCAATTGTAATCGACACAAAATACTGTATTGCTCTTACCAACAGCCAAATAAAAAGAAGAACCTATAATGTCTATGTAATTTTCAACATTACCCAACACTGACACTGAAATTGCACAAATTGAAAAAGTAAAAAGTAAAAGAAGTTTTATAAATCGATGTTTGTATGTTGAAATCATAAGTTATTTCCTTTTTTTGAAGTGAATATATTATTGTTCAATATTCTGTTTGTGGCAATATTCTGTGGAAGGTCATAATTTCTGGGCCATTGTTTAACAGCAGCTAAATAAAATTGTTTTGCGATATCCTCATCTTCCAACATTTCAATCTCTTTAAGCGATTTTTGCAGTGTTTCCGCTTTGTCAAGATCGTTTATAGGATTTTTAAGACAATAATCCCATAATTGCTGAGGAATCTCTTTTTTCATATTAAAGCGCCTAACTTTTTGAGCATTTTCATCATCGCAAAAACGCAAACACTCTTGAATGTTTTTAACATAATTTGTAAATGAATTAGCCGCAAGAGAATAATTAGAAGCGTTCCTGTGTTTGCGTAGTTTAACGCTTGAATAGTCAACGCTTGGGACATCAACCATACAAAGAAGCGTTGCTGAGTCGAAGCATTTAAAATTATAAAGAATTTCCGAAGCCATTATATAAGCGTATGAAATATACGTAAAACAAGTTTGAAAAGATGGCACAGCAAGCAAATATTTTAAGGCGTCCATTTTTCTAGAAGTTACACCATATTCTAGTTGATCATTTCTAAGTTCGTATAACATTCTACCTATATAAAAACATGAAGCCCCTTTTACAAACTCATCTTGATTTTCAATGCAAAGGAAAAAATGAAAAAGCCTATAAGCTTTTTCATACTCAGCCCGCCAAAAAAGGTTTTCAACTTTCCAATAGAGATTTCCAGGCACTCCTTGTAATAATAAAATCCCACGATACTTATTACAATCGTATATTTGATCTGAAGTATCATAGATTCTTCTTTTAAACTTATCAATGATTTCAATAGCTTCAATTGTGTCGAACAGAGATAGTTTATCACCGACTCTTTGTCTGTTTTCAGAGCTCCATAGATATTTAAGCATTTCATCTATTGCCGAAATATCGAAATTATTAGTATTTATATCTCTTAAAAAGCAATTCCATTCATCCTGAGTTTTTTTAAAAACGACCGATGCTTTATTAGACTTTTTTTCAAGTTTTATTCCGCTCTTATAAAGATAATCTTCTAAAAAACATCTCATTAACATGGCTTTCGCAATAACAGGAAGCCTTTCTTCGATGTTTTTTTGCTTTATTGCAGTATCGATAATTAAGGAGCGAACTTTTAAAAGTTCAGCAATGTTATACGAGTTGGTAACGCAACAAAGTTCATCTAAACATTTGCAAACTACATCAGCATTATAATGTGGATTTTGATGAAGCCAAGTCGACAGTAATCTTGTTTTATCTTTGCAATCAAAATCATAGGAGGCTATCAGATATAAAAAAATCTCTGGGGAAATATCACATCCCTCATTTTGTAAATATGATATAAAATCAATAATTTTAGAAATTAAAATTTTATTTTCAGGCAATGTTCCCCACTTTATAAAAAGCATTAATTGCTGATCATCATAAGGATCATAACGTAAACACTCTTTGAAAAGTTCAAAAGCTTCTTTTTGTTTTTTTCCTTTTATATAATAAGAACGTAAGGCTTGCTGTGCATATTTATAGGAATAGCATCTTTTATCAGCCGCAAATGCTTTATATTTTTTCAAAACTGGTTTAATAATCTTCTCAATGCTTTTTAAATCTCGCGCGTCTTTTGATTGATAAACCGTTTGCATACATTCCAAAACCATTGGCATGTATTCGCCGTTAGACAAATAGCTTTTTCTTGCTAATCCGTCAATGGCAAGTTCCCCCGCCTTATTAGCTGCTTCTTCCCATTTCTTCTGTTTGGCCAAATTTTCTATTTCTAAAACGTTTTCGGCAAGATAGACACTCCCTGTTATATGTGGATGCAAAAACCAAACGCCGTTTCTCACATCGATAACCGCGTAAGAGAAACTGGCAATCAGTAAAATAAATAACAAAAATTTAAGCATTGATGTCTGCAAAAGTGATTGTTTTTCAATATGGTAGCAAACATCAATGCTAATGTCAAATTAAGAATATTTTTCTTTTTAGTTAAGCTCTTCTCTTCATAAGCACAAGCGACAAGATTACCAGCAGGGTAATAAAGCTAGGTTCGGGGATCTGCGGTCCCAGTTCTATCCTGAGTTTCGAGATCTCCACCTTGTCGCCGTCCTTGGAGCTGTACATCCTGAACTGATTGATCGTGTCAACAGGAGAGAGCGCTTCCCCGGTCATCTCTTCGTTTATGAAGGAGGATCTGCCGGCGAAGGTCACTTCCCTCAGATATTTTTTAGCCGCTCCTATGCTGGAGATGACGTTTAGGTCAAGGTACTCACCGCACTCCCCTTTCCAGGTTATGAGGCCGGGCCTTGAGGCAAAATCGGACATCGAAAGTCTCACTTTGCCGTTATCGACTCTCAGGGCGCTCTGGCACTGGCGGCTCTCGGCGTCCTGGGTCAGGTAGAAGAGTCCCTTCTGATTCTGGGAGATCTTTAATTCGGCTGTCATATAGAGATCGAGAGAATCGCTCACGCCGGAGGGAGACTGCAGGCTGCAGAAAGCGCCGACGCCTTCGGGAGCCGTGCCTTCATCGGAACCGCTGGAGAAGACAAGGCGCTTCTCGTTCGTATAAGGCAGATCTAGCGTCGCTTCATCCTCTACCGTCGCGACAAGGTCTATGCAGACGTCGTCAAGGCAAAGCGCTCCTCCGCCCCACTGGAAGAACCTTACGGCTGTGAAGGTGTCGCCGGGCTGTTCCTGGCCGCAGAGGGCGCGGCAGTTTTCCTTCTGGCCGTTAATGCTGACCTGCCTGAGTACGTGCCTGTACTTGCCGTCGCTGGTGGTAACATGGGCGGCGTCGTAGATAAGTTCAAGTTCGGCCCAGGAGCCGGGGGCGATGGATCCCGTGGAATGGAATTCCGTATGAGTATCGTCGGAACCCTGGCTGTTCACATGATAAGCGCCGCTTTCGTAGGTAAGCTGGTTTTCCACGATGGAGGGATCCCAGAGACCGATGTTTTTAGAAATGTCGCCTTCAGGGCAGACGCGGCAGCGGATCCTGATGTAGCGGCCGGCATAGCTTCTGCACCAACCCTCGTCAAATTCCGGCAGACCCAGATGCACGCCCCACAAGCCGTCGGTGTTGCCCAGCCTCAGGTAGCGGCTGCCTGCGCTGTCTTCCTTGATGACAGCGTTGCCGTTGACTTTATTGTCGCCGTAGGCCGCGAACCAGCCGCCTTTGCCGATCATATCCGTTCCGTTGTCATAAGTTTCGAAGTTTTCGTTGACGAGCCGTTTGTAAACGAACTTGTCGCCCTCGTTCTCCGCCACTTCCAGCTTGTTGCCGGGAGAAAGACTCCAGTTGACGTCGCAGATCGGGCCGCTGGGCTCGTCGCTGCCGAATTCATAAAGCACCCAGCCTTCCTTTTTGCTGCCGCAGGGGCAGCCGAAGCGCAGGAATTTCTCCTCGCCGTTCAGTCTTACCCAGAGTACGCCCGTGGCGTATTTTTTCTCCTGGATGTCGCCGTTGTATGTCACGGTGATCTTCGCGGTGTCATTAATAACGCCCTTGTTGCTGGAGAGGCTGAAATCGCCTTCCGCGATGCCAACACTGAAGGGCAGACCTTCGCAGCCGAATTCGTTTTTGAGATTGAGATTGCTGCTGTATTTTCCTTTCTTAAAGGGCGTCATAGAGGCCGTCCATCTCGGGATGTCGTAATTGACGCTGACTCTTATATCGTCGAAGTCCGAGCCGCCGCTGGTGGAATCCCTGAGCACAAGACTCTGCAGCAAAGGATAAGCGGACTTAACCGGCACGCCCAGGTCCTTTATGTCGCCGTTGACGGACATCCAGACCAGAACTTTATGCTTCACGTC
>JAFZID010000149.1 GCA_017554565.1 bacterium
AGGTGGCGGCGGTGGCGGCGTAGCCCGCCTCCAATTCCCTGGCCACCGCGGTCAGGAATATAAAGCTCAAAAGGATCCCGGCCAGGAAAGCCAGGAACCCGGCGAGCCCCAGGTAGAAGACGGTCTTCCAATAAAATCTGTTCCCTTCCGCGCTCATTAAAAAGAAATCAGGGTATCACGAAAAAGAAAATGCTGAAATACTGGCAGATCGCGCCAATCAAGACGAAAAGATGCCAGACAGCGTGCAAGTAGGGCTTGTCGTCGAAAATGTAAAAGATGGCGCCCAGGGTGTAGGCCACGCCCCCCGCCACCAGAAAAGCGATCCCGCCCATGGGCAGATGGGCGAACATGGGCTTGGCGGCTATGACGATGATCCAGCCCATCAGTATGTAGAGGATGGTGGAGAGAAGCGGCCAGCGGTTGATGAAAAAGATCTTCTGAACGATGCCCATGATGGCCAGCCCCCAGATGACGCCGAAAATAGACCAGCCCCACTCGGGCGGCAGGACCGCCAGGGTAAAGGGCGTGTATGTTCCAGCGATCACCAGATAGATGGCGCAATGGTCAAAGATGCGAAGCGTTTTCTTGGCGGCGCCGTCGGGCAGGGAGTGATAAACGGTGGACATCAGAAACATCAGCCACAAAGTCGCCCCGTAAATGGAGCAGCTGACAATGTGCCTGGCCGTGCCGTGGCAGGAGGAAAAAACCACCAGCAGCACCAGCCCGGCGATCGCCAGAAGGGAGCCAACGGCGTGGGTGGCGACGTTGGCTATGATCTCTCCTTTCCTCGGCGCCCTTTCGGAACTCATTTTGGCTCCTTGGAAGTCTCTGAGACTTTTTTCAGACATTTTCCCGCTCCCCTTGTGAAGACATAAGCTCTGGCCATCACGGCCAGGGCGCACAAAAGCAGGAAAAGCAAAATGCCTAAATGGAAGAAGCGCCAGGGCCACTTGGCCCATTCCGGGCTTTGGCCGCCGTAGCGCCTGAGATCAAGGTAATGCTCCGGCAGATTCGGCTGCCTTTCCAGGCGGAAACAGGCGTCTCCGTCGTAGGCCGCGAAAAGCGAACTGCCGTCCGTGAAGGACCAGGAGGCGAAAGAGCAGCTGCCGGTGCCGACTATTTCCGGCGGACCCAGATGCCTGGTCAGCTCCAGGAAAGAACTCTCCTCCAATGAGACGCTCCCCAAGGCCGAGACCTGGCATTTCTCCCTGGGACGGCTGTAAGCTTCGCCCTTGTTCAAAGAATCCAGGAAGCAGGAGGAAAGGCTGCAGTTGCCCGCGAGGGGCAGCGTGTTCCAGGACGCGCCTTCCTTTATGACGATGCGCATGGGACCCTTGGAGAAGATCCTGTCCGAGCCGTTTTTCAAAAGCGTGCCGGCGGACAATGGCGGCGTCATGACTTCCAGCGTTTCCACCAGATCGCTCTCCGGGGTGGCGAAAGTCAAAGTCGGGTTCTGCTTCTCGCCGAAGGCGGAAAGCGTCCCGAAAAGGCAGAGCAGCAGGCAGGCCGCCAGATTATCCTTGACGAAACGGTAAAGGGATCCGCTGTGCCAGAGCCAGACCAGGGAAACAATAATAAGCGAGAAGAAAAAGGCGTACAGCCCGGACAGAAGCTGGGTGTAGCGCCCCAAAAAGGCGCTGCGGGACCCCGCTTCCTTAGCCACCAGCCAGAGGGAACCCTCGAACTCCGCCCCTGGGCTCCTGATGCCGATCTCCCAATCGTAAGCCTTCCCGGGCAAAACGCCCTTCTGTCCCTCGGAGAGGAAAAAAGGCCCCTTGGTCACGTCGATCTTTCTGATGTCCTCCTCGTTCTCCAGAATGAAGGTGAAGGGCAGTCCCAGTGCCGGCTCGAAGCCGAAGGATTTTACCACCGCCGCGTCCTTGAAATCCACCAGACGCTCCAGGCAAAGCTCTTCAGTTTCCGGCTCCGTGACCCTCACCCAAAGTTCGCCGGCCTTGGGAATGCCGGAGGGCGCCGTCATGGCCAGCGTCAGCCCCCAGGGCACGGAGAAAGCGGCCGTAACGTTGGTGGAGAACTCCTCCTTCAGCGAGAAGTTGCCCAAAAAGATCCCCGATTCCTGCGTGCAGGCGGCCACGCCGCCCTTGGGGGAGAAGGCGCGCCGCAGGGGGAAGAAAAGCCCCAGCGTCAAAGCGGCGACAGCAAGTATAAATAAAAGTTTGTTCATATCTTGTTATTATACTGTTTTTTACCCCGGAACGCGCCGCCGGGGCGGCCGCGGTCCGGCCAACCCGTCGTCCCGCGCCGAAAGCGGGAGATCGAAAGCAAAAAAAAGCCCTCCGAAGAGGGCTTTTTTAAATGAGTGGCGCGAGAGACGAGACTTGAACTCGCAACCTCCGCCGTGACAGGGCGGCGCTCTAACCAGTTGAGCTACTCCCGCGCGTTTTCTCAGTATGTGGGAAAGATTATAGTGATTTGACTTTTAAAAGTCAAGGCTGCTTTCCCCTGAAAATACGGCCTGAAGAAGCTTACTTGTCCTTGCGCTGAATGACGGCGTTCAGGTCGATGCCGGAGGTGAAGGGCTCCTTGGGTTCGTTGCTGACGGGAGCTTCTTCCTCGGCGGGCTTCTCTTCCGGTTCGGGGGCCGGAGCGGTCTCGCGTTCGTATTCCTTCAGGCTGACGGCGATCTTGCGGTCAGTGGGGTCGATCCTGACGATCTTGCCGGTGACTTCCTGGCCGACCTGGACCACTTCCTTCA
>JAFZID010000150.1 GCA_017554565.1 bacterium
ATCCGCGGTCAGAACGGAGCGTCCGTTGTCGAACCAAAGGAGCTTGCCGTGGCGCTCCCCGCCCACGCCGAAGATGCCCTGCACCAGGGCGCCGTAGGTCTCGATGACGACTCCTTCCTCTTCCATTATCTCCACGACCTCGCCGGATATGTAAGCGTGGCAGAAGATCGGTTTCGGCACGCCCCGGACGCCGATGTTGCCGGAGAGTTTCGAGATGTATTCCAAAGACCCGTCGATGGGCGACGTGACGTTGTTGGTTATAAGGTTGAAGAAGACCGTCCTGCTGGCCAGAAGCTCCTCTTTTTTCACCGGGTCGCCGGCTTTCTTCAAAACGAATTTCTCGAGCTGGTCAGGTCCGCAGCCGAGGATGTTCGCGGCTTTGACCACAGCAAGCGTTCCGGGCAGATCGACTTTCGCCACCACGGTCTCGGGCGTAACGGGATCCCCCAGTTTGACCACAACTTCTCCCTTGACCGGGAGCCGTCTGGTCTTCCTTATCTTAACGTGCGGGCTTATGGTCAGCCCGGGAGTAAAAGCGTTTCCCATAATCTGTATCCTTTTATTCAAGCGGCAGCGAAAGCGCTTTGTAATCTCTTAAGCGGCGCTCGGCGTTCTTTTCCTGATCCGTATCGAACATGAGAGGCCTGCAGCGCCCGTCCAGAAGCAGTCCGGCGCAGCCGCCGATAACTTCCTTTTCCAGGGGTTTTCCGTTGCCGGCCCCCGCGTTGAAGCGTCGGCTGGGGAAGATCTGCACCCTGGCTTTCTTGCCGGTGGCCAGAGGCACTCTAATGAGCTCCCCGCATTTCACGGTGATCTTTTCCTCCAAGCCTTCGGCTCTTATGAGGACGTCCATCACCCTGCTGCCTTCCTTGGCGACGCCCACGGGCGCGATGGCCGTTCCCAGAACGATCATGCAGTCCTTGGCGAAGACTTCCTTGGCCGCCGCGGCGTTCAGCTGCGACATCACGCCCAGCTGCGGCATCATGAAGATGGAGTCCACCGCCAGCTGCGTCACGCCCTCCAGCTGGAAAGCGTCCAGCATCATCAAAGCCGACTGGGTCCTGTCGGGAGCGTGGGATAAAACGCCGCCGGATCCGATGCAGAGGTCCAGCTTCATGAGATCCACCAGCACCTTCTGGTCGTTGTCCAGGGCCGATCCGATGTCGCTGTCGGCGTCCTTCACGTTGGCCGCCACATCCACCGCCAGGGAGCGGTGGTGGATAAGCGAAAGTCTCAAAGCCTCTCTGGCCGCGGCCTGCTCGATGTAAAGCTCTTCTTTTGTTTCCGGAATGGTGGTGGGCCTGATCATCTTGTTGCGCAGGATGTCCCTCAGAACTTTCACGTCGAACTTGAAGGGCAGCCAGCGCAGGATATTGTCCACTCCGCTTTCCGCCATCACGTTGCAGAGGCTGTAGCTCATGCCGTAGTTGGCGGAGACGGTGCGGTGGAAGTGTCCGCCGAAGACGGAGAAGACGTCGGTGGTGGCGCCGCCGATATCCACCGCCAGCACGTTCTGGTTCCTTTCCCTGGCGACTTCCTGGATGATGATGCCCACCGCCGTTGGCGTCGGCATAATATCCGCCGAAGTGATCTCCATCAATTGCGGGTATCCCGGAGCCTGCTGCATCACGTGTTCCAGGAAGAGGTCGTGGATGGCCTGGCGTGCTTCCGCCACGTCTTCCCTGTTCAGATCAGGCCTGACGTTGTTGACGTTCCTGATGGAGCAGACGCCCCCCAGCATATCCTCGACTACGTCGCGGGCTTCAGTGTTGCCGCTGAAAATGACCGGCAGATTGAAGCCCTGGCCGAACCTGGGCTGCGGTTTCGCGGCGCGGATTATTTCCGAAAGCATCTCCACGTGCCGCCTGGAGCCGCCGTTGGTGCCGCCGGCCATCAATATCATGTCCGGGCGAATATGGCGCAGTCTTTCGATCCTTTCGTAATTCTCCCTGGGGTCGTCCAGGGAAATGGTGTCGATAACGATGGCGCCCGCTCCCAGGGCCGCCCTTTCCGCGCTGGCGCCCGAAATATTGCCTACGATGCCCGTACAGGCCATCTGCAATCCTCCCCCGGCGGAACTGGTGGAGAAGTAAGCGTCCACCCCGTCCTCGCCCTTCCTGGGGCAAATAAGGTTCCTGTTTTCGTCCAAAAGCCGGCGTCCGGTGATATCCTCCAATTCCTCCACGGCGTTTTTCACGCCCACCGTCACGTCGTCGAAGGGCGCCTCCACGGTGGTGGGCGCCTCTCCCCTGCCGGCCAGGCGGTAGCCTTCCTCGGTCTTGACCACCAGGATGGCTTTCGTGGTGGTGCTGCCGCAGTCCGTGGCCAGCATCACTTCCAGTTTCTCAGTGTCTTTTGTCATTTACTTGGCCAACTCCTTGATTCTCTCCTCAAGCCTCAGCGTATTGGAGTCATCCAGCAGAAAAAGGCCGAGATCCCGCATGTCGAGCGGCATGACCGTATTCAGTATCCCCCCGAACCCGATGAGAATGTGAGCGGTTATGGGCGCAATAGGCCTGTTGATCTCAAAAAGGAAAGTCGTGGCCGCGGGGATGTCGTATTTTTGGCTCCACATAGCCACGCGCTCGATCAAATCTTCCTTTTCTTTTTCTGTCAGTTCGGTCTTTATCATACTAAAAGGAAATTATAGCAAACATTCCTTTCGCATAAAGAGAAGGAACTATTCCGCTTCGGGATAGACTACGCTCTGCTGATCGGGGTCGCGGTAAAGGTGGTTGTTGGGGGCGTCGGCGTCCAGGGAATCCTGCATGGCGCAGCCGGCGAGGCCTAAGAGGTAGATCAGGACAAGAGAGAGAAAAAGCAGTTTTTTCATGGTTTTTTCCTCAGGATTTGTTTATGAAAAAAAGTGATGTTCTGTAAACGGCGGCCGCAAGGAAAAGCACAAGCCCCAGAACGTAGCAGCAAAGGAGCGCGCTCTGACGGCTTATTTTCGCCTGCAGCGTGATCGTATGTTCTCCCGCCTCCACGAAGACCGCTCTCAGGGCGGCGTCGGCGCGCAGGATATCGGCGGGCTGGTCGTCGATCTTGGCGAGCCAGCCTGGATAATAGAGTTCGCTGAAGACGACACAGCCGGGAACTTTGGCGTTCACTTTGGCCTTGATCTCCTGCGGGGCGTAATCGGTCAAAATAACTTTGCCGAGATCGCCTTCCTCCCCCGCTTCGCCAGAGAGCTGCTCAGGTACAGGGGCGCCGCTTATGACGACCTTGCGGGAGGGCTCGAAGTCCTTCGACATGACGACTGAAGCGGGATCCTCGTCTTCCCTGACAGCCGTGGGAACGAACCAGGCTCTCGGCATGGCGAAGATATTGTCCTTGACGAAAATGCCGTACTTTGTGAAGCCTCTGGCCCATTTCGGGATCTTTTCGGCGGGAAGCCTGGTTTGGTTGTTGAGGTCGTAGCGGATGTTGAAGATCTCGTCGAAACGTTTTTTATACGCTTCTCCCTGCTTCCTGGCGTTCCATAAGGGCTGCTCCCAACTAGTCCTCGTCATGATGTAGCCGTTGACGGAGTCAAGGCCCCAGATGACAGTCTTCTGCGTGGCCTGCACGGCGTCCCAGCGGTAGCGGCAGCGGGCTTTTGGCCCCTTGGAGATCTGATCTGCTTTCAGCGCCATGGAAACGGGATTGGCGGCGTTGGATTCCGCCGCGGACTGCGGGCAGGCGTTGATCTCGCCGCCGAAAGAGGCCAGGTCGAAAACTATGAGGGCGGCGAAGGCCCACTTGGTGATCGTCTGCTCTTTTTTGCAGGCGATGAGATAGAGCGCTATGCCGATCAGGAAGATGACGTACTGCCTCAAGACCGCGAAGTTGAAAACGGCTTTCGTAACGGCATTGTCGGGAACTTTCTTAAGGCCAATGATCGTGGCGAGCCCGATAATAAAAAGGCTTGCGAAGAGGAAAAGCCAGAAACCAGATTTGATCTCAGTCTTTTCCTTCGGCCAGAACTGATCGAACATGAAGGCGAAGAGCAAGCTAATAGGAAGCGAGATGAAGTAAGCGTACCTGACCGGGATCCTCAGGTTCCTCAAAGGCTTGATGAGATAAGCGAGGAAATACTGGAAGGGATTTTCAATTCCGTAGATGTAAAGGACCGCGATAAGAGCGATCAGGAAAAAGACCAGCGCCCTGAGGGAGAAATGTTTTTTCAGGTAGGCCGGAACCAGAAGAAGCGCCAGGAAAGGCCAGAGCCCGGTGTAGGCGACGCGGCACCAATACTGCCAGAACTGGCCGATGTGCCAGCTGTCCCCTCCCCAGAAAAGATTCCAGTCGTTCCCGGAATTGGGCGCTTTCACGCGGCCGAAGAGATCGGGAATGATGTTCGTGAGGAAGAAGTACCAGCTCGCCTGGTCGGATGTGTTCTTGTAGATGTCCTGGTCGGGACGCGCGCTGTTGCCGTAATACTCCGCGGCGGGAACGATGAGGATCGCCGAGATAAGCAAGCCCACGGCAAGGAAGACCGCGCTCTGCAAAAGGAACCTCAGAAGTGCTTGCTTATCCTTCCTGAGCTCGATCAGTTCGTAGAGGAAGAAAGCGAAAAGGAAAGCCGCCATGTAGGGCATCCTCTGGATAACGCCAATGAGAAAACAGAAGCCTAGCGCGCCGCCGCCGATCACGGAAAGGGAAAGCGTTTTCAAACTGAGCTTGTTTTCCGCTTCCGCTTTCATATGCTCCAAAGAGAGCATGATCCAGGGGATGAAGCCGTAGCCCGCGCCGTTGTTGGCGCTGGTCATGGTTATGACGACGGAGGCGCAGTAGCCGGCGGCCGCGGCGGCAGCCGTGGCGGCGGGACGCGAGACCTTCCAGAATCTCAGGAGAAAATAAACGCCCAGCGCGCCGAAAAAGACCTGGAAAACGTAGATGAAGGAGACCGCTTTTTCAAAGGCCGCAAGATCTTTCGCGAGAGGAACGCAAAGCAGATACAGCGGATAAAAGACGGAGTGCCAGGCCATCTGCCCGAAGGGACGGCCAAGGTCGTGGTAAGGGCACCAGGCCGGGAAACGTCCCTGCAGAATCTCGCCGGCGTTGAAGAAAAGCTTGGGAAGATCCTGGTTGGCGAAATCTCCGAAGAAAAAGCCCGTGCCTAGAAGCACGGCGCGGAAGAGCCAAAAAAGCCCGAGGGCCAGCAGAACCGCCCCAAACCATTTCAGCTCTTTCCTCTCGTCTTCCATTTAGAGCGCGGCTTCGATGGCCTTGATTATGCCCGGGGCGTCCAGGGAATATTCGGCGTAGAGTTCTTTCGGCGTGGCGGAACCAGCGAAGGAGGTGACGCCGAGCTTCACGAGCTTGCAGTTCAAGCCGAGCTCCTGAAGTTTTTCCGCGACGCTCATGCCCAGTCCGCTGACCACGAGGTGATCCTCGACGGTCACGATGAGGCCGGTCTTGGCGGCGGCTTTCAGCGCATCGACGTCGATTAAGAGAGGCGAGGAGATGTTGTAAACGGAGACTTCCGTCCCCTGCTTCGCCAGTTCGTCGGAAGCGGCCACGGCGTTGGCGGAAGGAGTGCCGCAGACGAAGATCGCGGCTTTTGGGTTCTGTTTGGCGCGCAATTCGTCAGCTTTGCCGTAAGCGTATTTGTAGTCCGTGCCGAAGAAAGGCGTGCCGTCTTCTTTGGCGACGATGGCGACTTTCGAGCGGCCCATGACCAGAAGCGTCGGCTTCTTGGTAAGGGCGAGATATCTCACGGCTCTGTCGGTCTGGTTCGGGTCGGCCGGAACGATGACTTCAAAGCCCAGAAGGTTCCTGTAGAGTCCGAGGTAATCCACGCACTGGTGCGTCCTGCCGTCTTCGCCTACGTCAAGCCCGCAGTGGGTGCAGACGATCTTCGGGAAGGCTTCGTTCATGACCGACATGCGGTGCTGATTGTAAGTCTCGTCCACGCCGAAGGCGCCGAAGTCCGCCCAGAAAGACTGGACGCCCCTGATGCTCATGGCGCCGGTGATGACCGCCGCGTTGTGTTCCTGGATGCCGATCTGGAAGAAATTCTCAGGCCAGACTTTCTCGAAGTCCGCCACTTTCACGCTGCCCTTGAGGTCGCAGTCCAGGGCGGCCATCGGGCTGGCGCCGGATTTGTCCTTGTTTACCTTCGCGATGTCGGCCAGCGCTTTGCCCCAGGCGCTCCTGTTGTCGGTGCTCTCGGTGTAGAGAGCGGGCGTTCCGGGATCCAGCGTAATGTCGGGAGTCTTGGGACGCACGGGAGGACGGGGCGCTTTTCCTTTGCGTTCCGCCATCAGTTCGTCCAGGTCGTCGGGAAGTCCGAGCTCTTTGAGCGCCTGGCGGCAGAGATCCATATTGAGCGCGGAGCCGTGGTATTTCGCCTGGTTCTCCATGAAGGAGATGCCGTGGCCCATGATAGTTTTGGCTAAGATCATGACGGGCTTTTCGGAAAGATACGCTTTCCTCAGAGCGCCGTAGAGAGATTGCAGGTCGTGGCCGTTCACATCTATGACTTCCCAGCCGTCGGCTTCCCATTCGGCCTTCAGAGGCTGATACATCACTTCGTGGATGTCGCCGCAGATCTGCAATTCGTTATAGTCGATGATGGCGACCAAGGGCAGGGCGTATTTGACGGCCGTTCTCCTCGCTTCCGCGATCTGGCCTTTCTGCTGTTCGCCGTCCCCCATCACGCAGAACACTTTCGCCTTGACGCAGGTCAAGCGGTCAGCCAGCGCGAAGCCCACGCAGGCGGAGAGACCCTGGCCCAGGTTGCCGGTGTCCCACTCCACGCCGGGCACGCACTGCTCGATGTGGCCCGGGAAGGAGCTGCCCTTCTGGCGGAAGGTCACCACCGCTTCCCTGAGGTCGATGAAGCCGGCCCCCGCCAAAGCCGCGTAAACGCCCGGCGAGGTGTGGCCGTGGCTGACGACGATGGTGTCCCTGCCGAATTTCCTCGGTTCCTTGGGATCGACGTTGGCGCACTGCCAGAGCAGCGTGTAAGTTTCCAGGGAGGAAAGGGAACCGCCGGGGTGTCCGCAGCCCGCCAGAGTCGTCATTTTGACGATGGCTCCGCGGCTGACATTCAGCTGCTCGTTAAGCGCAGAGATCTCTTCCCCGCTCAGTTTTTCTTCTAAAAAACCGCGTTTTAAAATGCTCATAGATAGACCTGGGCCTTGTTTTTAGATACACACACAATTGATATAGAGATTTTAGCAAAGAGGGCGGTATTCTGTAAAGCCCGAAAAGAATCAGAAACGGCGGTAGTCTTGAAGTCTCACGACCTTAAGGGCGAAAGCCAAGATCATGAAGACAATACCGTAAACGAGCCAGGTCAGATAGACCGGAACATAGGGCTTTATAAGGAAGACAACCGGCAAGGTGACAATTGCCAGGACCGCCGGTCGGGCAAGGGCCAGAAGGCTCGCTTTGGCGCGGCCGAATTCGGAAAAGCTTATGACGTAGCCGATGAACATGATGGAAAGACTTACCACCATGGAGAGCGCGGAAGCGATGGGCGCCAAGGTCGGGTCGTTGCCTCTCCTCAGGCAGAGGAAGTAGATCAAAATTATGTTGGCGAGAATATTGCCGATCAGACTGGCAAGGTTGATGAAGAAGACCTTGCGCTCCTTTTCTTTAACGTACAATACGTGCCCGAAGAAAGGACAGAAGAGGTCGAGGCCCTGGCCCCAGATCAGTATTTGGAGCGCCAGCGCGCCTTCCACGAATTCTTTGCCGTAAACAAGATCAAGTATCCTCGGCGCTTCCAGCGTCGCCCAAAAGAGGAACGGGAAGCCCAGGCAGCCGATCCACCTCAGGCTTATCATCACCCTCTGCCAGAAGTCCTCCTCCCCCGCTTCCTTGCTGCTGGCGAGAGCGGGATACATGGACTCCGTGAAGGAGTTGGTCAAAAAGAGCGGAATGAGGACCAGATTGTATGCCGCGCCGTAAACACCCAGCTGCGCCTTGAAGCCGAACCACCACAAAAGCACATGGTCAAATTTCAAATGCAGCGTGGAAGTGAACATGATCGTGAAGAACTGCCAGCCCTGGCTCAGCATCTCCATTATCACTTTCAGGCTGGGTTTGGGAAGGCCTAATTTATAGCGCAGCCTCAAAGCCATCGTGCCCAGAACCAGGGGAACGAAGGAGCCGAGGGCGAAATAGACCGCCATCAGCCTCGTCTTGACGTCAAGCCCGCATTTGGCGAACATGAGCGTTCCGAAGCCAAGGGCAACGTAGATCACTTTGCCTATCAGGAAAAGCGCCGCCTCCAGGTGATTGTCCTGGTGGCCCCTCAAAATGGCCGCCATGGACATGTACCAGGCGTTGGCAAAGAGGAAGAGGCAGAAGAGCGCGATAAGCGTCAGATCCTCGCCTCCCGCGCCGAAGCCCAAGAGATCCCTGAGAACAAGTGCGCCGATGGCCAGAGCGACAGCCAGAATCGAGCAGAAAGTCTTGAGGATAACGGAATTCCAGAAAAGCTCGTCGCTTCTTTCCGGCTCCCTCGCCACGATCCTCGTCATCAGAGTTCCCAGTCCGTACTCCGCCACGATGGAGAACATCACGATCCAGGAAAGCGCTCCGGTGAAATCGCCGTAAAATTCCTTGCCGAGGGCCCGCGTCAGGTAGATATTGAAAAGAGCCGTCAGGGCCTGGGAGGCGGCTTTTCCGGTAAAGAGGGAAAAAGTGTTTCTAAGGACGCGGTTTAAATGCATTTATAGAAGTGCCTTAAAATAAAAATGGTCGGAGCGACTGGATTTGAACCAGCGACCACTTGACCCCCAGTCAAGTGCGCTACCAGGCTGCGCTACGCTCCGACACATTTTTTGTATATGCTACCACATTAGACTTTCAAACGCAAGGGGGAACGACACTGACCTGTCCGAACCGCTCTTGGCCGCAGCCTTTTTCTCTTCTTAAACTCCTTGCCGTTTTTCAGAATACGCGAAGCTGATCAACAGCGCAAACAACGCCAATACCGACGTCGGCTCGGGAACTTCCCACCTGAGATAGGGAAAGTCTTCGCCGTCGTCCATGTCCCAGACTTCGTCAAAATCCCAGCCGACGTAAGTGCTTTTCCTTTTCATTTCGGCCCTGGCATTTTCCCAGTCTTCCATGGGTCTCATGCTGTGAAAACAATTGCTAATGACAGCGCTTCCAAAAAGGTTGTTTTCGTTGCCGGCGATCCCTCCGAAATACTTTTCCGCTTCCACACAAATATCTCCCAGCGAATAACAGTTTATAACGCTGCCTTGATCTCCAAAATACCCGACTATTCCACCAACGTCCGCATAATTGGGAGCGCTGGCCGTCAACTCACACACCGCGTAACAGTTTTCTATGTTCTCTTCTTTTGTTCCGACCCAAGAGCCGGCTAACCCGCCGATATGACTTTCGCCTTTGATTTTTGCTTTAGCATAGCAAAATCTTATGTCCACTCCACTGGAGTTGTCTATGCCGCTGGAACCGATTATTCCTCCTACGTATCCATAAACGTTGGTATCGCTGGAGCAATCGATCTCCGAAGCGCAGCGCAATATCTTTGCCGCTCCGGCATGGCCTATTATTCCGCCTATGCACTCCCGGCCGCGAATTATTTCGACCTTGGATGACAGATCAGTAAACTCCGTAAACTTAGAGTAAAAGGCTTCCCCTGCTATTCCGCCAAGATGATTCACGCCGGAAAGTTTTCCGTCGAATTCGCAGGAAATAAAAGCGTTGCCACGGCCGCAACGCCCTACCAATCCTCCCACATCTTTATCTTCGCCTTTGATGAAGCTTTCCACGACTCTGCAATTCTCAAAAGAAGTTCTTTCAGCAAATCCCGCGATCGCGCCCAGTTGTTTGTTTCCTGAAATGAAGGCGTTTGAGATCACAAGATCATAGATCTTAGAATCTTTCAAAGAACTGAAAAGACCCAGGTTGAAATCGTTGGAAACGGAACGGTCAATGTGAAGTCCGCTTATTGTGTGGCCGTTCCCGTTGAAATCGACCTTGATCTCATAGTAAACGCCTGGATCGTCAAAACCGGCGATTGGAATAAAACCCGCCCCGTCATTCCACGTTTCTGTCTCGCTGGCGTCAATGTCGTTTTCAAGAGAAATATATTTAAGTGGGGCAAGGTCTGACAAATGACTCGAAAGCCAAACCAGATTTTCGATGGTTTCGATTTGGTAAGGATTGGTCCTGGTTCCGCCTCCTTTGGGAATGACGGGTTTGTTTTCGGCCCGGCAGAGAAATGGAAATAAAAACAGGAGGAACGCAAAGAGATACTTGCTGGTGTTTTTCACGGGCAACGGCTCCGAAGTTTATGAGTTTGTTTGAACTTACGTTAAGATTATAGCAATTCTTTCAACGAGCGAGAAAAACGCACCGCCCTTTCAGTTCGTTTTCACTTCGTAGTTTTCGCCGTCGGAAACGAACTCCAAACTCCCCTCTTCGTCCGTGCGGTAAATGGCTCCGCACCAGCTCTCCAATCTGTTCATGGCTTCCTTGTGAGGATGCTTGTAATCGTTGTCTTTTCCCAAAGAGATGAAGGCCACCTCGGGCTTGGCTATCCTCAAAAAAGTTTCCGTGGAGGAAGTCCTGGAACCGTGATGAGCCACCTTCAGGAAAGTCAGGTCAGTCAGCTCCTCGGAATATTTTTCCGTCATCTCAAGTTCGGATGTCTTCTCCGCGTCGCCGGGAAGCAGCGCCTTGTGAGCGCCGTAAACGATGAAAAGGCAGGCGCTGGTGTCGTTGAGCTTTTCATACTGGTGCTCTTCCGGCGCCAGGAAGCTGCAGACGTAAAGATCGTTGCTGTACAAAAGCGTTCCGGCGTAGGCGTTCTTGATGGTAAGACCTTTTTTCTTCAGAGCCTTCAGCAAATTGCGGTAAGTCTTGGTGTCGCCTGACGCGCCGGCTCTCTCCCCCGGCATGTAAACGCTCTCCACGTTGACGCCCTTCAGGATCTCGATCAATCCCCCGATGTGATCGGCATGGGCGTGCGTCGCGATAAGGCAGAAGAGGTTCGTCAGCCCGTTCTCCTCAAGATAAGCCCTGACCTTGGGACCGGCATCCAGGTCTCCCCCGTCCACCAGAACGTATTTGTTGTCCGGCAGGGTGATGAAAGCGCAGTCCCCCTGCCCCACATCCAGAGATCTGATGGAGAGAAGCGGCCTTTCCGCCTCCTGGGAATCGAAGCTCACCTTCGAGGAGGCCGGCATGGCGTAAGCGTTTTGAGGCGCCGGCTTGTAAACGGACGAAAGCAGATCTTTGTGCTCCCGGCAATATGTATAGATCAAGAAGCCCGCCGCCAAAAGGAAAAACAAAACGGACAGAAACTTTCCCGATCTTGCCTTAGGGCTTCTGCTTTTCCTGCTCATAATGTTCACTCGTTAAAATTAATAAATGCCTGTAAAAATCTATTAAAAAGGATAGCGCATGTAAATTAAAAAGAAGCGCGGACGAGAGCGTCCGTGCTTTAATGTTCAGGCGTCCATCACTTGCCCATTTTCTTCAGGAAGATCTCCGCTCCGTTGCCGTCGCAGGGCGGCTTGAAGAAGATCTCGACCGTATAGCTGGCGCCGGGGCTGTGCTCTTTCAAATTGGCCTCGTAGCGCGCCTCCTCCCTTCTTGTCTTGTCGATGGGGAGGGCTTTGGCTTTGGCCACCGGTTTGCCGTTCATGGCGATGGCGATGGCGCAGGGACGCTTGTAGCCGCCGCCCTTGACCAGCACCTGGTATTTGCCGGGGCCTGTCACGTTGTTGGAGACGAGGAAGTGCACGTTGGTCAGGACATGCTTTTCGCTGGCGTTCCAGGTGCCAAGGAAGACGCCCCTGTCTTTTTCCACCATCTCTTTGTTGCGTTTCTCGAAGATCTCTTTGAGCTGAGCGGCGTCCTTCAAAGTCCTGGCCGTCCATTTGGCCGGATCTTTGTCAGGTTCCGTGGCGCCGTCCGGGCCGTTCGATACCCAGTTCTGCTCGAATTCCCTGACTTTCTTCTGGATCTCCGCCATCTCGGTGCCTTTCAAAAGCTCGGTGAGGTAGAGCTGCCAGCGCGGCAGATAATAGCAGCCGATAAGTCCGCTCCAGTGATGCGCGACATAACCGTCGAGATGTCCGCCCCAGACCGTGATCAGTCTTCTGGCGTCCATCTTGTAGTACTTCTGCAGTTCCGGATCATCGCTCCACTTGGCGGCGGCGCCCGTCCACTCGTTCAGCATGAACTGATAGCGCGTGGAATTGAGCTTGTCCACGTCGCTGAGCATTTCCGTAAAGCAGCCCAGGAACTTCTTGGCGTCTTCCCTGGCTCCCAGCTGATGGGAGAAGATGGTCATGGCGATCATGTTGTCCGCCGTAGAGCTGCCGATATGGTTGGCCAGTTCCACCGCGTCGTCCCAGTAGCAGCCGCAGTTTGCGAACTCGTTGGAGCAGGAGAGGAAAATATCCAGCGCCTTGAACCAATCGGGATTCAGATGGTGAGGATCCGTGGAGAGCTGCGGGATGACCTGATACTTGAAGTGTCCGCCTCCCCCGCCGCTATAGAAGCATTTGAAGATGATCTGCCAGGCTTCCCAGATCTTGTCGGGGCAGGAGCCGTAGCGGGCCGTCAGGAACTCCCTGAGCCAATCCTCGATCTTCATCTCGTCAGGAAGCCAGGCGGTGTCCGTCATTTCCTCATAGACGATCTCGTTCTGGCAGACGCCTTCCGGAGAGTAACCCAAGCCGACCTGGTTGCCGCGGCCGGGGCGCTTCAGAGGCTGGAAGGAAAGACGCATCAGCCTCGGACAATTGCCGAACATGCCGTCGTAGCCGCCGAAGTTGTGAATGTAGCTCTGGATCCACTTCTTGCCGTAGAAAGCCTTGTGGTCTTCCCAGCCTTTGTAGCGTTCGGTCCCGAGGTCGATGATGATCATCTTGTCATTGGGAACGTCGGATAGGAACGCTTCCGTCGCCTCGTGGGTCCAGAAATGACGGCTGTAGCTGAAGAGCCAGCCCTGCATGAGCCAGACGGCGTCCTCGATGCCGGCAGAGAGCGCCTCATAGCTCTTCCTGCCGTATTCCCTTAAGTCTTCGTTCTTGTCCCCTGTTATGGGCACCGCCAGTTCATTGAAGCTGTCCACCAGGAAATATTTCTGCGGTCCGTAGAAATTCGTGTATTCCCTGACCATGTCGATGGCGATCTCTTTGAAGGCTTCCGTCTTCGGAGAGAGCCACCAGGATTTCTGGTCATCGCGGAATCCCGCCCAGCCGGCGCTCTTGTGGATGTCGAAGTCTTTGTGACTCTCGGCGAATTCGCGCGGAACGAATCCTGAGAACCCGGGAACGACGGGCGACATGCCCAGCTCTTCCATCCTCTTCAAACACTGCTTCTGCAATTCCGCGTTCTTAGCAATGTACTCCTGAGGCTGGGGATTGTTGTGATTGTTGATGTTGCCCATCCACTGCCAGGGGCCGTAGGCCGGTCCGCAGAACATCTCGTCGATGCCTTTCTGGCTGACGCCGTGCTTCAGCCATACTTTCTGCAGCACCGCTTCCTGGCCTTTCATAGCAAGAGGCATATTGATGCCGTGGAAAGCCATCCAGTCGATCTCCTGCTCCCACCTTTTCCAATCCCAATACGGCGTGGTGTAGCCGAAGGCGCAGATGTTGTAATAGAGCCTGAATTCATGCGGCGTTCCGCCCAATGTCTCCTCGCAATCCGGCAAAGCAGAGGGAAGCTTGATCTCTCTCTGCGCCCAGGTCAGCATGACGTGCACGTGCTTCTTCAAATACTCGTAAACGCCGCGGCAGATGGCCAGATCGGTTTCGCCTTTCACCGTTACGACGCCGTCCTTGGCGCTGTAAGTGAAAGTGTCGAAAAGATTGGTGTTGCTGCTAGGCGCGTATTCAAGTTTGAAGCGCTCAGTCTCGCCCAAGACTCTTTCCAGCACGCCATAAGCGGCCTGAGGACCTTTGGGCGCGGCCTCCTTTTTGGGAACGGTACCGCATTTCGTGAAACCTAAGAGAAAAACTAAAAGAGGTAGGGCGAAGAAGAATTTTCGCATGTTCGGCTCCTTTTTAATGTTTTATAAAAATATGTATAGATTGTAGCAAAAGGGGCTCCGTAATACAACATATAGTGTTTTCTTTTCCGTTGCCGCAAAACAAAAAAGAGGCTCGCGGGATTAACCGCGAGCCTCTTTGCGTCAGCAGATGTCAGCGTGCTTATTTCCTGCGAAGGAACGCAGCGGCCACGAGCGCCAGCAACGCAATGCAGGCCGGTTCCGGCACGATGCCGTATTCGCTGATCATGACGTCGTCGATCTGGAAGTTGGCTTCTTCGGAACCGCAGACGATGTAGCGGGTGAAAGCCTTCGTCTCTTCGTCGATGAAGAGTTCCTGGGTTTCCAGAGTCTCTTCGCCGAAGGTCACTTCGAGGATGGACTGGTCTTCGAACCAGATGGTATAGGAGAAAGGCACCCACTCGTCTAAGGGAGCCGTCATAGA
Organism: bacterium; assembly: GCA_017554565.1. Classification (GTDB taxonomy): domain Bacteria; phylum Auribacterota; class UBA3054; order UBA3054; family UBA3054; genus UBA3054. The sequence continues at coordinate 14,424 of JAFZID010000150.1, forward strand.
GAAAACTTCCGGTTCAGTGCCGGACTTTCTCAACACCATCTGACCGTTTTCGGAATCACGGGTGATCATGAATTCAGCGTAAGGCCAGGCGTCGTTCTGCTTGAAGTAGAGCGTGCCGCCGTCAACGCCCTCGCTGGGGCAGAAGACCGCGGTATGGACCGTGACCGTGCCGGCGTTGGGAGCGACCACATCGGCGCGCAGTCCCACGTAGCCGGGAGCCGTCATGATGTTCAGGACGCCGTCCTGGACGCCTTCCTCAAATGATTCGGGCAGGACGTCGGGATCGTAGGACCAGGTCTCCTGGCCTCTGATAGAGCCGTTCTTGAACCAGGGCTCTTCGAAGTCGCAGGTGTAGTAAACGCCGCCGCAGGCGAAGGTGAAGATGGAGGTTACTGAGCCGGCATCGCCGCCGTTGGAAACGATGCGGGAACGATAGAAGCCGGGAGAGAGGTCTTCGCGGTTGATGGTGACGTTGATCTCTTTCTTGCCTTCCACGCTGCCGCTGGCAGGATCAAAAGTGAAGCAGTCCGGGTTCTCAATAGCTTCGATAGTGTAATTGAAGGAACCGGCGCCCGCGTTGCGAAGCACGAAAGTTCCCTTGGATTCAGCGCCGAACTGCTGGAAAGCGGGGGCTACCAGCTGAGGATCGCCGGTGCGTTCCACTTCCTCGGCGATGATATTGTCGAGGCCGATGAGAGCAAGGTTTTCCTGCGGGGTAGCGTAGATGGAAAGGTCGGACAAGCTGGTGACTTCCTTGTCGTTGGTGTCCTTCATGAGCTCGATGCCGAGATCATCGAAGACATTTTCGCCGAGAGTGACGCTCTTTATGATCTGGGCCTGATAGTCAATGACCAGTTCCACGCGGAGCCACTCGTCCATGGAGCCTTCCCAATCCTCAAGAACAAGTTCATTGTTGTTGAGGGATTTCACACGGAAGACGCCGCTGCCCGGTTCATAGGCGAAGACGAGATCCCAGGCCAAGGACCAGTAGCTGGACTTGAAATGGAATTCCGTAGTCTGTGATTCCATGGGGATGAAGAGGTCAGTGCCGACATGGACGATCTCGTTGTCCCTGGAATCCACGGAAATGGTCTGGCCGTCATACCAGGAGGTCTGGTTGATGAAGCCGATGCCTTCCCTGTCGTAGGCGTTGGTCACCACGATGTTGTAGGTGGTGGGAGGCTGCATGTTGTTGTCCCAGCGGTCCTGGGTGGCCACGACGCCGCCGTAGATCATATACGGGCTCTCGAAATCTTCAGAGAAATAAATGTACGGGCCCTGGGCGGTGACTCTCACCTGGCAGGAACCGGCGTCGCCGGCGTCAACGGAAACGATGCCGCGATAGTACTTGTTCTCCGCCATCTTTTCCCTGTCAAGCGTCAGGTTGATGGTGGCGGTAGAAGTGCAGGTGCCGTTGGTGGCCACAGGAACGAGCCATTCGGAATCGGTGGAGACCGCGAAGTCAAAGGGCTCGTCGCCGTCGTTGGTGATGGTGAAAGCGGTGGCGGTGGACTTGTAGTTGTTGACCAAGGTCGTGGCCGCGCAGTTCATCTTGCCGGGATTAGAAGTCTGGGGCTTGCTGATGGTGCGGACGACGAAAGCGTCATAGCCGGCTTCCGGACATTCGTTCTGGCCGATGATCACAAGACGGCCGGGCAGACCGCTGAAGGTGGGATTGATGCCGTAGGGAAGGTTGGCGTTGCTTTCGTATTGCGCGCCGGTCTCGGGATCCCAGCGGTTGGTGTAGTAGCACATCTCGGAGCCGAGCTGGATGGAGAGCAGCTGCTGCTTGCCAAGATCCCAGGTGAAAGTGACGGTGGTGAATTCGTCTGAAGGCGGCACGCCTTCGATCTGTTCCGGACCGCCCTGCATCGTCTTGGGGTTGAAGGCCCAAGCGCCGGCGGATGTTTTCATAGAATAAGCGTTGCACCAGAAACCCTTGTTGAAGACCAGGCAGCTGATAAGCGAAACGTTGTTGGTGGAGTTGATCTGGAAGCGGTTCTGGTAGCTGCCGGAACCGGCTTCGCTGGGCTTCACCTGCATTTCGAACTGAACGTAGTTCTTGTCGATGTCGATCGAAGAAATGTCGAAATCGACGCAAAAGTTGGCCCTGCCATAGGAAGTGTCTTGAACGCCGGCCAAAAGAGCCTGCGTGCCGCTCTTGATGCACGCGAAGGTCTCGGTATCGACCACGCGGCCGTAGCAGTTGGAGTTGGCGTCAGAATAAGGCGCCCAGCCTTTTTCCTGAGCGAAGATGTCGCCGACAGTATAGCCTTCGGCCTGTTCGAAGTCGATGCGGAAGACTTCGTTGGTCTCGGCGGCGTTAAGGAACGCGGCAGCCATAAACATGAAAGCCGCGGCAAAAAGAAGTGTGCGTTTCATAATACACCTGTTGGTTTTGGAGAAAAAGGTGCGGAACACTTACACCTGAAGTAAATATTCCCCTTCCCTATTAAATTTACTAGTATTGTACTTAAACACCTACATTAAATCAATTTCCCAATGATACACGGGTTGGAAAACAAGTTGAAATGAAACATGGCTCCCATTGATATTGGAAGCCATGTGACATTGGTTTGGAGATTTATACTAGTTTAAACTATTTTTTTGAGCGCAGCAAGAGCAGCGCCAAACCCAATAGCAGTCCGCCCGCAAAGGGTTCCGGAGTGACGTAGGTCTTGACCGGTGAGGAGAAGACGCTGCCTCCGTCGGAATAGACCGCCTGGACGCGCCAGTACCAGGTGCCGTTGGGAATGATGATCTTGGCTTCGGTCTTGGTGGTCGTTTCGGTGCGGCTGTCGGTGAAGTAAGGATTGTTGGCGTACTGCACCTTGAAGGTGTAGGCGCCTTCCGGCTTGCTCCAGCTGCCCTCTATATAGTTGTAGTAGTTGGTGGGCGTGTAGTAAGTGATGACGGGCGGTTCCTGAGAGTAAGCGTTTTCCCAGGAGTCGGCGCCGTTGACGTTTTGTCCGCGCTCTTTCAAACGGAAGGATCTTTCCTTCGGCATGACGATGGTGCCGGCTTTCCAGAGACCCGCGATCACGGCAGGCTCCTTTTCGTCGGGAAGCGCCGAGGCGTCGCCCCAGGCCACGTAGTCAAGGATCTTGGTGTAGTCGTTGGTCAGGTAGTATTCCGGGAAGGGAGAATCAGGCTCGAAGGGATAGAGGGAGATGGAGCCGGAGGGAGGAAGCTCGAGATTGGGATCAATGTCTTCCGCCATGATGACCATGTCTTCGCCCGGAGCGATCTTCTCGCTGGGGAGGACGTACCATTTTTCGCCGGGCATGACGCGGATGGCGTAGTATTTCAGGTTCGTTTCCTTGACGTCCTTCCTGTCGAAGGTATGGAACTGGATGTACTGGCTTCCGGGCACGGTCTGGACAGCCTCGATGTTGATGCCCATGTTGTAGGCTCGCTTGGCGAAGCTGTAGATCTTCAGTTCGTCAAGCTTGCCGTTTAAGTAGCCGCCCAGGAAGAGAGGCGAGCTCTGCAAAAGGTTGCCGGACCAGACAAGGCCGGAAACGCGGTGCCCGTCAACGTAAACGTAAGCTTCGTTCTTGTCCTTTTCGTGCGTGACGGCGAAGTGGTGCCACTGGTTGGGTTCCAATATGCGCTGGTTGTCGTCGGTGTTGTAGCGGTCCATGATCCAGGAGTCGCCGCCCGGGAAGCCGTCGGAGGTGCAGGAGTAGCCGTTGTCGAAGGGACCCCAGGCGATGCGGCCGCCGTGGTGCGTTCCGGAGTCGCCGTCCTGGCGCCACCCGAGTTCCTCGTACTTCTTGAAGACGCGGCCCCAGTAGCGCCTGTTGCGCTGCGTGAAATAGACCCAGGCTTCCACCGTGAAGTTGCCGGCGATGTTGATATCGCTGTGAGAGCCCATCTGGACATAGTCTTCGTTGGAAGGACCGAAAGCCAGGCACTTGCCGTAGCGGCCTTCGTTGTCCCATTTGACGTCGCCGGTGAAAGCGCCGGTCATCTTGCCGTCCTTGTCGCTAACGGCCGTGCCGCTTCCCTCTTCCATCGGAATAGAGAGTCTCAAGGAAGGATACTGCGCCGCGATGGAGAAGGATTGCGTCAGCGTCCTCACGCCGTTGTTGGCCCTGACCGAACAGGAGTATGTGCCAGGTTCAGTGAAGACGCCGCTGATCAATCCGTCGCTGTCGATCTTGAGATTATCGCAGCCCTGCACGGAATAGGAGATCCTCCTGTTCCTGGGATCGAAGGCAAAGGGACGGTAGTAGTAGGTCTCCCCTACCATCGCGCTTCTGGGCGGAAGCGAGACGAAACTGTAGGTGAAGTTCGTGATGTAGGTGGGAGAGCCGACGGAACTGTTGACGGTCCTCTGCCAGCTGGAAATAGTGTTGCGCAGATTTTGGGCTTCGGCAGTGTAGCTGCCGTCACTTCGCCTGGCGTCATAGGAGCACTGGTCCCTCAGGTCGTCGAAGATGTCCAGACATCTGGAGACCGGGAGAATGCGCACCATGTTCGTCATATGGGCGTAGAAAGCGCGCATGACAGCCGGGTGGCGGCAGAAGCGCTCGATGCCGCCCGTTATAGGATACAGCTGCACATTGCCCCAGACGACGCAGCTGCCGATGTCCTGAGGCCAGAGCTGAACTCTTCCCGTTTTCTTGTCGCCGTAGAGGATGTAGTTCTGCCCCCACTGCGTCCAAGAGTCGCTGTTGTTCAAAAACTTCAGCATGCACCATTCCTTGGCCGCGGCGGAAACGTCGAAGTAATTCGTCACCCTGGAATTGTAATCCTTGTTGTCGAAGATGTACAAAGCTTCCATGCCGGTGGCGATGTCCTTGTACTGCCTGTCGGGGTTCATCTCCGCCAAAGGCTCGTAGCAGTCCTTGTAAGTTTCCTTCTTGTAGTCGGCGAAACTGAACATAGCCTGCTGGGCGTTGGCGGCCGTGGCTTTGTAGCAGTTGCCGTCGTAGCCGAGCTTCGTAAGGTGAACGTCGTCGTAGCCTTCCACGGAATGCATCAGACCCTGCAGAGAACCCATGCGGCGGGCCAGGTGCGGTTCGGAGTCGTAGATTGGAGTCTTGGAGGCGCGGTAGATCCTCTGAGCGTAGGCCACGGCGAGGAAGGGCGAGCCGTCCTCCCAGTTGTAAGTGTTGGAGACTTTGTTGTGCTTGTGATATTTCTTGCCGTAGTTGAGCCTGATGTTGTGGGCGACTCGGTACTGGCGGCTGTAGTTGCCTTTGTAGTGGATGCCGCAGTTGTAATAGATGTTGGTGCCGATGATCAGAGTGCCGTCGGTGTTGTCGTTGTTCCAAAGGCGCTTGCTAGAGAGCTTATTGTAGTTCTCGCTGGTCATCAGGATGCGGTAAACCGGGATCTGGTAATCCGTGGTGTCGTCAATTTCCAGCATGCAGGGCCGGCTGGCTCCCCAGGCCGGGAAGGTCAAGGTCTTGCCGTTGCAGTTGATCTCGTAGTAGAAGGAGACCTGGTCGTTGTTGGAGAAGCCCGTCGTGGAGCAATAGACTCTCTTCTGCGTGGAGTTGTAAGAAAGAGGAAGCGAGTTCCAGGAACCGTAATTGCCGATGCGGTAGTAAAGATTACCGCTGGGCTGACCGGAAACGCCGTCCAGATAGCAGTAGAAGTAAACCCTGGAAGATGAGGTCGGCACCGCAGGGCTGTGGAAAGCGTCTATGACTCTCGGATCATTGGCGTCCCTGCCGACGGAGCCGCCGAATGCCAGGCGGTAGTTACTGGGATCGGTCCCGTTCTTGGTGAGATCAAGCCTTTCAAGGGAAGCGCCCACGCCGTCGGCGTCGCCGCCCCATTCGCCGTCGTCGCGGTAGGAAGCGGTGTCGATAACTTTGCCGTCAGTATTCCTCAAGATGAAGGTGTCGGAGCCATGGTCGGGAGTGAAGCCCAGGTCGTAGTAGTATTCGGCGCTGGGGAAAGCGGTGTGGAAAGCGTTGGTGGCGGCGCAGAGATAGAGGAACCCGCCGGCCGGAAGCTTGACCTTCGGCATGGAGATCTTTCCTTTCTCCTTGCTCTCCAGGGTCCATCCCGCCAGATCCACCGCTTCGCTGCCGTAGTTCTTGAACTCAAGGTATTCCTGTTTGCCGAAAGCGTTGTGCAGGTCGTGGTAGTTTATTTCGGAGATGGCGACCGTCTCGGGCGGCAACCCGATGGTGAGATATTTGAAGACCGCGCTTGCGCTGGCGGACATGGGCGGGAGCTTGTAGTAGAAGCTCATGGTGTAACTGTTGCCGGTGGTCAGATCCTGCGAGAAGTAGGGCCTGACGTAGCTGCCGGAAGAGTTGCCGCCGCCGCCGCCGGTGGCCACGACGTGCAAACAGCCTTTGGCATTGTGGCCTTCCGTGCTATCCCAGAAAGTGCCGGAATGGTTGCCCCTGGGCACCCAGTTATCGATGTTGCTGTCGAAATAACTGTTCGCCATGTAATTTCTGGTGCCGTCGCGCATCTCGAATTCGTCGATCAGTATTTCGCCCGCCGCGTCCATGTAGATGTACATCTTGGCGGAGTCGCTGGCGTTATCGGTAATGGTTGCCTTCTGCCATTCAGTAGTAGGCTCGACAGTAATGGTGTGCGATTCGTAGGAGAGCCTGGCGGTCATAGTGGCGGGCGGAGCCGTTTCCTGGACGTCCTGCTGGGGCCAGCCGTAGTACGCGCCGTCCTTCTTGATGGTAAGGGAATAGCGCAGCGTTCCGGAAGCGTTCCTGGCGGGCAGCGTGACCTTGTAGAGACCGGTCTCCGTGTCAAAGGGAATGAGCTGAGAGTGCAGCTCGGCGTTGTCCATGCCGTAATTCATGGTCACTTCCTGAACGTTGTCGCCCAGGACCGCGAAAGCGAAATCCAGCGGCGAATCGCTCAAAGGTTCGAAGGGAGGATAGCAGACGACGGAAAGCGCCGGTACGTCGCCCGCGGCGGAGTTGGCCTTGCCGGGCGTTCCGTAAAGCTTGGAAGCGCCCCAGCTGGCGATTTCGTTGCCGTCGAGGCTCGGGTCAAGCAATTCCAGCGAGCAGCCCGTTCCGCAGGCCAGGGACGGCCAGGGAGCATCGCTGCCGTAGCGGGCGGAACTGATGACGTAGCCGTTGCAGTCCGTCAGCTTCACGCTGCCGCTCTTCCCGAAGAGCTTGAGCTTGCAGTTAAGTACCGGGATCTTGTCGCCGTAGATGGCGGTTATGGTCTTCTTCTTGGAAGGCGCGACGAGATATTTTTTGGGTTCCAGAGAAAGCGTCTTGGTGTCCAATACCACGCCGTTGATCATGCAGTTCTTAAGGTCAACTGTTTCGGCGGTGGGATTGTAGAGTTCCACATACTGGTAGTCGTCGTCGGAGGCCGCCAGGCCGCTGTCGTGCATGATCTCGTTTATGACGACGCAGTGCTGGGGCAGGCGTTTTTCCAAAGTCGTGAATTCTTCTTCAATTTTCTGGGTGCCCGCGGGACCGTTGACGTTCAGCGTGTATTGCACCTTGCTGCCGGCTTCGCCGGCTGTCAGCGTGGCCACGTACCAACCGTCTTTTTTCCTTGCGCCGACCGTCAGAGGCCCGACCGTCAAAGTCGCGGAAGATATGTTGCCGTAGGAGGCCTTGACGCCCACCGTGACGGTTTCGCCGGCTATAGGAGATACGGGATCCCTTCTTGTCTCCAGAAGCAAGGTGCCGTCCGGGACTTTAACTGAGTTCTCCGCTCCCGGCGTTCCGCCGCGGACGGTGCTGGCCGCCCAGACTTTCGGATTGTCCAAGGGATAATTGGGATTCTTCAATTCCAGCGAGGGTCCGTCGCCGTCCGGCTCTTCCGGCCATTCGCCGCCGTCCAGGTAATAGACGCTGGAAATGGTGGCGCCCTGGTCGTTCCTAAGCTCGATCTGCTCGCCGCTGTTGCTCAGTTTGCCGCTGACGAATGGTCCGTAGGGCTCCGGAGCGTCGGGGTAAGTGACTTTGAAGCGGTCGGGATAGCGCGCGACAACGACGTAGCCGTTGGCGGCGATCGCAGCGCCCTCCGGGAAAACAAAGTCGAAACCCTTGTTGAACTTCCAGCCCGCCAGGGAGACTTCCGCATTGGAATTGTTGTAGAGCTCCACAAATTCCGCGGAGTCCTCGGAGCCGGGCGGGTTGTAGTTGATCTCGTTGATGACTACGTCAGCAAAAGCGGCGTTGACCAGCAGTATGCCGGATGTGATCAGCAAATACAAAGCGTTTTTCATTTCTGCTCCTTAGGTCCCAGACCCATATGTTCCTCGAAGTAAGCGGCGATCCTTTCCATGCAGTCGGGAAGGCTCTCGTATCTGAGGTCGAGGCCGTGGTTGTCCTTGGGGTATATCATAAGATCGAAGTATTTCTGTTTTTCTATTAGCTGCTGGATCATCCAGGCGGCGTCCTGGAAAAGCACGTTGTCGTCCTGCATGCCGTGGATGAGAAGGAGGTTGCCCTCCAAGCCGGCCGCGTGGAAGACGGGAGACGTCGCCTTGTAAACTTCCGGATCATCCTTGGGCCTTCCAAGGCGCGGAGCGGTGTAGGAATCCCAGTAGTTTTTCCAGTCCGTCACAGGCTTCCAGGAAACGCCGGTATTAAAGACGCCCGGGAAGTCGCACATGACCATGAGCGTAAGGAAGCCGCCGTAGCTGCCGCCCCAGACACCGATCCTCTTTTCATCGACGAAGGGCTGCGCCTTCAAATATTCCGCGCAGGAGACCAGTTCCTTGGAATCCACGATGCCCAAAGACTTGTAGTAGCCTTGGGCGAACTTGTGGCCGTAGCCGTGGCTGGCCCTTAGATCGATGCCCACCAGGATGTAGCCCATCTCGTTGGCCATGTAGTTGTCGAGAAGATTGTAGCGGCCGAAGCCCATCTTCCCCTGCCCGGCGTAAACGCAGCGCAAAACGGCGGGATATTTTTTCTTCGGGTCGAAATTCTTGGGCAAAGTAAGCGTGCCGCAGATCTCGGCTCCGTCCTCTTTGTTCTTGAAGGAAAATTCCTTTATGATGGCGCGCGGCCACTTTTTCAGAAGCGGAGAGGCGGTGTCTATGAGCTGCGTGAACTTGCCCTTCGCGTCGGTGACTAAAAGCACGGGCGGTTCCATCAGCGAACTGGCCTGGACCGCCAGCTGTTTGCCGTCCTTGCTGACTGTTGCGCTTTCCCAGCAGCGGTCACTGCACTTCACGCGCTTTTCGGGGTCACTCGCGTTCTTCTTCACGTAGAGGAAGGCTTTCCTGGGATCGGGATTAAGGGCGCTGAAATATATCCTGCCGTTTTCGCAGACGGTAAAATTCGCGATGTCGTAGCCGCCGGCGGTTATCCGTTTCGGCGTCTTGCTTCCCGCTTTCAAAGCGTAGAGCTGCAGCCAGCCGTCACGATAAGAGAGAAAGTAGATCGTCCCCTCTTTGTCATAAACTATGGGCGACCATTCGATCCAGGGCTCCAGGTAATCGCTGAAGCGTTCCTTGACGCTCCAATTCTTTTTGCAGGAGGCTTCGCAGAGATGGTAGGTGCGGTAGTCGTCCTCGACGTAAGCGAAAGCGAAAGTTGAGCCGTCGCAGGACCAGGCCGCGGCGTGGGGCCTGACGGTCGTCCCCTTCTTGCATTCCTCTTGCTTGAAATTCGGAAGTTCGGGATACTCAAGTAGAGCGCTCTCTTTGGTAAGGTCAAGGAAACCGTAGCGGAAGAGCGCCAGGGGCTTCCCGACGTTGTTCCTTCTCAGGTTGTTTATTCTAACTTCCTTTTCGGGCGTGTAGTCCGGCATCCTGATGTCTTCGTAAGTCGAGGAGTCCTCCACCAGGACCGCGGCGTATCTGCCGTCCGGCGAGATGCGGTAATCGCAGACGGAAGTGTGCGGCTTAGAGAGGAAGGTCAGCTGCCTGACCGTGCCGTGGTCGAGATCGTAGGAATAGAGGTTGCCGCCCTTCACGAAGAAAGCTTCCGGCGCCTTGTCCGGGATCGCAAGGTTGTACTGTCCCCCGCTTGTCAGCATCAGGCGCTCGACGTTGCCCTCCAGGTCGCAGATGAAAAGATTTCCGCGGCAGAGGAAGACAATGTCATAGGTGTTGTTGACGAAAGAAAATTCGCTGACGCCGGTGTACATCTCCTCGGCGTAGGCGACGTCTTTGGGATCACGCGTGTCGTCCTCGCAGGGGAATTTCTTGATCTTGACGGCGTCCGTCAGCTTTTTCAGGCTGCCGTCCTCAAGCTTAACAAAGATATCCCTGACCGCTCCTCCCTTCTCGTTCCACAAAAAAGCCAATATTTTCCCGTCCGCGGAAAAAGTCGTCCCCGAAACGGTCTGTCCGTAGGTGAGAGGTCTGGTGTAGAGTTCCCTTAAAGTCGGGCCCTTGGGTCTGTGCTTGAGAAAAGTTTTCATGATTTTCCTTATATTCAGAATAAAAGCATAATTTTTTTATATTTTAGCATAAAAGGAAGCGAAAGCGCCGTAAGAAAGCCGGAAACTGAAGGCGCGTTTCAGATAAGCCAAAAGAGGAAAGTTTTTTAGGAATACCTTGATTTTTCCCCTGCTTTTTAATAAACTTTACCGATTTTTGGGGCATTTTTCCCCTTGTTCCGGAAGAAAGGCGGAAATCCAGGGGAAAAACAGATCAAAGATCGCTGAAAACAGGAATTTACAACATACCGGAGGAATAAATATTTATGTTACAAGGTCGTCAGGACATCAAGAAAGTTTTGATCATCGGTTCGGGCCCCATCATCATCGGACAAGCCTGCGAATTCGACTATTCCGGAACCCAAGCCTGCAAGGCTCTTCGCTCCCTTGGCTACGAAATAGTTCTGGTGAACTCCAATCCCGCCACCATCATGACCGACCCCAATATGGCCGATCACACTTACATCGAACCTTTGAACGTGGAATCGCTGGAAAAGATCATCGCCAAGGAAAGACCTGACGCCCTGCTGCCGAACCTCGGCGGGCAGATGGCCCTGAACCTCTCCGCCGACCTTGCTGAAAAAGGCATCTTAGCCAAATACAACGTCCAGATCATCGGCGTTAAGCTCGACGCCATCAAGAAAGGCGAAGACAGGCAGACCTTCAAGGATACGATGGAGTCTATCGGCGTGGAATGCGCCAAGAGCGCCATCGCCAGAAGCTACGAGGAAGCGGAAAAAGTTTTGGAAGAAATAAAGCTTCCCGTGGTCATCCGCCCGGCTTACACCATGGGCGGCACCGGCGGCGGCCTCTGCTACAACATGGAAGAGTTCCAGACCATCGCCCAACGCGGCCTGAATGAAAGTTTGGTCCATGAGATCCTCATAGAGGAATGTCTGGCGGGCTGGGAAGAGCTGGAGCTGGAGATCATCAGGGACTCCAAGGGCCAGAAGATCACCGTCTGCTTCATCGAGAACGTGGACCCCATGGGCGTGCACACCGGCGACTCCTACTGCACCGCGCCGATGATGACGGTCCCCGAGAGCCTGCAGAAACGCTTGCAGAAATATTCCTACGACATCGTGGACGCCATCGAAGTAATAGGCGGCACCAACGTCCAGTTCGCCCACGATCCTGTGACAGACCGCGTGGTGGTCATCGAGATCAACCCCAGGACTTCCCGCTCCTCGGCCCTGGCTTCCAAGGCCACGGGCTTCCCCATCGCCTTCATCTCCGCTTACCTTGCGGCGGGCATAACCCTCGAC
>JAFZID010000151.1 GCA_017554565.1 bacterium
GATGGGGTGCTTCAGGTAGCCGCAGATCTTGGGAAGCCACGCCACGCCTTCGTAGGCCGCGCCGCAGTATCCGACGGCGGGGTCCTTGGGGCCGAAGGTGATCATCATGACGAAGGTGCAGATGATGATGACGCCGGGGATGATGGCCATGCCGACTTCCACGCCGTTCTTGCCGCCGTCAAGAATGCCGTTCAAGAAGCGGGTGAAAAGATTCTCCTCTTTGAAAACGCCTTCCTGATTTTCCTTTTCCTCTATCCTTTTGATCTCTTCTTCCGTGATAGCCGGCTCGTCTCCGACTATCGGCTTAACTAAGAACTGCATGATCCTGGTGGATACGACCGCGCCGAAGATCGCGCCGAAAAAGCCGACGGTGGCTGCCATGACGTAGCCTTCGCCCTCTAAGCTCATCATGTAGGTCAGAACGATAAGCCCCATGCCGAAGGCCGTGCCGAAATTCGTCAGCGAAACGAGCTGGTACTTCTTGAAGAAGCGGCTGAAGGAGCGGTTCCTCGCCAGGGCGATGATGGAGGGGTTGTCGGAGAAGAAGGTCATCACTCCGCCCAGAGCCGCAGCCCCTGGCAGATTGAAGATCGGCTTCATGAAGACCCTCAAAAGTTTTTCGAGGGCGGCAACGACGCCGAATTCTATCAGCAGGGCGGAGAGAGCGCCAGCCAATACGCAGACCGCCATAAGGTAGAAGCAGGTGTTCAAAAGCAGATCGTGGCCGGTGGACATGATCGTCCTGACCATGTTCTTGGCTCCCATGATGTGGGCCATGGAGCCGAAAAGCGCGAAGAAGATGATGAGGAAAATTACCGGTTCCAGCGCTTTCGGTATCAGTTTTTTCTTTTCAGGCATAAATTCCCCTCAATTATTTGGGGGATATTATATTTTAAATTCCTTTCCCAGACAAGGGGAAATATTACGCCGTTTATTCCAAACCGCCATATTTAGTAAAATAATTAAATATGGATAATGATAAAAACACGAATGAGCCGATGAAAGGCTGGGAGATCATGAAGAAGATCGTCAAGGTCTCCTTCCCGATGATGATCACCAACGCGGCTTTCGCAGTTCTGCTTTTCTGCGACCGCATGATGCTGGCGCATTACAACCTGGACGCCGCCGGCGCCTCCATGAGCGCGGGGACCCTCTCTTTCACAGTGCAGTGCTTCTTCGCCGGAGTGGCCGTTTACACCACCACCATGGTGGCCCAATACTTCGGCGCCAAGGACAAGAAGATGGTCTCCGTCTCCGTCTGGCAGAGCCTTTATTTCGTCTGGCTGGTGGGCAGCACGGTGCCTTTCGTGTCCCGGCCCCTGGGGCTTTTCGTCCTTGAGAGGGCCGCGCATTCGGCGAACATTCTCGCGATGGAGAAAGCCTATTTCTCATACATGGCTTTCTACATGATCATTCCTCTGACCAACATCGTCTTGTCGAGCTTTTTCAACGGCCGCTCGATGGTCTGGGTCTCGACCATCGCCAACGTCTTCGGATGCGTGGTCAACGTATTTTTGAATTACGTTTTCATCTTCGGAAAATTCGGCGCTCCGGAAATGGGCGTGGAGGGCGCGGCCATCGCCACCATAATAGCCGGCCTTTTCACGACCGGGGCTTTGATCGCTTTCATAGTCTTCATGCCCTCCACGAAGGAATATGCTTTCTTTAGCTCCTGGCGTTTCAGGAAGTCCTCTTTCCTCAACCTTCTGAGGTTCGGACTGCCGACCGGTTTGATGTTCGGCCTCGACAACGCGGCCTTCGCCGCCCAGATCCTTTTCACCGGGCGCATAAGCGACGACGCGTTGAACGCCACCACCGTGATCTTCAGCATCCAGAATTTGATCTTCCTGCCTATCCTTTCCGTGGCCCACGGCGCGGCCATCATCATGGCCCAGTTCATCGGCATGGGCAGGAAGGACCTCGGCAAGAAGGCCGTTTACCAAGGGCTTTTGCTCGGCGAGATCCTGGTCGTCGTAATCGCTGTTGTCATCATCGCTTTCACAAGGGAGATCTTCGACACCTTCTGCGGCGGGAAGCATACGGAAGAGATCTACATCATGACGAGGAATCTTCTCTACACCATGATGATCTTCAACTTTGCGGACGTTTTCAATATCGGCTTGAACAACGCCCTGCGCTCGGCTGGCGACACCGTGTTCCCGATGATAACGTCTGTCTCTCTGAGCTGGCTCTTCTTCGTGCCGGCGCTTTACCTCGCCACGGAAGTCATGCACTTTGGCATCTATTCCGTCTGGTCCATTACCGGCGTGCTTTTCCTCGTCTCCGCGATCATCTACTGGGCCCGCTTCAAAAGCGGCAAGTGGGAGCAGTTCCAGGTCATGGAAAAAAATTAGCTCATCTCGTTGGATTTGCGATTTGAAAGTGTTATAATACTAGAATAATCAAAATATAAGGAGAAAACTTATGGCTCTCACAGTCAATGATCTTAAAGGCAAAAAAATCGGCATCTGCGTGTCCGGCGGACTGGACAGCAAAACTATTTCCGTCAGGTTAAAGGAAGCCGGGGCGAAAGTATTGTGCTTCACGGCTGACCTCGGCCAGCCCGACGAAAAGGACATCCGCGACGTGGCTAAGAAAATGGCCCCCTGCGGCGTCAAGACCGTCATCGTGGACGTGAAAAAAGAGATGGCGGAAGCCTGCTTCAAGACCATTACGGCGGAAGCCACCTACGACGGCGGCTACTGGAACTCCACCGGCATCGGCCGCGCGGTGACCGTCAAGAAACTCGTGCAGGAAATGAAGAAGCACGGCATCGACATCCTTGTCCACGGCGCCACCGGCCGCGGCAACGACCAGATGAGGTTCGAAAGATACACCAACCAGTTCGCTCCCAAGATGACGGTTTACGCTCCCTGGCGCGACGCCGAGCTTCTGAAAGAATTCCCGGGCCGCACCCAGATGTGCGAATACCTGGCCAAGCACGGCATCATCGCTTTCCCGGGCGGCAAGAAACGCTACTCCACGGACTGCAACGTGGCCGGCCTCTCCCACGAGGCCGAGGACCTCGAGAGCATGGAGACCGCCATGACCATCGTGGAACCCACCATGGGCGTCTGGCCCATGAAGGCCCCCAACAAGATCGAGAGCGTCGAGATCGAATTCAAGGAAGGCCGTCCCGTGGCCATCAACGGCGAAAAGCTGAAACCCTTCGACCTTCTGGTCAAGGCCAACGAGATCGGCGGCCGCAACGGCATCGGCATGAGCCACGCGCTTGAGAACCGCATCATCGGCACCAAGAGCCGCGGCGTTTACGAAGCCCCGGGCATGGAGCTTCTCGGCAAGTCTTTGCGCTACGTCTATCACTCCATCCTCGACAAGAGAGCCACCACCATGTTCGACCGTCTTTCCCGCTTCATCGCGGTGCAGATCTACGACGGCCGCTACTACGACCTGGCCACCAAAGCGGCTTTCGCGGCCGTCGATACCTTCGCCGCCAAAGCCACCGGCAAAGTGAAGGTCGGCCTCTACAAAGGCAACATCTTCTTCCAGTCCCTGACCGGCGTCAAGGCCAGCCTCTACTTCGAGGCCGACGCCTCCATGGAAGCCAGCAAGGGCTTGAACCCCGTGAGCTCCCAGGGCTTCGCCGAGATCCAGAGCGTGGAAGCGCGCTCCATGGCGAAAGCCGGCCAGGTGACGGAATACTAAACCGATCGTATAACGCACAAAAAAAAGACGCGCTGCAAGCGCGTCTTTTTTTTACGTTGCTTTTGGCAATTTTCAGATCTCTTTGCCGGCGCAGCGGGCGGCGTGGCAGTTAAGGGAGACCGCCACGGGAAGAGAGGCGATGTGGCAGGGGGCTTTCTCGATGAAAAGGTCCAGTACGGTGGGGGAGCCGCCCAAGCCTAAGGGCCCTTGCCCCGTTTCGTTCAATTCGGCTTTCAGCTCCTCTTCAAAGGCGGCGTAGAAGGGATCGGGGTTCCTATCTCCGATATTTCTTAAAAGGGCCTTTTTGGAAAGCACAGGGGCCTTGGAGCCGTCTCCGCCGAGGCCGACGCCGACTACCAGGGGAGGACAGGCGTTGCCGCCGGAACTTTTGACGGCTTCCAGGATGAATTCCCTGACGCCATCTTTTCCGTCGGCGGGGCGGAGCATTTTTAATTTCGTCATGTTTTCGCAGCCGGCGCCCTTGGGGAGGACCGTCACTTTCACCTTTTCTCCTTCCGCGGGAATGATCGTAACAAGGGAGGGAGTGTTGTCGTTGGTGTTGATTCTCAAAAGCGGGTCTTTGACGATGGAGCGCCTGAGGTACGCTTCCTCGACGGCTCTTCTGACGCCTTTGTCGCAGGCTTCCTGGATCGACCCTTTTTCCAGGGCGACCTGGGCTCCCCATTCCAGAAAGATGACGGTGGAGCCGGTGTCCTGGCAGACGGGAAGTTTTTCTTCCTCGGCCAATCTCGCGTTTTCACAGATCAGGTCCAGGACTTTTTTTGCGCGCTCGGTGTTGTCCTTTTGGCCTTGGGCATTGGAAAGCGCCTGGCGCACGCCAAGTGGCAGCGTTACGCAGGCGCTTTTCGTTAGTTCATAGACCGCCTCTTCAAGCGCGGCGGGGGAAATGACGCGCATTATTACTGGGCGATGATGTCGTTGTTGCAGTAGGGGCAGCGGACTCTCTGGCCCTTGACGTTGATGGTCACCAGTTTGCCGCAGTGCGGGCAGGCGTAAACGTTGTTGGCCTGCTGGGCGGTCGGGGCGATGGTGGCGGCGGGCACGGTGGTGTACTGCTGCTGTTGCTGCTGTTGCTGTTGGTACTGGGTCTGCTGGGCGATCTCCAGAGCGGCGTCAGCCTTTTCGTTGGCTTCCGCGGCCTGGCCGGTGGCGTAACCGGTGCTGCCGCCCACCAGGGCGCCGATGCCGGCGCCGATGCCGGATCCGATGGCGACGCCCGCGCCCGGGTGTCCGACCTGATTGCCGATGATCGCGCCGATGCCGGCGCCCAGGCCGGCGCCGATGCCGGTGCCGACGGCGGTGCCGACGCCTACGTGTCTTTCAGTGGTAGTGCAGCCGGTAACGAGCAGGATAGCTCCCAAGGAAACGATAAGTAAATTGCGGATCATAATTTCATCCTTTAGTTAAATTTTTATTTGTTATCGGCAGGGCCGAAGCCGTAATGTTCTGCTACGTAATCGATATCTTTGTCGCCTCTGCCGCTTAAGTTCACGAGAATGCTCTCATACGGGCGCTTCGGAGCTTCGCGCATGGCGAGCGCCAGGGCGTGGGAGCTCTCCAAGGCGGGGATGATGCCTTCCACTCTGGAAAGGGTGAAGAAAGCGTTCATGCATTCGTCGTCGGAAACGGTCTCGTAGCGCGTCCTGCCCTGTTCCTTAAGGTAAACGTGCTCCGGGCCGATGCCGGGGTAGTCCAGGCCGCTGGCCACGGAATGGACCGGGGCGGTCTCGCCCTTTTCGTCCTGGATGACGAGGGTGTTCATGCCGTGCAGGAAGCCGGGTTTGCCGATGGTCAGAGTCGCGGCGTTCTCGCCGATCTTCATGGAGCGGCCGCCGGGCTCGGCGCCCACGAGCTCCACGGTGGGATCGTTGAGGAAGCCGGAGAAGATGCCCATGGCGTTGCTGCCGCCGCCCACGCAGGC
>JAFZID010000152.1 GCA_017554565.1 bacterium
AAAGGGGAAGGCAGGCCCTGTAAAAACAACTGATCAGGAAGAGCAAATTTTATTGTTCAGCGCTCTTCAGGGCGCCGTCTATCTCCTTCAGAGCCGCGTCCACCAGGGCGCGCACTTCCGGAAGCCTGGTCTTCAGTTTTTTCGCTGCCAAAAGCTCCTCTTTCGCGCCCTTGAGGTCCCCCATCCCCGCCAGGCAGCAGGCCAGGTTGTAATGGGCCTCCACTGTCCGGGGGCGAAGCTCTATGGCTTTTTTCAGATACGGCAGAGCCGCTTCGTAGCGTTCCTTGTTGAGAAGCGCCTCGCCCACGTTGGCGTTCACCCGGAAATTCTCCGGAGAATACCTGAGATTGTCCCGCCAGATAAGTTCCGCGTCGCTCCAATAGAAATTGCGCTGGAAAGTCGCGTAGGTGAAAAGCAGAATGACAACGATCAAAAGCGCGGCGTTATAAACATTCTTTTTCGCAAAGAAAGTGAAGACCACCGCGATCAATATCCCCGGGAGCGCTGAGTAAAGCCGGTGCTCGTAGAGACCGTTGGGAATTATGGTCGCAGCCGGGGCAAGGGCCAGCGCGAAAAAGCCCAATCCGAAGGCAAAAAACGGCTCCCTTTTTCGCAAAGACCAGGCACTGACAGCCAGAGCAAGCCAAAAAAGGATCGCCAATATAACCCAGGGCGAGGAGAAGCCTTCCAAGGGAACGTCGTACTCCAATCTGAGCCCGAATGGCCAGAAGCACAGCCTCAGATAGATCGTCCAGACTTTGAACTGGGTGGCGAAATAATCCCAAAGATCGGGAGTGTCCTCGTAGAGCCTGGCCAGCGGGGAAAAGTCGAAGCTTGTCCCCTTCCACACCCCGGCGAAGCGCAGGACCAGAAGACAAAGAAGAATGAAGACCGCCGCCGCGGCAAGAATATATTTCTTTTTTTCTTTCAGAAAATTTTTCAGATCGATCTGTGCGAAGACGAAGCACCCCAGTATCGCGACAAGCGGCGCCACCGCCATGTTCTCCTTGCTGAAAAGCCCGGCGATAAGCGCCAGTGCGGCCGGAAGAAGAAAGATCTTCTTTTTCAAAGCCAGGAGCAAAAAGATCAAATGCGCCATGATGAACATGAAGCACATCAGTTCCAGCCGCTGGACGATGTAAGTCACGGCCTGGGTCTGCACAGGATGGACCAAAAAAAGCGCCGCGCACAAAAAAGCGCTGAAACGTCTTTCTTCTGTCTTCCCGGCCGCTTCCTGCAAAAGCAAGAGGAAATAGTAAAAGAGAAAACCGTTCAGGATATGGAAAGCAAGATTGACAAAATGGTACCAGAAGGTGTCCAGCGCGCAGAAACGATAATTGGCCCAGAAAGTCAAAAACACCAGGAAACGTCCTGGCGAAAAAGGCCAAACTTCGGTCAGATTTCTTAAATGACTGTTGCTTACTATGCACCTGAAATCGTCGAACTGCCAGGTCCCCCGGAAAGAAGAGACGTAAGCCGCGACGGCCAGAAGGAAAAGCAGAAGAAGGTCTAAAAGCCAGCCTTTATTCTTCACCGTCCGGCTTCTCCCCAAGTTCGTAAACGCTGGTTCCGTCCACATTGGTGAAAAGATAATACTTCACTCCGCTATCGTCGCAAAGCTCCAGGATCGCCGGCGAAAAGAAGAAATGGCGCCGCCCCTTCAGCACGTCGTCGGTGACGGCCACTCCCTCGCTTACCAGTTCCGGGAAAGCCAAACGATAATAGCGGTAATACTGCCCGGCGGTATAAACGTCCTCGGACAAAAGCGCGCTTCCGTACGGCAGGCTGCCGAAGGTGTGCGCCAGTTTGGCTGCTTCACAGGAAGAACGCCGGGACTCCAGGGCGGCGGAACTGTGCGCGGGAAGCACCAGGAGAGCAAGCGCCGCCAGCGGCAGCAGAAGGAATTTGAGATCCGAACTGAAAAGAACGCCAAGGGCGAGCGCGGTGAAAACAGCCAGAAACCCGTTCAGAAGCCAGAACCACTGCAAGGGATAAAAATGGTAGCTTGGCACAAGGAACAAAAGAGTCGCCAAAAGCGCGGCCCCGAAAAACAGAGCGCCTTTCCAAACATCTTTTTTGTCAGGGGCGAAGAAAAGGCCCAGCAGAAGAAGCGGCGCGACAAAAAGAGGTGGCCTTTGAACGCCCAATAGCTGCGAAAAGACCTCCTTAAATCTGACACCCCATTCCCCGGGCCCGAAGCAAAAATAATTGTTCCAGAACTGTCCGTTGAAGACCGCCATGAGAAGCGTGGCGATAGGCCTTTCCCTGGTAACGAACTCCAGGTTTTCGCCGGCGGAAAGAAGTTTCAAGATGTAGAGATAAGGCAAAAGACCCAAAGCCAAAGTCAGAACAAGACCTAGGAAAAAGCTCTTCAGGAGCTTTTCCTTCAGGGCGAAAGCAAAGAGCAAAGGCAGAAGCAGCGCGGCGTAAAAAAGCCCCAGCGGGTCGTGAAAAGCCAGCAGACCCAAAGGCAGCATTTTTATGCAAAGCGGCAGCTCGCCAATTTGGAAAAGATCGAAGAGCAGGAAAAAGAAAAAGAAGCTTAAAGCAATTGGCGTCGCTTCCGTGGCGCAGATCGTCAGGAAAGGCAGGAAGCTGACAGCCCAGGCCGCCAGGAAAGCAACGAGCAGGCTGCCGCCCCGACGGCGCAGACCGTCGAAAAGAAAGCAGAGGGAAAAAGACAGCAAAACGGCTGAAAAAAAGGCCGCCCGGGCGCCGGGGTCATAGAAGATCCCCAGTTTGCCGAAAAATTTTAAAAAGAGGGTGTAAATTGGAAAGAGGGGCGTGTGAGCCGCCCCTCCTTCCAGCATTATGCAGGCGAACTTAGCGGAATCGGCGTCGGAAAGGATCCCGCCTGGTCCGTATTGCAGTCTCAGCGAGTATTGCAAAAGCAGTATCAGGAAAAGCAGGAACGCCGCCGCAAGCGGACGCAGCGCTTTGTCCAGAAATTGATCGAGCGCTTTCACTTTCAATACACGAATTCCACTGAAATATCAATGTTGGGATTGAGGCTGTTCTTCACGGGGCAGGCCTTGGCCGCGCCCTCCAGCCTCTTCTTCATGGAATCTTCCAGAGCGATCTTGGGGAAAGTCACCTTCACTTTGAAAGTCTTAACGGAAGCCGGAGACTGCTGCATCTCCTTGTCCACTTCGACGGAAAGACCGGTCATGTCCAGTTTCTGCTGGGCGGCCACAAATCCGATCATGCTGGCGGTGCAGGTGGCCAGAGCGGCGGACAATACGTCGGTGGGCGAAAAGACGCCGGGGGTTCCCTTGGCGTCGGTCTCAATGGAAGTTTGCGCGCCAGCCAGTTTAGCGGTGCACTTAAGGTCGCCATTGTAAGAAGCAATTGCGGAAAGAGCCATATTTTACCTCAAAAATTATCGGTTACGGCGCGCGAAGACCGCGAGCGCCAGGATTATCAAAGCAAGGGAAGTCGGTTCCGGAGTCAGGACGAAATCCTTGTAGAAACTTCCTTCAGTGGTGACGGTGTAGTTCTGATTGTCGTAATTGACGGGCTTGATCCTCAGGACCGCCGTCTGATCGATGCCCAGATAGATGTCGAAGAACGGCAGGCCGCTCATATTGTAGCGCTGAACGATGTTCTGCGTCTTGCTGTTGACCACCTGGATCTGGGCGTTGGTGACTATCTCGCAGCCGGTGCCGTAGAGGAAGCCGGAAACATAGGGGCAGTAGCCCGCCATTCTGACTGGGACGGTGGGCGTGCCGGTGGAGGCCGTCACATTGGTGACGTACTGTCCCCTGTCTTCGTACCTCAAGGTCATGACATAGTCGCCGTAAGGCAGCGTAAAGGCCGTGGTGCGGCCGGTAGCTGTCACCGAGGACTTGAAGTTGGCGATCTGCGCTTCGGCGTCAATCAGCGGGAAATTGGAATTGTCGTCCGCTACGCTGGCGTAAACGAAGCCGTGTTTGTCGGTGGCTTCCGTCTCGAAGACCACGCACTTGGCGGAATTGGTCAGCATCACTTCAGCCACCTTGCCGCAGTATTCGTCGTGGGACAGGCTGAGATAGACCTTGCCGGCCGGCACGGCGTCGAAGACGAAGGTGCCGTCCGCTTTGTTGGAGACCGCGAAAGCAAATCCGTCGCCCACGGCTCTCACAAGCGCGCCGCCCAGGTATCCGCTGCCGAAATAGGTGTTGGTGGTGACCACGCCCGAAATGACGTAGTTCTCGGGAGGAGCCGGTTCGCCTTTCAGGACCGTCAGTTTCAGGATCTGCGGAGCGCTCACGACTTCGTCGTTGGCGGCGTAGCAGGCGATGTAATAGACGCCCGGGACCTTCGTCGAACAGATCACCTCGCTGCCTTCGGAGGCGCTCAGAATGTTTCTGACGGGATTGAAGGGATCCTGACGCCACAAGACTCTCTTGCCCAAAACGGAGCTGGTCTTTATTGTCACCGGCTTGCCGGAGTTGACGGTGAGATCACGCGTGTTGTCCGGGAACGCGGCGTTAACGGTGAGCGGCTGGTTGCCGTCGTAATACAAGGCCGTGCTGTTCATATTGCCTGATTCGTCCTTGACCTGGCACTGGACGTAATAGGGCCTGTCTTTCTCGAAGGTATGCTCTATCGGAGCGATATCCTGCCAGAGCGTCCAGCCGGCGCCGTTGTCCCAGTTGTAGCGGACTTGCAGCCCTTCCCTGTCGTCGGGCACCGCTCTCGGCTCATAAGTGACCGTAAGGCCGACCACGGCGGCTTCCTCGAGATAGAGGCCCGGGATATTGTCCTTGATGGTCAGGGTGGTGTTGGTGCTGGCCAAAACAACGCCCGTGCCTTTTTCAAGGTTCAGCGTCACCGTATGCTCGCCGACGCCGTAAGAAGCCGTGATGGTCTCCATCAGGCTGGCGCTGGGGTCGCTGACCGCCTCGCCGTCGATGAGCCATCTGTAGCGGTAGCCGCCCATGGTCCCGGTGCCGTCCAGCGTGACTTTTGAACCGCGGTAGGCCACGTAGGGTCCGTTGGGTTCGACGACCTGGTCGGTAATGGCGGGAGCCTTGATCGTGACGTCGTATTCAGTTCCGTCGATCGCTACCTTGATGGCGAAATTCTTCTCCATTCCTCCCGTCTTCAGAGGATCGATCTGCACGGCCACCGGCACGGAACCGGAGGCGGTGGGATTGAGCGTTCCTCTTCCCGGCGTGAGCTTGAGGGAATCGAAGGTGCTCCTTATGACAAAGTCGCAGGGCACGGAGCCAAGGTTACTGAGAAGCAGCACGCCGCTGCGGCCGTTCTCCAGCGTCAGAGTCGCCGGGACGACGGGACGCGCTTCGGAACCGTCGATGACGTAGGGCATCGTAGTTTCCGTCCAGGCGCCGTAATTGTCCCTGACCTGGCACTTCACAGTGTAGGTGCCGCTGGCTTCAAACGTGTGTCTGGCGAAATAATAGTTGGTCCAGTCGGAAAAACCGCTGCCGTCGCCGAAGTCCCAGCGGACATCGAGGGAATCGTGGATGCCGGGATCGGTGGGAGCGGCCGTGAAGACCTGCGGCAAATTGACCATCTGTGTTGCCGCTTCGCTCCAGATCCTGACGTGCGGATAGGCGTTGGTGACGTGCAGCATGGTGGTGTTGGTGCAGATGACCGTTCTGAACGCCCTGTCAGTCACCCTCATCTCCACGTTGTAATCGCCAGGCCAATAGATCTGGTCGTCCTTGTAGTCGTAGTAGTAGAAGTTGGTACTAAAAAGCGTCATGTCGTGGCCGACGATCCATCTGACGGCGGGCATGTAGCCCTTGCTGCCTTCGGCGGACAGATGCGCCGCCTGGCCCTGGCCGATCGTATATTCGCCGTTGCATTCCGCGCTGATGTCGGGAATGCCACGGACAGCTTTGCGGGGCTCGGGAGTCGGGAAATCGCCGGTCAGCCAGTAGTAGTAAGTCTGGCCGGGCGTCGCCTCGGAATCGTCGTAAGCCTGGAAAGTATTGTCCCCTTCCCTCAGCTTTTCAGCGGTGGCAAGATCTTCCTCGGTGTTGCGCCAAAGCGTGACGCTGCCCTTCGTGGTGTTGCGCCAGCGAAGTTTGATCTTGTCGTCGCCGTTCATGCTGACGAAGCCGTAAGGCACGGCTCTGTTTTTGACGGAATCGAAGGTGTAGCCCAGACAGAATTCGTCGAAGGTCGCCTTGAAGCCAGACGGCGCGTAAATATAAATACTGGAGAAGTTGGAGCCCCAGTAAGAGTAGCCGTATTTGTGGAAAACCGCATCGCTCTCAACTGGTTCGCTGGTCATATCCGGATTCACCCACAGATAGACGTCCGTGTAAGCGTATCCAGTGTCGTTGGTCGTTATCGTGCAGCGGGCCAGGTAATGGGCGGGAGTTCCGAAGGTATGTTTGTAGTCGGTGCCGAAATCGAACACGTTGACCTCACCGTCCCTGTAGAATGAGAAGCATTCATAGGAACCGCCGAACCTGAAACCGCCGTAGCCGTAACTTTCGGACGATTCGTCCATATCGGCCCAGACTGAGAGCCAGATGTCATGCCCCGCGAGCGCGGTAAGGGAAGCGGGAGAATAATTCATCCAGTTGATGAAGCGCCTGGTAGTGGCCGTCTCGTTTCCTTCGTTGCAGATCCTTAAGCTGCCGCCTTCGTGCATAGCGGAGTCGTCGCCCAGATCCCTGTCCTGGATGTAGAAAATGTTGGAAAGGCAGGCGTACCAGGGTGAGGCGAAACCGCAGCCGCCTTCCTTGAACATCAGACCGCTGCCAATCGGGTAATTGAAGGATTCATGCAGCAGCATGTCCCCCGCCGCATGGTACGGGACGGAGCGGTAGCGCGCGGCGTAGCGGCGCGTCTTCTCCCAGGTCAGGGCCACCTGGCACTTCAGGTTAGTAGAGATGGGAACGCCGTCGTAGAAAATATTAGTGGAGCTGTAATAGTTGAAAATGCCGTTGGATCTGGCCATGATGGAGCCGTACTCCATGGGCGCCCCGGGAGGCGTGTTGTGGCAGCCGTGGCTGTGGCCGAAGAGGCCGCCGCCGGATGTTCCGGTCTCGTCATAGTGCTGGCCGCCCATATTGTGGCCGTCCTCGTGGATCCAGCCGGTGGTGTTGACGAAGTTCACGTCCATGCAGTTGTTGGCGGAACTCTCGCTGCCACTGACGCCGCCAGACACATAGGCAAGGCCGGTGTAGGTCGGCATCAGGACGGCGATGGAGCACATGTCGGCGCCGTAGCGCGCCCTCAGCTGCTCGATCTGTTCCAGGCCGTTGCGGGAGTTGCACAGGCTGCTCAAGGCCAGGCTGG
>JAFZID010000153.1 GCA_017554565.1 bacterium
CCCCGACGGCGTGGCCGTGGAAAAAGTGGAGGGCGCCCAGCTGGATCCCGTCTTCCTCCTGGACGAAAAAGGCTTTGCGGTAAAATTAAGCTGGCAGGATCACAAGGATCTCAACTATTCCATCTGCACCGTGACTGTCGATCTGGACGACATGGCGGTCCCGGAGGGCGGGATCATCGCGGCGCTCATAGGCGGCGCGCTGCTTTATTTCTTCCGCCGCGCAAAAATTTAGCGCTTTAAAATTTCAAGTCCAGCATCATTTCGAAGCGGCCGCTCTGGACTTTGGTCTTCTGGTTTTCCCAGGCCTCCTCCAAATGAAAATAAGGAGATCGATCGTCCACTTTGACCTCCAGGTCAAGATTGGCGTCCTCCAGTGACAAGGCGGGGATGGCGGCTTTTATTTTTTTGCCCGAGGCGACGCTGGGACCCTGGGTAGTGTTGACGGTCAGATCTCTCAGGGAGATCTTCACGCTTCCCGGCAGCAGCTTCTTTCCGTTGAAATTCAACTGACCGCTGGCGCTGAAAAGCCCGCCCTTGCACTGCCAGGCGCCGATCTCTTCGGGCAGTAGGTCAGGCAGGATCTCCGCGGGAAGATCCGTGAGGGAAAAATTCATGGTCTTGATGCTTTCGCCCTCGGCGTTGACGGATGAGCTCACTTCGCCCTTGAAGTTCGTTTTTGGATACCCTTTGAGGACGGCGCTCCAGAAGGCTTCCGGGGACTTGGCTTTTTCAGGCGGGACGGCCAGCTCTTTGCCCTGCAGCTCCTCTATTTCCCAGACCAGGGGCTTTTGCTTTCCATGGAAAACGATGAAGCCGCCCTGCAGCTTGGCCAGGGAAATGAAGAGGGGATCCTTGCCTTTCTGGTCTTTGGACAAAAGATAGGGGATCTTGCCCGCGTCCACTTTCTCGGCGGAATAATTCAGAAGCGCGCCGCCCTGCGAGAAAGGAAGCTTCGCCTGGCCGCCGAAGAGGGCCGCGAAGAGATCGCAGGGAATGGTTATGACGGCGTTGGTGGCGAAAAGACAGACGCTCCGGCGGCCCTTCAGGAGCTCCTCCTCGTCCAGGGTAAGCTCGACTTTCGTGACCTTCGCGGTGAAGCCGGTCTCGGGATCCGCGAGGGACAAGCCCTGGAAAACCGCCCGCC
The DNA here is from genome assembly GCA_017554565.1 of bacterium. Lineage (GTDB taxonomy): Bacteria > Auribacterota > UBA3054 > UBA3054 > UBA3054 > UBA3054. The sequence goes on from JAFZID010000153.1 coordinate 1,145, forward strand.
CGTTGTGAAGAGTAAGCTGCAGATCCTCAACTTCCGCCGGCAATCCCTTCCTCTTAGCCAATTCCATAAGATTCTGTTTGACGGTCTTGTTGTCCAATACGCCGACCGCCAGAATGATCCCCAGTATCACAAGGGGGATCAGGAAGAGAAAGGCTTTCAGAACGCGCATAAGGCCTTTTAAGGGGCTTTTCGTGTTAAGCGGGGGAACTTATTCGGGCAGGGGATACTTGGCCGCCAAAACGGAGGCGTTGTGGCCTCCGAAGCCGAAGGAGTTGGAGAGCGCGTAATCCACGTTGGCCTTCCTGGCCACGTTGGGCACGCAGTCCACGAGGCATTCCGGATCCGGCTCCTCCTGGTTGATGGTGGGCGGGACCAGGGAGTTCTGCATGGTAAGCAGCGTGGCGATAAGTTCGATGGCGCCGGCGGCGCCCAGGGTATGGCCGGTCATGGATTTCGTGGAGCAGAGCATGACCTTGGTGTCTTCCCCGAAGAGGCGCTTCACCGCCATCACTTCGGAGATGTCGCCCAGATGGGTGGAAGTCCCGTGGGCGTTGATGTAGTCGATCTTTTCCTTGGGCACGCCGCCCTGCTCCAGGGCTTTTATCATGGCGATCTCCGCGCCCCGGCCTTCCGGATGCGGCGCCACCATGTGGTGGGCGTCCGCGGACATGCCTACGGCTTTGATCTCGCCGTAGATCTTGGCGCCGCGCTTCAGGGCGTGCTCCAGTTCTTCCAATATCACGACGCCCGAGCCTTCGGCGATGACGAAGCCGCAGCGCTTCTTGTCGAAGGGACGGCTGCCTTTTTCAGGCTCGTCGTTGAAATCGGTGCACAGCGCCTTCATAGAGCAGAAGCCCGCCAGTCCCATGGAGACGATGCCGGCCTCGGCGCCGCCCGTGATCATGACGTCGGCGTCGCCGAACTTAATGGCGCGGAAAGCGCTGCCGATGGCGTGGCTGGCCGTGGCGCAGGCGGAGGAGACGCTGTAGTTGGGCCCCTGGGCGTTGTAGCGTATGGAAACGATACCTGAGGAGATATCGCTGATGAGCATGGGAATAAAGAAGGGAGAGACCCGGCCGGCGCCCTTGTCCAAAAGCGTGCGGTACTGATCCTCGAAAGTCTTCATGCCTCCGATGCCGGAGCCGATGATGACGCCCACTTTGGAGGGGTCTTCGCTCTCTGGATCCAGGCCGCTGTCGGTCACGGCCTGAACGGCCGCGGAAACGGCGAACTGGGTGAAACGGTCCATGCGGCGGGCTTCCTTGGAGTCGATGTAGGGGCTGGGGTCGAAATCCAGGACCTGTCCGGCGATCTTCGAGGGATAAGGTTCGGGATCGATGATGGAAAGTTTGGTGATGCCGCTTTTGCCGGCGGCCAAATTATCCCAAAAAGTCTTGACGTCGTTTCCCACCGGGGAAATGACGCCCATGCCGGTAACCACTACGCGCCGCTTAAGATCCATTTGCTCTCCTTAAAAATTCAAAAAAAGACAAGCGCTTGGGCTTGTCAGAAAAAAAGGGGGAGCCTGCAGGAGGCTCCCCGGAATGCTTTTAGGCATTTTCGCCGTTGGCGGCTTTTTCAGCTAACTTCGCGTCAATGAACCTGACGGCGTCGCCGACCGTTTTGATCTTTTCGGCTTCTTCGTCGGGAACGGGAGCGTCGAATTCTTCTTCGAGAGCCATGACGACCTCAACGAGGTCCAGGCTGTCGGCGCCCAGATCATCCGTGAAATTGGCGTCTTCCGTGACTTCCTCGGGTTTGACGCCGAGATTTTTCACGATGATGTCCTTGACTTTTTCAAAAGTTGTTCCAGCCATGTTTTTCTCCTTTTTAGGTATGATAAAACTATTTGATTTTAAAAATTTACATTACCATGCCGCCGTCCACCACCAGGACCTGGCCTGTGACGTAGGAAGCCAGATCGGAACAGAAGAAGAGAGCGGCGTTCGCGATGTCCTCGGGTTCGCCAAACTGCTTGAGCGCAACCATCTCCAGCATCTTGGCTTTGATTTCATCGGATAACACTTCAGTCATTTTGGTCTTGATGAAGCCCGGGGCGATGGCGTTGGCCGTCACGCCGCGGCTGGCCAGTTCCTTGGCCGTAGTCTTGGTAAGCGCGATAAGTCCGCCTTTGCTGGCGGAGTAGTTCGCCTGGCCGGCGTTGCCGATAATGCCGACGATGCTGGCCATGTTGACGATGCGCCCGAAGCGCTGCTTCATCATGATGCGGGCCACGGCTTTCGTGCAGTTGAAGGCGCCCTTAAGGTTGACGCGCAGAACAGCGTCCCACTCGTCTTCGCCCATGCGGATCAAAAGCGTGTCCTTGGTGATGCCGGCGTTGTTGATGAGGATGTCCAGGGAGCCGAAATCGGCCTGGATCGTCTCCATCAAAGACTGCATTTCAGCGAGGTTGGAAACGTCGCCGGCGTAGCCCTTGGCCTTGACGCCCATCTCGGTGAGGGCCTGCACGGTCTCAAGGGTAAATTCTTCTTTTAGCTCTATGACGGCGATGTTGGCCCCGGCGCCCGCCAATTTCTTGGCGATAGCCTGGCCGATGCCTCGGCCGGCTCCGGTCACAACCGCTGTCCTGTTAGTCAGATCTATTGCGTAAGCCATATTTCTCTCAGTTTAAGTTTTAATAATTATACCAAATCGTTCTCTAATATGCTAGTGATCTCTTCAAACTTGCCGGCGGTTTTGCACACGGCCTCCCGGGAGATTTTTTTCGCCAGCCCGCAGAGCACGTTGCCGGGCCCCAGCTCCAGGCAGAGCTCCGGAGCAAGCGCCAGGATAGCCTTGAAATCCTCTTCCCACAGAACGCTCTCCACGATCTGGCGGCCCAAAAGCTCGGGCAGGGAAGCGCCTTCGGGATAAACGGTCCCCAGCACGTTGGAGGCGACCGGGAACGAGCCGGCGTTCCACTTGGTCTCGGCCAAGAGCGGCAGAAGCTTTTCCCTGGCCGGCTCCATGAAGGGAGAGTGGAAGGCTCCTCCCACCGCCAGCGGCAAAACGCGCCGGGCCCCGGCTTCCGCCAAGGCCTTGGAGGCTTCCTCCACGCCCTTAGGCGATCCTGAGATCACGATCTGCCCCGGGCAGTTGAAGTTCGCCACGTAAACTTTTTCAAATTTCGCACAGATCTCTTTCACCACAGCGCCGTCCAGCTGCAGAACAGCCGCCATGGCGCCGGGCTCCTTTTCCGCCGCTTCCTGCATGAAGAGCGAGCGGGAGCGCACCAGCTTCAAACCTTCCGCAAAAGACAAAACGCCCGCCGCAGTCAGTGCCGCGTATTCGCCCAAACTCAGGCCGCCAGCAGCGACTATGGACAGCTCCGGCTTCTTTTCCTTCAGGGCCGCGAAGGCCGCCAGGGAAACGGTATAGATAGCCACCTGGGTGACGTCCGTCCTCTTCAGAGCCTCTTCCGGCCCCTCGAAGAGCGTCCTGAGGAAATCCTCTCCCATCAGAGCGGAAGCCGACTCGAAGACGGCTTTGGCAGCCGGGGAGGATTCGTAAAGATCACGCCCCATGCCCACATACTGGGCGCCCTGTCCGGGGAAAAGCAGCGCTATTTTTTTCATAAAAAATTCAGTTGTTTTGAGGTGAATTTAAAGCTTCCTTGATATAGCTGTTCAGATCGTGGGCCACTATCTCCTGCGCCCTGAAGATCGCCGCGCACAGAGCGTCGGCGTGGGAGTTTCCGTGGGCTATGATGCAGGTCCCGTTGACGCCCAGCAAAGGCGCGCCGCCGAACTTGCTTACGTCGAAGTGACGCCTGATCTGCTGGGCTGGCGACTGGGAAAAGAAAGAAGCGAACAGCCTTGAGAACCCGTACTTGGTCGTCTGGGGATGCGAGATCATGGTCCTGATGCCGCTGGCCATGCCTTCCATGACCTTCAGCGCCACGTTCCCCACGAAGCCGTCGCAGACGATGACGTCCACTTTCCCCAGGAAAATATCCTGCCCTTCCACGTTGCCGTAAAAATGCAGCGGCGACTGCTTCAAGAGCGCGTGCGCCTCCCTGGTCTCCCGGTTTCCTTTTTCGTCCTCTTCGCCCACCGACAGAAGCCCCACCACAGGGTGAGTCTTCCTTAAGACATGCCTGGCGTAGCAGGCCCCCATCTTCGCGAACTGTACCAGATTGGCGGCTTTGCAGTTAACAGTCGCTCCCGCGTCCAGCAATACCGTCGCCCCGAAGGGCCCCGGCACCAGTGACGCGATAGCCGGCCTGTCCACTCCCGGCAAAAGCTCCCACTCCATCCTGGCGGCCGCGGCCAGCGCCCCGGTATTCCCGGCGGACACCACCGCGTCCACTTCGCCCGTGGCGGCCATTCTGGTCGCCACGGCGATGGAGGAGTCCCGCTTCTTGCGCAATGTGACAGCGGGGGATTCGGACATCTCCACGTTCTGAGAAGCGTGGACCACCCTGAGAGGCGCGTTCCCGGCGTTCAGTTCCGCCAGGCAGGCTTCGATCCTTTCGGCGTCGCCCACCAGGGTAATATTAGCCTCAGAATCGCCGCTGGCGACATATTTCAGAGCGCCTGCGACGATCTCGGAAGGGGCGTAATCACCGCCCATAGCGTCGACAGCAATACGCATTGCGGACGCAAAAACAAAAGATTATTCAGCGACGGTAGCCAGAGCGATGACGCGGCGGCCCTTATAGAAACCGCACTTCGGGCAAACCACATGGGGCTTCTTTTCGTAGCCGCAGTTGGAGCAAGCCAGCGTCTGGGGCACGGTCAAAGAATCATGAGTGCGACGTTTGTCGCGACGAGTCTGAGAATGTCTGCGTTTTGGATTAGCCATAAAAATCTCACTGTTTTAGTTATTTAATTCATTTTTAATTGTGAATAGGAATTATACCATAACCACCCCCCATTGTCAAAGCCAAGCCTCTTTGGAAATTTGCTAAAATTTGACTATGACTTCTTTTAGGCTAAACTACCTGGAAACCCCTAAGCTTTCCGTTGCGGAACAGATCGCTTTGGATAGAGTGCTTATGTCCGAAGTCGGAAAAGGAGAGAGACCTCCTCTTCTGCGCTTCTATAACTTCACTGATGAGGCCATAGTCTTAGGCCTTAGCCAGGAAGAGGAAAAGTACGTTGATAAAACTGCAGCTGAAAAGGACAGCGTTCCCATCCTCAGGCGCTTCTCAGGCGGAGGAACCGTCTTCATCCACTCAGGCTGCCTGGTCTATACCATCATCACCACAATAACGCCTCCATTTAAACGCTTCGACGTCATGGGCGCTTACAGAACAGCCTTCACCCCCGTCATAGAAGCCTTCAAAAACCAAGGCCTCAACTTGGAATTCCACGAGCCCTGCGATCTGGCCATCCAAAACAAAAAAATCGCCGGCAACGCCCAATCCCAAAAAAACGGAGCCATCCTCATCCACGGCAGCTTCCTCATCGCCCCCGACCTCCAAAGGATCAACCGCTACCTCAAGGAACCGGACGTCCGCCCCGACTACCGCGCCCAGCGCCCGCATGAAGACTTCCTCCAGCCTCTCGCAACCCTCGGCTTCACAGAACAAAGCCTCAAAACGCTCCTCATCAACGCCTGGAGTTAATATAGTTTTTGCACTACATTTATGGAAAAAGTTAAAGAATTTTTAAAACTTAGTTCTCAATGTGAGCGTGAAAGCGGCCATGAAATACCTTCGGCTAAGGCGGCGATTTTTAATAGAAAAGCCGCTGAAGAGTATTATGTCCAAGTTCGAGGTCATTTTAATTCCAGTCATGTTAAAGAGCTTACGCCTTATTATAAGCGTGTTTTAGAATTAGCTGAACAGGGAAATGCGGAAAAACAATATGAAGCAGGTGAATGCTATTTTTACGGCACCGTTGTTCCGCAGGATTATGCTAAAGCGGCGGAATGGTATCAAAAAGCAGCAAATCAGCATTTTGCGAATGCCCAAACAAGTTTAGGCTATTGCTATGAATTTGGCAAAGGTGTTCCGCAGGATCATGTTAAAGCAGCGGAGTGGTATCAAAAAGCAGCAGATCAGGGGAATGATTGTGCTCAAACAAATTTAGGCTATTGTTATGAATGCGGTAAAGGCGTTCCGAAGGATTATGCTAAAGCAGTTGAGTGGTATCAAAAAGCAGCCAGTCAAGATTATGCTAGAGCTCAAACAAATTTAGGCTATTTTTATGAATGCGGTAAAGGGGTCCCGAAGGATTATGCTAAAGCAGCTGAGTGGTATCAAAAAGCAGCAGATCAAGGAAATGCTTGTGGTCAAACCAATATCGGCTTGTGCTATGAATTTGGCACAGGAGTTTCTAAAGATTATGCTAAAGCAGTGGAGTGGTATCAAAAAGCAGCCAGTCAAGATTATGCTAGAGCTCAAACACATTTAGGTTATTTTTATTTTCATGGCAAAGGGGTCCCGCAGGATTATGCCAAAGCAGTAGAGTTGTATCAAAAAGCTGTTAGTCAAGGGGAGGCATGGGCTCAGAACAATTTAGGTTGGTGTTATGAATGCGGTAAAGGCGTTCCGAAGGATTATGCTAAAGCTGCTGAGTGGTATCAAAAAGCAGCCAATCAGGGTAATGCATATGCTATGACTAACTTAGGCAGTTGCTATTATTATGGCAAGGGAGTTCCGCAGGATTATACGAAAGCGGTAGAATTATATCGCAAGGCGGTTGATCAGAACGATGCGAGGGGACAATATTATTTAGGCCTTTGCTATGAAAATGGCAAAGGTGTTTTTAAAGATCATGTTAAAGCATTTGAGTTGTATCAAAAAGCGGCCGAGCAAGGCAATAAAGACGCTCAAAAAAAGCTGGGCAATTGCTACGAAAAAGGCATAGGTGTCCGGCGCGATCTTAATAAAGCCTCGGAGTGGTATAAAAAAGCGTCTGAATAGAGAGCGGTCCTGTCGTCGTTAAAAGTTGACATTTTTATAAAGCTTTTTGCTATAATTATTTAAAAGAAAATGTTGAAATGGGGCTTTCTTGAAAATTGATGAAATTGGCGTGTTTTTTTATTTTAATATGCAATTGCTCGATGTGAAAGATGAAATATAGAGGACAACATAAAAATAATAACAATAGGATAGAAATTAGCAGGGATAATGCTCATTTGCATGATGTGGAATGGGAAAACGAAAACCCTTTTCGCAAAATTGCTCGTTTTATCGTAGGCTCATACTATCTTGGATTCATAGTGTCGCTGGTTTTGTATGTCGGCGCTTATTTGGGGCTTATGGTGTTTAGTGAAGACTTTCGGGCTAATCATGATAATTTTGCATGGATAATGGGATCTATAATGGTTCTTTTATGGCCGCTGGGATTGTTATTTTTGCTCTTGTATGTCGGATTGTTCTTTTATTTTGCTTTTTGCCGTATTTTCTGAAACAACAAATAAAAATAAGGAGTTAAACTATGGGAAACATTTTAGACGAGACGAAGGGCCCGTTCAATGACGAAGGCAGAGAGGTAAGGGTAATTGATAAAAGAATACCTGTTACTATTGATTTCTTTTCGGTATTGTTCGAGATTTTTGTTTGGGCAATTGGATTCGTGATTGCCATTTTAATTATTCTGGCATGTAAAAAAGATATTAGCGAGATAGCTGTTGTGGTGCTTCTGCTTTGTGCCTTTATACCTGGTATTGCTTACACGATATCCAAGCTTCATGCCAAGAATTACTTTATGAGGCTTGAACAAGAGGTTCAAAACGCCGCTTCCGAAGTTGGAAATTATCAGGATGAGCGTTTTCACGTTTTATCGGACGTGGCGGATCTGGTTAAAAAATCTATAGAGCTCGATACAAAGGTTATGTTAGCGGTTGCCGCTTATAGAAGCGGAGCGACACGCGGAACCACAGGCGAGCAGATAAATGCCAACCAAGAGCTTTTTAATCACGCATACATGTCTCTTATGCCTCGCATAGAGGCTTATCCGGAGCTTAAATCACATGCTTTGATAGCGGAAGCGATGAGACAGGATCGTTCTTTGTATGAAGATGTCAGGTCGGCTAGAACGTTATACAACGAAACCGTGTTAACATGGAACAGGGAGCTCTTTGTCTGGCCGGTGCAGCAGATAGTGGCGGCAAGAAGCGGTTTTACGACAAGAATACCGTTTACAGCGTCTATCGAGGTTATCGAAGGCTCTAAAAAACGTTTTTTTGAATCTGAAAAAGAATGATATTGAATGCAAAAATTCAATTATGACGAGATTCTTGATCCTGTCAAGGAATACGAACATAGGTATAAAAACGATTTCTCAAAAAAGGCTTCGGCCTTTTTTGAGGATATCGTTAAGAAATCCAATGTAAACGAAGAAGCCAATGCGAAATTGGTGGATGAGATAAAGTTGCTTCAGAACAAACTGAGCGACTTGTCCATGCACTATTCGATGTGGTTATTCGCGATGATCGTCCTGATAATTATTCTGATCATCGGAATAGTTATAACCGTTGTATATTTAAAAGATACGAAGAGCGGAGCCGCTTACGGCGCGGCTATAG
>JAFZID010000154.1 GCA_017554565.1 bacterium
CTCCCACTTAATCCCACATTTTTGAAAAAAACATCTTTACCCACAACTTATCCACATGTCGAAGTCTTGATTTTTGCCTTCACGAGCCCTTGACGCGCTCCTTTCCTCCCACTTTTATTTAACCTCATAAAATATTTATTTCAAGTATTTTATTTTAATATTAGGCTCCGGCCTGAGGGGTGACCAGGGAGGGGGGCTTGACTTTGTGGGCCAAAGTGGGATATAATTAGTCCGAACAAAAAATCGGAGTGTGTTTTTTAACGGATTGTGTGTGTTCAAACCATTTCCCAAATCAATTAACCAATGGCTAAAGAAAGGTACATAGGAACCGCCTCTTTGAAGGTTGACGCGAAAGGACGCATAGCCGTTCCGGCATTCTGCCGCGTGAACGACGCGAAGGTCTTTTTCGTCACCTACGGCCGAAAGAGATTTTTGCGTCTCTACGACTGGGAGGACTTCTCCAAGAGCCTCAACATGCTCGAGGAGCTTGACCCTTACGACGCCAGGACCGAGGAAATGAAGCGCGCTTTGCTGGGCGGCAGCAAACTCGAGATGGACTCCCATTCCAGGCTCACGATTCCCAAGAATCTGAGAGACTGGGCCGGGCTGACAGGAGAGATCGTTGTCGCGGGCGTCTCCTCTTATATGGAGATCTGGAACAGCGAAGCTTACGCGGCGGAATTTGCCGCCAACATCGCCGATCTCGGAAAGAACATGCAGGAAATCGCAGAAAGCAGAAAAGAACCGAGGTAAAAAATGGAACACATCCCCGTCATGCTTTCGGAAGTTTGCTCTTACATGCGGCTTGAAAGCGGCCAGCGCTGCCTGGACATGACGGTCGGATTGGCGGGTCACTCCGCAGCCATTTTGAAAGCTATCGCTCCTTCGGGTTTTCTTCTCGGGCTTGACCGCGACACGGAAACTCTGCCTCTGGCCTACGAGCGTCTCAAAGCCGTCGGCGGCGATTTTCTCCTGCGGCATTCCGACTACGCCAAAGTGAGGGATGTTTGCGCCGAACTGGGTCTCAAAGACTTCAACGCCATTCTCTGCGACTGCGGCGTCTCTTCCAAACAGCTGGACGATCCCGAGAGAGGCTTCGGCTTTGAAAGAGACTGCCCCCTGGACATGCGCCTCGACCGCAACGAACTCCTGAAGGCTTCAGATCTTTTGAACACCTGCCCGGAAAACGAGCTGGCCGACATTTTCTTCAATTTCGGCGACGAAAGATTTTCCAGGCCCATCGCCCGCGCAATCGCGGCCAAGAGGAAGACCCGCCCCTTCGCGAGTTCGGAGGAGCTGGCCTCGCTGGTCTCCGGCGTCTATTACCGCTTCGGATTCCGGCGCTCAAAGGTGCATCCCGCCACCAGAGTCTTCCAGGCCCTGCGCATAGCCGTGAACCACGAGCTCAAGTCCCTGGAAGAGGGGCTTCAGGGAGCGGAGGCTCTTCTGGCGCCGGGCGGACGCCTGGTGGTCATAAGCTTCCATTCCGGGGAGGACAGGATAGTCAAAAACCTTTTCCGGAATTTCAAGAAGGAAGGGAAAGGAACGATCATAACCAAAAAACCACTGACTCCCGGAGAAAAGGAGATCGCTGAGAACCCCAGGTCCCGCAGCGCCCTTTTAAGAGTTTTCGAGAAAACTTCCGGCCAAGGAGAAAACGATGCCCAGAGTGATCTACAGTAAACAAAACGCGAAAAAGCCCGAAGGACCGAGCCTGACCTCCAAGCTCTGCGCAATCTTCTGCGCCCTTTTGATACTGGTGGTGGTCTTCTGCCTCGGCCTCATCAACATGAGCAAAAAGAAAGTGGATGTCCAGTTCAGGATCGCCAATCTGGAATACGAGATCGTTTCCCTCAAGAGGGACCGGGACTTCACAAAGTCGGAGCTGGAGAAAGTCAGGGCCGTTGAATACGTGGAAAAAGCGTTGCAGGAAGCGGGCATCCATCTGCGCAAAACAAAGCTGAACCGCATCGTGAATCTGCAGAAACCCAGCGGCATAGACCAGGAAAGAAGTGAAGAGCAAAAGCTGGCCAGCGGCGAAGCCCTCGGCGAGTCGGCTAAGCGTTGACAAAAATTAAAAAAGCGCGAAAAGCAAAATGAAAAAAATACATATCTTAATGACAGCGATGACGCTGGCGCTGGTGGCGCTTCTGGGGCGGATGTATTATCTTCAGATGACCGACCAGGAGGGGCACAACGCCCGCAAGCTCGACCAGCTCAGGACCACGGTGAAAGTGGAAGCCAAAAGAGGCCAGATCTGCGACCGCCACGGCTCCATCCTGGCGCTTTCCACCACCTCCCCCACCCTCTGGTGCGACCCCGGCGTGGTCAAGGACCCCTTGAAGGAAGCCAGGCTTCTTTCCGAGATCCTGGAGATGAGCGAAAGCGAGATACAGTCGCACCTGACCGCCTCCAACCGCTATAATGTCATCGCCAAAGGGCTGATGGACACCGAAAGCCACAAGATCAGGACGCTGACCTCCCAGAAAAAGCTGCCCGGCGTCTATGTCAAATATGAAGAAAAACGCGTCTATCCCAAAAAAGAGCTCTTCGGCGTGCAGATAGGCTTCTGCGACAACGAAGGCAGGGGCGCCTTCGGCGTGGAGAAAGGCGCCGAGCATTATCTGGCGGGCATCGACGGCTGGAACACTTTCCTGAGGGACAGCCGCCAGCGCCGCTTCTTCGATCTGAAAAACGTCGATCTCATACTGGACCCAATGGACGGCCAGAACATTTTCCTGACCATCGACGAGAAGCTTCAGCAGATCGCCCAGGAAGAACTGGCCAAGGCCGCTGAGGAATACACTCCCGCCCGGGCCGGCATCATCATGCTCGATCCTTCCACCGGCGACATACTGGCCATGGCGAGCTGGCCCTTCTTCGATCCCAATCAGCGCAGCGAATACAAGGAAGGCATCTTCAACAACATTTTACTGAGCGACCCCTTCGAGCCCGGCTCCATCATGAAGCCCATCTCCGGCTCCCTGGCGCTCACCGAGGGCGTGGTGAACCTCTCCTCCCTCATCGACTGCAAGAACGGCCTCTGGATAACCGAGCACGGCAGGAAGATGCACGACGACCACAAGCTGGGGACCGTGACCTTCAAGGAAGTCATCAAATATTCCTCCAACATCGGCATCGGCCAGGTCTCCGAGATGCTGGGCAAGAAAAAACTCTACGAAGGCCTGAGAGCTTTCGGCTTCGGTTCCAAGAGCGATCTGCAGATCATGGAAGGCGAATCCGCCGGCAGCCTGAAGCCAGTCGAGAAATGGTCCGGCTACACCATCCAGTCCGTCCCCATGGGTCAGGAGATCTCCGTCACCGCGCTGCAGATGGCCTCCGCCATCGGCACCATCGCCAACCGCGGCGTCAGGATGAAGCCGAGGCTCGTGAAAATGATCCACATGGCGGACGACACGATC
>JAFZID010000155.1 GCA_017554565.1 bacterium
CGCGCAGACGGGCGCCGCGGTCTCGGCCCTCATTATGAAGGGATGGAAAGCGACTTTCCGCCAGCCGGCCTCCATGGCCATGCTCATTTCCCTGGCGGAATGCCCGCCCTCCGGACCAATCATGAGCGCCGCGCCGCTGACCTCGCCTTCAAGGTCTCTGAGAAAAATACCGGAGCCGTCCGCCAGGACCTTGAGGCCGCATTCAACTTTTTCCAAAACTTCCCCGAAGCGCAAGGGCTCCTCCACCAAGGCCGGCACTCCGCCGCACTGGCAGGCCGCCTCGTCGCAGATCTTCTGCCAGCGGGAGAGTTTTTTCGCAAGGTCCCCGACTTTGGCCACGGTGAACTCCGTAATGACCGGCGTTATCTTTTTAACGCCCACTTCCGTGCTCTTCTGCAATAAAAAAGCGAAGGCGCTATCAGGCAGCAGCGCCGGGTAGAGTTCTATGGGCAGAACGCTTTTCACGTCTTGCATCAGTTCCCTGCAGACCACCAGGGGATCCTCCGATCCGTCCCCCACGATCTCCGCCAGGGCCCTGCGGCCCTGCGGCGTCTGGAGGATCACAAGATCGCCCCCGCCCTTGCGGCGCACCCTGAAAAGATGGTGGGCCTGGTCGGGCGTCAGTTCGAGCGATCGTCCCGGTTCGGGGATCTCTGAGACCAAAAGTCTGATGAAGGACATGAAAACTTATTTTTTGCCTAGAAATTTTTTAACTTTGCTTAAGAAATCGTCGGCGGCGGGATGGACTTTCTGGCCGCAGCTCTCCGCGAACTTCACCAGAAGGTCCTTCTGGTCTTTGCTCAAATGCGTGGGAGTCTCCACCAATATCTTGACGTAGTGGTCGCCCACGTAGCCCCTGAGGTCCTTGATGCCTTTGCCCTTCAGCCTGAAGAGGCGTCCGCTCTGGGTGCCGGCGGGCACCGTCAGCTTCATCTGCCCCTGGACCGTGGGCACTTCCAGTTCGCAGCCCAGCGCCGCCTGGGGGAAGGAAATGGGGACGTTGCAGACCACGTCGTTGTCCTCCCTCTGGAAAAGCTCGTGGGGCTTGACGCGGATGTCAACGAAAAGATCTCCGCTGGGGGCGCCCTTCAGTCCGGCCTCCCCTTCCCCGCTCACTCTTAGCCTGGCGCCGTTGTCCACGCCGGGCGGTATCTTGATGCTGAGTTTCTTGCTCTGCTTGATTCTGCCTTCGCCCCGGCAGTCGCTACAGGCTTTCTCGGCCACTTTGCCGCTGCCGCCGCAGTTGGGGCAGGGCTGCTCGATGACGCCGAAGAAACTCTGCACCCTGAATCTTCCCTTGCCTTTGCACTTCGGGCAGTCCGTGAGCTTGGAGCCCGGCTCGCAGCCGGTGCCCTTGCATTTCGGGCAGGTCTCGGGCTTGGTGATGGAAATGGTCTTCTCCACGCCGTTGACGGCTTCCATGAAGCCTATCTCCACCATGACCCTGAGGTTGGTGCCGTGGTCCCTGCCGCCCTGCTGAGCGCCGAAGATGTTTCCGAAAAGGCTTCCCAGGCCGCCGAAAATATCGGCGAAGTCCGCGTCCTGGCTGTGGGAGAAGTTGGACCACTGGAAGCCGCCGGGCCCGAAGGAACTGTTCATGCCTTCTTTCCCGAACTGGTCGTACTGCTGGCGCTTCTGGGGATCGCTCAAAACTTCGTAGGCTTCGGAGACTTTCTTGAACATCTCCTCGGCGTTCTTGTCGCCGGGGTTGCGGTCGGGATGGTATTTGAGGGCCATCTTGCGATAAGCCTTCTTTATTTCCTCCTGGGAGGCGTTCTTGTCAACTTCAAGCAGTTTGTAATATTCGTCGTTCATTTATCATTCTCCCTTCGTTTCCCCGGCGGCCGGGGCGCTTTCCTCGGGATTCTTCACCACCACGACCTTGGCCGGGCGCAGAAGGTGATCCTTGAAAAAATAGCCCTGCTGGTTGACCGCCAGGACCGTGCCGTCTTCCTTGCCCGGGGCGGGGCACATGGTCAGGGCCTCGTGAACGTTGGGGTCGAATTTCTCGCCTTCGCAGTTCATTATCTTCACTTCGTTCTTTTCCAGAAGCTTCGCAAGCCCGTTTTTTATCATCACAAGCCCTTCCAGCAGGCTTTCCTTGCTGGCGCTTTCCGCATGGGAAACGGCTCTTTCAAAATTATCCGCCACTTCCAGGAGATCCCGCAGGACCTTTTCCCCGTTGTAGCGCAAAAGTTCGCTGCGCTCCCTCAGGGCGCGCTTTTTGTAATTGTCCGCCTCGGCCAGGTCGTACTGCCGCTGGCTGGTCAGCTCGGCGACCTTTTCTTCCAGTTCCGAGACCTTGCTCTTCAGCGCCTCCGCTTCCTTAGCCAGCTCCTGCGCTTCCGCAAGTTTCCTGTTATCTTCCTGCAGCTCTTTTTCCAAAATGCGGAGACGGCGCTTCATGGCTTTGGGCGAAAGCGGCCTTCTGCGGAAGTCCTGCTTCGCGTCGCCGGGCTTCGCTTCCGCGGCGCTTTCAGCGGCGGCGTTCTCGCCGCTTTCCGTTTCGTCTTCGTAATATTCCTCGTAACACATAATGTTCTCCTTTATTTGGAAAAACTGTAAGTTATTTAATTTATCTAATGATTATATCATTTTCCCCTTTTAACTTCGCCCGGGGGAAAAAATCCCCCGGGAAGGCCTTCGCGGCCTCCCGCGCCCCATTAAAAAAAGCGCGGGAGCGCCGCGCTTTTTTTAAGGGAGCCTCAGGGCAGGCTTACATCATGCCGCCCATGCCGCCCATGCCCGGATTGGGAACCGCAGGCTCTTTTTCGGGCAGTTCGGTGATCATGCATTCCGTGGTCAGAAGCAGGCCGGAAACGGAGGCCGCGTTCTGCAGGGCGGAACGGGTGACCTTGGTGGGGTCGATGACGCCCGCGGCCACGAGATCCTCGAACTTGTCGGTGGCCACGTTGTAGCCGGCGGCTTCGCCATTCTTGATCTTGGCGACCACCACGGAGCCTTCCACGCCGGCGTTCTCGCAGAGCGTGCGGGCCGGGGCTTCGATGGCTTCCTTGACGATGTCCACGCCCAGTTTCTCGTCGCCCTTGACTTTCAGGGCCTCCAGAGCGGGCAGGGTCTTCAGCAGGGCCACGCCGCCGCCGGGCACGATGCCTTCTTCCACGGCCGCCCTGGTGGCGTGCAGAGCGTCTTCCACTCTGGCTTTCTTTTCCTTCATCTCGGTCTCGGTGGCAGCGCCGACCTTGATGACCGCGACGCCGCCAGAGAGCTTGGCCAGGCGTTCCTGGAGTTTCTCCTTGTCGTAGTCGCTGGTGGATTTCTCGATCTCAGCCCTGATCTGCTCGACCCTGGCTTTGATGTCGGAGCCTTTGCCTTTGCCTTCGATGATGGTGGTGTTGTCCTTGTCGATGACGATGCGGCCGGCTTTGCCCAGAGCTTCCAGCTCCAGATTTTCCAGTTTCAGGCCGAGGTCCTCGGAAACGAAGGTGCCGCCGGTCAATGCCGCGATGTCGGCCATCATGGCTTTGCGGCGATCGCCGAAGCCCGGGGCCTTGACGGCGCAGCAGGTGAAGGTGCCGCGGAGTTTGTTCAAGGTCAGGG
This sequence comes from bacterium, assembly GCA_017554565.1. GTDB lineage: Bacteria > Auribacterota > UBA3054 > UBA3054 > UBA3054 > UBA3054. Next base: position 3,562 of record JAFZID010000155.1, read on the forward strand.
TGGCCAGAGCTTCGCCTTCGATGTCCTCGGCGATGACCAGGAAGGGCTTGCCGGTCTGGACGATCTTCTGCAGGATGGGCAGCAGGTCGTTCATGGCGCTGATCTTCTTTTCATAGATGAGAACGTAGGGGTTCTCCAGGACGCACTCCATCTCATCAGGATTGGTGATGAAATACGGTGAGAGATAGCCCTTGTCGAACTGCATGCCTTCCACCACGTCCAGGGTGGTCTCGATGCCCTTGGCTTCCTCCACGGTGATGGTGCCGTCTTTGCCGACTTTCTGCATGGCGTCCGCGATGGTCTTGCCGATCTCGCCGTCGCCGTTGGCGGAAATGGTCGCGACCTGCTGGATCTCTTTCTCCTTGTCAACGGGCTTGGAGAAGGATCTCAGCTCGTCCACGATGGCGGCGACCGCTTTGTCGATGCCGCGCTTCACGCTGATGGCGTTGGCGCCGGCGGCCACGTATTTCAGGCCTTTCTTGTAGATGGCTTCCGCCAGAACGGTGGCGGTGGTGGTGCCGTCGCCGGCCACGTCGCTGGTCTTGCTGGCGACTTCCCTGACCATCTGGGCGCCCATGTTTTCGAACTTGTCCTCAAGCTCGATCTCCTTGGCCACGGAAACGCCGTCCTTGGTGATGGTGGGAGAGCCGAACTTTTTGTCGAGGATCACGTTGCGGCCCTTGGGGCCCAGGGTGATCTTCACGGCTTTGCTTAAAGTCTCAACGCCTTTCAGTATGGAACGGCGGGCGTTTTCGTCGAATTGAAGCTGCTTTGCCATAATATATTTCTCCTTAATTTGATCTTCAGGTTAGTCGATGACCGCGATGATGTCTTCTTCGCGGAGGATGATGTATTTCTCGTCTTCGTAGGTGATCTCGGTGCCGCCGTATTTGGTGATGAGAACGTGATCGCCGACTTTGACTTCCAGGGGGATCCTCTTGCCTTCGTCAAGCTTGCCGGGGCCCACCGCGATGACTTTCGCTTCCTGGGGTTTTTCCTTGGCTGATTCCGGGATGAAGATCCCGCCTTTCTGGGACAGAGATTCCACGCGCTGGACCAGGACGTGATCGCTCAAAGGTTTAATTTTCTTCATAATAAAACTCCTTAAGTTTTTATTTGTTTTAAATGTTATTTCACTTCTTCAAAGTCGGCGTCCACCACGTCGTCGCCGCCCTTCTTGGGATCGGCGCCGCCGTTGTTTTCCGGCTCGGGCTGAGCCTCGGCGGTCGCGCCCTGGCTCTCCTTGTACATGGCTTCCGCCAGCTTGTGGCTGGCCTGCTGCAGAGCTTCCATCTTGGCTTTGATGGCTTCGGCGTCCTCGCCGTCCTTGACGCTCTTCAGTTCTTCCACGGCTTTCTCAATGGCTTCCTTGGAAGCGCTGTCGATCTTGTCGCCGTTCTCCTTCAGGGTCTTTTCAGTCTGATAGACGAAGTTGTCGGCCTGGTTCTTGAGATCGATGAGCTCGCGGCGCTTCTTGTCTTCGCTGGCGTTGGCTTCCGCGTCTTTGACCATGCGGTCGATCTCCTCGTCGGAGAGGCCGCTGGAGACGGCGATCTTGATCTTCTGTTCCTTGCCGGTGCCTTTGTCCTTGGCGGAGACGTGCACGATGCCGTTGGCGTCGATGTCGAAGGTCACTTCGATCTGCGGGACGCCGCGGGGCGCGGGAGGAATGCCCACCAGGTCGAACTTGCCCAGGACTCTGTTGTCCGCGGCCATTTCCCTTTCGCCCTGCAGGACCACGATGGAGACGGCCGGCTGGTCGTCCGCGGCGGTGGAGAAGATCTGGCTCTTCTTGCAAGGTATGGTGGTGTTCCTTTCTATCAGTCTCGTCATCACGCCGCCCAAAGTTTCGATGCCCAGGGAAAGCGGGGTGACGTCAAGCAGCAGCACGTCTTTCACGTCGCCGGCCAAGACAGCGCCCTGAATGGCGGCGCCGGTGGCCACGACTTCGTCGGGGTTCACGCCCTTGTGGGGCTCTTTGCCGAAGATGGCTTTGACCTTTTCCTGAACAGCCGGCATACGGGTCATGCCGCCCACCAGGATCACTTCGTCGATGTCGCTGGCTTTGACGCCCGCGTCTTTCAGAGCGTTCCTGCAGGGGCCTTCCGTCCTGGCGATCAGGTCGGCGCAGAGCTGCTCGAGCTTGGCTCTCGTCAAAGTCATCTGCAGATGCTTGGGGCCGTCCTGGCCGGCCGTGATGAAGGGCAGGCTGATGTCGGTGCTCATGGAGGAAGAAAGTTCGCATTTGGCTTTCTCAGCGGCCTCTTTCAGGCGCTGCAGGGCCATCTTGTCGCTTCTCAGTTCGATGCCGTTCTCTTTCTTGAATTCGTCGGCGATGTAGTCGATGATGACCTGGTCGAAGTTGTCGCCGCCCAGGTGGGTGTCGCCGTTGGTGGATTTCACTTCGAAGACGCCGTCGCTGATTTCCAGAATGGAGATATCGAAGGTGCCGCCGCC
>JAFZID010000156.1 GCA_017554565.1 bacterium
ATCAAGCCCGCCCAGTTCAAAGGCGCGTCTGATGACGAAAAGCGCCAGGGTGGAATCCAAGCCTCCGGAAACGCCCAGCACCGCGCTCCTGGAGCCGGTCTGACGCAGGCGCCTCAAAAGGCCCAGGCTCTGGATCTCGAAGACCTCTTTGCAGCGCTCCGCCCTGGCGGTGGGATCCTCCGGCACGAAGGGCGAAGGCGAAAAGCAGGGGGCGGGGTCGAAATCCGATCCTCCTTCGAAGGGCACGACGTCTTCCGGGGAAGTCTCCTCGCAGGGGCGCTCGCGAAGCAAAAATTCGCAGTCCACGTCCGCCCTGACGAGTGTGTCTTCCAAGCCGAACTGCTCCCGGCGCGCCAAAAGCCTTTTGCCTTCCGTTATGAAAGCGCGGCCGGCGAAACAATTGTCCGTGGAGGATTCCCCCAGGCCGGAGGAAGCGAAAACTATGGATCTGCGGAAGAGACGGGACTGGGCGCAAAGGGAGTTTTGGAAAGCCTCAAAATCACCCGCCAGTTCCGGCATGGCGCCGAGGACCGCCAGTATCTCGCACTTCCCCGCTCTCCTCGCTATTTCCTGGGCGGGATCCGTCAGCTGGGAAAGGAAAGCGACGGCGAAGGAAAATTCGCCGGATCGGAAGACCAGATCGGTGCCGTAAGGGACTGTCTGGCCGCAAAGCGCGATATTTCCTTTGAGTCCCGGCTTCGGCCTCGCAAAGCACGCCTCCTTCGGCATGGTGTTCAAAACGACGCCCAAAACGACGCCTTTTTGCACGGCGCAGGCGGCGGAGTAAAGGCTGCCGCCTATGTTTAGCGGCAGACCCAGAAGGCTGACTGTCCCCTTTCCAACCGAGGACGACGCGAAACTATTCAAAGCGAGGAGCGCGCCTTTGGCCAGCTTCGGCTGAGTGAAAAGATCCTGGCAGGTGGCGCCGGTCAGCGACAGTTCCGGAAACACCAGGAGCTGGACTCCGAGGCCGGCGGCGTCCGCCGCGCAGCGCAGATGGTATTCCGCGTTTTTCGCGCAGTCAGCCAACGCCAGCGGCGGAACGGCCGCCGCCACTCGAGCAAACCCGTAATTGTTCATAAAGAATCGCTCTGGTTTTACGAAACAGATCAATCCTGCGCTTCACCGCGCTGGATCATGGCCAGATAGCGGTCAGCTTCCTCGTCGCTCGCGAAGACCTGCTCCTTGGGCAGGGCCCTGATGATCTCGATGACCTTGGAGACCTGGGGCTGAGGCTTGCTAATGACCACCACGCCCTTCTTCTGAAGCACGCCTTTCTGCAGCTTGAAGATCACACGGATGCCGGCGCTGGAAAGGAACTCAAGATCCGCCAGATTAAGGATGATGATCTTGGCGTCGGCGGAAAGGATGGTGTCCACCGCTTTCTCGAAGTCGGGGGAAGTGATGCTGTCAAGACGTCCGGACAGCGAAACAGTGTAGCCCCTGGGCTCGCGGGTGGCGACGGTGATCCTGAGGTTTTCGTTCTCGGAAACTTCCGGAGCCTCGGTCATCTTGTCCATGGCGCGGCCGGCCAGTTTCTCCAGCTCTTTCTTCTGGAGCATGGCCAGGTATTTGTCCGCAGCTTCCTCGTCCTGGAAGATCTTTTCCTGGGGAAGCGCCTTCACGATCTCCAAGACTTTGGAGACCTGGGGCTGGAGGCGGGAGGCCACCATCACGCCCTTGGCTTTCAAAACGCCCTTCTGCAGCTTGAAGATCACACGGATGCCGGCGCTGGAAAGGAAATCCACCGCTTCCATGTTCAGGATGACGATGCAGATGTTCTGGGACAGAACCTGATCCACCACTCTCTCGAGGTCCGGAGCGGTCACGCTGTCAAGGCGTCCGAAGGGAGTTATGACCACGCCGCCCTCTTTCCTGGGGGTGACGTCGATCTTGATCTTGGCGCCGGAAACGTCGAAGCTGTCCTTGGGGGCCTGCACTTTGGCCATTTCCTTTTCCTGGATCGCCGCCAGATATTTGTCAGCCTCCTCCATGTCTTCGAAGATCTGCTCCTTGGGCATGGCCCTGACGATCTCCAGCACCCTGGCCACCTGGGGCTGGGGCTTGGAGACCACCACCACTCCGCGGTTCTGCAGAACGCCTTTCTGCAGCTTGAAGATCACCCGGATGCCGGCGCTGGAGAGGAAGTCCACTTCCTTCATGTTGAGGATTACGGTCTTGACGTTTTCCTGCAAAAGCTTGTCCACGGCTTTTTCAAATTCGGGAGCCGTTACGCTGTCAAGACGCCCTTCGGGGCTTACGACGTAGCCGCCGCCCTGGCGGGGCGCGATACCAACTGTGAATGCCATAATATTCTCCTTAAAAAATTATAGAGTCATGATCTCGTTGTCTTTTACTTTGACCAGCTCGTCAACTTTCTTGATGAAGTTGTCGGTCTCGGTCTGAACGCTCTTTTCTCCCTGCTTGCGCTGGTCTTCGGTCAGGATCTTGTCCTTTTCCATCTTTTTGATCTTTTCGATGCAGTCGCGGCGCAGGTTGCGGATGTTGACCTTGGTGTCCTCGCTGTACTTTTTCGTAAGCTTCGTGAGGTCTCTGCGGCGCTCCTCCGTCAGCTCTGGCATGGGGAGCCTGATGACGCGGCCGTCGTCCACCGGCGTGATGCCGACCGGGGAAGCCTGGATGGCGCGGCAGATGGGCTGGACGCAGTTGACGTCGAAGGGCTCGATCTTAATGGTCCTGGGATCCGGCACGGTGAGGTTGGCCAAGCTTTTGATGGGCGTGGCGACGCCGTAATAATCGACCTTTATGTCTTCCACGATACCGGGGGAAGCCTTTCCCGTTCTGATCTCCTTGAACTGATAGGAAAGGTGGTCTAAGGCTTTCTGCATGCTGACCTGCAGCTCTTTGATCTGGGCTTTGTAGGGCATAGTTTCTCCTTATTGACACAAATTACATTGTTTTTTGATTTTACTATTTACCGAAAAGGGTGTCAATGCGTCTGCTTGAAAACTAGCGAATCCTGTGGCAAAAAGGCAAACGCTTCCTTTTTTGTCCTTCCGGCCTTACAATTTAACGCGAATTCATCCTTAAAACCAAAAGGAGCCTCCATGTTAGCCAAAGCTTATTCCTTCGCCTCCTGGGGCGCCCAGGCCCGGCTCGTCACCATCGAAGTGAACGTCTTCGAAAGAAAAAGCGGAGAGTACGGAACCGAGCTGGAGGACGACCGCCAGTCCACCACCATCATAGGCCTTCCGGACACCGCCATAAGGGAAAGCCGGGAAAGAGTCCGCAGCGCCCTTTATCACGCGAAGATCGGATACCCCAAGGGCCAGACGGTCATAAGCCTGGCGCCCGCAGATCTGAAAAAACACGGCCCGGCCTTCGATCTTCCCATCGCGCTTACGCTGGCCGAGTGGGCCGCCAGAAAAGAAGGGGCGGAAGCCGGCTATTCCCAAAAGAAGATCGCCGCCATCGGGGAACTGGCCCTGGACGGCTCCCTGAGGCCGGTGAGGAACGTCATCAGCTGCGCCGCCGCCGCCCGCGCCCTGGGCTTCAAGTATCTCCTGGTGCCGGCGGCCAACGCCAGGGAGGCCGCGCTGATAGGAGGCCTGAACGTTATAGCCGCGTCTGATTTCAGCGAGGCGCTGCAGGCCTACGCCGAGCCGGAAACAAGCCCTTGCGTAACGCTGGACCGGCAGACGCTGTTCCGGGATCTCCCTGATTACGGCTGCGACTTTTCGGAGATCCGGGGACAGCTGGCCGCCCGCAGGGCCGCGGAGATCGCCGCCGCCGGCTCCCACAATCTTCTCTTGTACGGGCCGCCGGGTTCCGGGAAGACCATGCTGGCCCGCAGGCTGCCAACGCTTCTGCCGCCCATGAACGAAAGGGAGATCGTGGAAAGCGTGCAGATAAGATCCGCCAAGGGCGCGGTGCCCCGGGATCTGAAGCTCATCGCCCAGCGCCCCTTCCGTTCGCCGCACCATTCCGTTTCCATCTCCGGGCTCATAGGCGGCGGAACCCAGATAGAGCCCGGGGAAGTCTCGCTGGCTCACAACGGCGTGCTTTTCCTGGACGAGCTGCCGGAGTTCGCCCGCCCCGCCCTGGAGGCGCTGCGCCAGCCCCTGGAGGACGGCTTCGTCTGCATCACCAGAGTCTCCGGCACCGTGAGGTTCCCCGCCTCCTTCATGCTGGCGGCGGCCATGAATCCCTGTCCCTGCGGATACCTGGGGCATCCCAGGAAAAAATGCGTCTGCCCTTCCAGGGTGGTGGAAAACTACCGCTCCCGCATCAGCGGCCCTCTGCTGGACCGCATCGACATGCACGTGGAGATGCCTTTCGTGGACTACGACGAACTGACTTCCGAAACGGCGCCGGAAAGCTCGGAAAAAATAAGGGCGCGCTGTCTTAGGGCCAGGATGATCCAGTGGGAGCGCTATAAGAAAACTCCCTGGCACAGCAACTCGCAGATAAGCAGCGCCGCGGCCCGGCGCTTCTGCCCCATGACCGAAGGAGCGGAGAAACTTCTGCGCGCGGCCGTGACCAAGCTGGCGCTCTCCGCCAGGACCTACACGAGGATACTGAGGGTGGCCAGAACGATCGCGGATCTGGAGGGCAGGGAGAAACTGGAGGAAAAGCATCTTCTGGAAGCCCTGCAGTTCAAAGGCTTCCGGGAGATCTGAAAGATCATTTTATCTTGACGGCCACCAGCGTCACGTCGTCATACTGGGGCTCGCCGTCGGTAAATTTGGCGAGCCTTCCCTGAATGGACTGCAGAGCCTCGAAGGGGCCGTAGTTCCTGGCGTTGTCGAGGGCCAGGGCCAGCCTGTCGCGGTTGAACTCCTCCTTGCGCCTGTTGAGAGCCTCCACCACGCCGTCGGTGTAGAAGAGGACCATGTCCCCTTTCGAGAGCTGGTATTTCACATCCTCCACGGACTCGCCGAATACGCCGCTGTCCAATATGCCCAACACCATGCCGGAACTGTTGCAGACTTTCACTTCCTCACCGCCGAAGGCCGCCAGGAAGGGTTCGTGCCCGGCCTTGGCGCAGACCATCTCGGCGCTCTTCACGTCAATGATTGCGTAGATGGCGGTAACGAACATGCCCTCAGGAATTAGCTGGATAAGATGGGTGTTGAGATCCGTCAGCAGTTTGGCCGGCGAAAGGACGTTCTGGGAAAGCGCGGACATAAGAGCCCGTGTGGAGGCCATCACCAAGCCCGCGGGAATGCCTTTGCCGGAAACGTCCGCCACCAGAATGCCCAGGTGATCCTGGTCCACCCTGATGAAATCGAAGTAATCGCCTCCCACCCTGTAGGCGGTCTTGTAGAGAGCCTCGGCTTCCACCGAGCCCATCTCGGCCCGGGAGGTGGGCAGAAGATGGTTCTGGATGCTGGCGGCGGTCTCCAGCTGGGAGTCAACGCCGGCTTTTTCCCGGATGTCGGCGATCATGGCCAGATAATTGAGAGTCCAGCTGACCACTTCCGCCATGCTCTTGGCAAGCTCCACGTCCTCCAGGTTGAACTGGCTTCTGCCTCTTTTGTTGGCCAAAACCAGGATGCCGGAAACTTCGCCCCGGGAGCGCACCGGCACCACGAGCATGCTCCAAAGCGCATAGACCTTGTAGCGGACTTTGGCCTCGCATTCCTTGAAGCCGAAGTTGACGATCCTTTTCTGGTCCACCGCCGAGGCGAAGGGCGTCACGTTCAGCGGAAAGGGCGTGGTCTTCAGAAACTCCTCGGTCTTCTCCTCGTTGCCGGCGATCAGCTTGAGCTTCTCCTCGCTGATGTCAAGACAGCTGGGGAAAAGCCCGGAGCTCCTGAGCATCTTGATCTCGTTCTGCTCCTTGTCGTAGGCGAAATATGAGGCGCAGCCGCAGTGGAAACTTTTTTTGGCGGTCTCGGTGAAGTGCTTCAGCAGCGCCTCCACCAGTTCTCCGCTGTTGATGTTGCTGTCCTGGAAATAGGACCTGACGGTCTGGGAGACGTGGTTGAAGAGCGCCATGACGCTTTCCTGTGACTCGCGGGTCCTGTCGGCGTGGGCCTCCGCTTCCCGGGCGGCCCTTTTATAGCGCCAGGCTTTTACGAAGGCGTATAGGGCGAAAAGCAGCGCCAGGAGCGCCGCTGTAAAAAAGAGCCAGACTATAGGCTCGGCTTCTTTAAGATGCTGCCACACCTCAGGGGACCTCCCGTCTTAGCTTTGATGGCGCAAAAACTCCACAACGTCCTTGAATTCCAAAGCGTTGCGTTCGTTTATCTCCGAAAGGGTAAGGTGGGCGTCGAGCATAAGGTTGGTTATCTCGACCTTGTCGTGCACGGTGCTTTGCAGCGTGGAAAAATCGCCGTCCTCCAAGGGCGCGGCGTCCCTGATGTCCAGGATGTCCATGAGTCCCAGGGTGGTCAGGATGTTTTTCACATGCTCTGAAACGTTGAAGATCTTTATGAGGCACTCGCCGTTCTTCTTGGACTTCATGCTCAGGGCCACCAGGGTCCCGATGAAAGAGCTGTCCAGGGTCTCGCATTCCGAAAGATCTATGAGGACGGCCAGGCCGCTGTCCAGGCTTTTCTGGACAAAGTTGCGGAAATCCGCCATGACCTGGAAAGTTCCCCGCCCGAATATTCTCACATAGGCGGTCCCGTTGCCCTGGGCCACTTCTATTCTGTTGTTGCTGTGTCCTATCATAATCTTTCCTCGCGTGCCTTTTCCTAAAAGCCTCTTATCTGATTCTGTCCGATATTACATTAAATGATACCAAAGTCGGGAAAAATTGACAAACTCAAATTTCCGGGGGCCGGAAACCGCCGGAGCGTCTCCTTACATCTGGGACAAAAGAAGCCACTCCGCCATCAAAAAGTGCACGCGCTCTATGAGGGCGGAAAGCCTGGACATGAAAGTGTTGCCGAAGAAGGCCCCCAGGGCGATCATCAGGTACCAGCGGCCTATTTTGGAGCTGCCCTTGACTATCGCGTTCTTGTTTCCGAAGGCGAAGAAGAAATACATCAGGACGGAGACGGTGCCGATGACGAAGATGGCGTTCTCGCAGCCCGCGTAGAAGCGGTCTATCAGGGGCGCGCCGGGCATGGCGTATTCCGAGGGGCAGATGTTCTTGAAGGTGCCGGTTATCTGGGGAATGAGCTGGTTGAAGGTGTCCTTGAAGGCCAATCCCGCGCCGGCGCCCAAGGATATGCACATGGCGATGCGGCTGACCCAGAAATATTTTTTGCTGTACTGGAAATACCACAGAAGGCCTATTACGCCGGCGAAGATCAAGGCGATGGTGGCTATGTCCTCGCGGGTATAATTGCTCGCCATAACGTTCACTATGGATTTCTTGATGGGAACGAGCCACTGGCTGTAAAGGTTCTGGCGCATGACCACGGCGCAGCTGTAGCCCGTGGCGCAGCCCAGCAGGGCGTGCTCGAAGAAGCGGTAGAAGGGGTTCTCCTTGAAAAGGAAGGAATAGACCGCGATGCAGGAAAGGGCCGCCACCCAGGTCTGCAGACGGTAGATGAAATGGCCGGGAAGCTCAAGGTCGGCTATCCTGGCCGTCACGGCAGGAGAATGCAAGGCTTTCACTTCGCCCCAGGCCGCCAGAATAAGCACCAGCGCGGCGATCAAAAGCCAGAATATCTTGCTTGTTTTCTGCATGATCTTTTCTCCTTTATACGTTCGCCCTGCGGCTCTGCGCCTTGGACATGAACATTGCGAAATTGCTTATCAAAATGGACACCACCACGAAGAGGGTGGCGAAGGACTGCACGCTGACGGTCTTCGTTCCGATGCCGGTCTCCTCGGTGATGCCGGCGTCGATGATCCTTTTCTCGTAAGCCGCCGCGCCCGCCGCCCCGGCCAGGAGGCCGCAGAGCTGGCCGGAATCCAGGTAAGGATAGGCCGTGGAGCTCTCGATGCCGGCGGAGCCCGCCGCCAGGGGCGTTCCGTAAACGGACTGCACGAAGCCGATCCAGGGGATGCCGCCCCAGGAGTAGGCCACGCGGTAGATCAGGGAAACGTCGTTGATGCTTTTGAAATTCTTCATCATGGGGATCTCGCCCAGGTCGCGGCCGTTGATGTCCTTCACCACGAAGCCGTGGATGTCCTTGGCCAGGCTCTGCAGCGTCACGCCGCCGGCGTTCACGATGGCCTGGAACATGACGTAATCCTCGCCGTCCACTTTGCCCATTTTCTTGGCCACCTCGTCCAGCACCTGGCGGCCCAGTTTCTGGCCTTCCACGTTGGTGGTCCAGGTGACCACCATGAACTTAATGTTGCGGGCGAAGAGGTGCTGGATGAAAGCCTTGAACTGGCCCTCGCACTCGCCCCTGTTGCCGGCGCCGTAGTCGCAGTCGATGAGGACCGCCTTGTCCAGGGGAAGGCTCTCGACTTTCTCGTAAAGCTTGCCCACCCAGACGGGATTGGGCACCGGCATCTTGACCTGGACCATCTCGAAAACGATGACCACCACCGCGAAAAGCGCGTAGAGGATCCTGGGATCGCAGAACTGGATCCTGTCCCAAAGGGAGCGTTTCTTGTTTTCTTCAGCCATCATTAATCCACCGATGAATATACGCTGTTATCGAGTCCGAGCCAGATGCGCAGCGATATCGCCACGCTGCCGATGAGCGTGCCTATGAGCACCGCGCGGTAAGCCGCGGCGTTGAGGACGCTCAAAAGTTTCCCGGACAGCCAGGGCAGCTGCAGAAGCTTCCAGCTTTCGGGAACCAAAGAGGCCAAAAGTTCGCCGATGGGCATCTGCCCCACCATGCAGACGATGGCCGCCGCCATCAGAAAGCCCGCTTCCAGGCTTCTCACCTTGAAGGAACGGTAGGCCGCGCTGATCATGTAGAAAGTGATCATGGAGAAGACCGCGCTGCCCATGGGCGCCTGGATGGCGTTGAACAAAAAGTCGAAGGTGGTCTTCCAGCCCGTGCCCTCGGCCTCGTCGGTCTGGCCCTTCAGGGCGCAGACGATCATCACCGCCAGGAAGATCAGAAAGACCGCGCTGTAGCCGGCGTTCTTCAAAAAGTTCCTCATGGGCGCGCCGCCGCCGGGAAGCTTTTCCTCGCCAAGGGGCGCGTTGTAATTCAAGGCGCTCTGGTAGATCTTCTTTCCGTGGAAGAGCATCAGGTTGATCATGGCGATGAAGATGGCGAAGGAGCCCACCACCGTCAGGAATTTGCCCGCCCATTCGGTGCCGTAGGAAAGGTAAGTCGGCCTGGGCTGCGCCCCGACTTTCTTATAGAAGGTCATCTCGGTGGCCAGGGGCGAGCCGTCGGAAAGATCCCTCAGCTTGACGGCGCAGAGCGTCGTCTCGAAGGGAGAATCGATGGGCCGGCCCTTCTGGGTCTGCCGGGTGCCGAGGTAAAGGGTCCCGTCGGCGGAATTGTAGCGGCCGCCGGCGTACATGGTGTCGTTGCTGCCGTTGCCGGCAGGGGCTTTCCAGGTCAGCGGCGTCCACTGGCCGGAGGCGTCCTTTTTAAATTTCAGGATCTCCCTGTCCATGATGTAGAAGAGCGTGGGAGCCCCGCCCTCCAGCGCCACGTCGAAGGCGTTGGGAGATTTTTCCGTAAGCGTGGCGCCCACCAGCGGCTCCTCCTCCAGCCTCAGATGCTTGAGGTCCGGGCCCGCGGCGCGGAAGACTCTGTAGGTCATGGTGAAGAGGAAGACCTCCCATTGGCCGTTGGCGTATTCAGCGGCGAAGGTCTTTATCTTGTCAGGCAAAAAGCCGTTGGGATTGTTCTCGGAGACCTTGAAAAGATCGTTGGTCGCAAAGACCGCCGGCCCTTTCTTTTGGAAAGTCTTGCCGTCGTCCGAGCTTTCGGCGAAGCAAAGCACCGGCTCCTTTTCGTTCTGCCCCATGTAGAGGAGCGTCAGGCCCCCGGGGGTCATGGCGCAGTCCGGCTCCGCCAGGCCGTACTGGTCGAAGCGCAGGAAAAGCGAGCGCTGCAGAACGGGCTTGGGATCCTTTTTCCAGCCGGAATCAGTTTTGACCATGCGCCCGATGTTGCCGCGGCCCTTGTAATAATTGCCCACGTAGAACTGCAGCTTCTTTCCCTGCTTCTCCACGCAGACCGGGGAGTTCACCTCATAGGAGTCGAACTCTCCGCCGACCTTTTCCGGCAGGATATATTCCAGGAAGAAATACAGCCCCACCACGAAAGCGATTATTTTAAGAATATTTCGTTTGCTCATATTTCGTCACCACTGAAGAAGGAGCCGCAGGTAATCGTATTTCTGGAAGATCGTCAGAAGGAGGCTTCCAAGGACGATAAGCAGCAGAAGCACCAGCTTGGAATAGTCCTGGCCCACCAGGCTGCCCGTCAACACGGGATCCCGGTTGAAGTAGGCGCCCGCGGCGTAGAATTCCTCTCCGAAGACCGTGTAGTCGCAGGAGACCATGAAAAAGGGCACCTGATAGAAGCTCGGCGTGCAGGCGATCTGGAAGGCCCCGGCCTGCTGGCCGGCCTCCGCCAGCATCATGGATTCGAACCCGTAGGTGCCGAACATGAAGTTGGCGCCCACATGGTCGCGTTTGATCCAGCCGGCGATGCCGGCGCCCAGGGCGGACTGGTTGGAGGACATGTACCTGAGGCAATCCTCCACCGCGAACATCCCCTCCTTGCCCATGGCGGCGTAGCCGTCCTTCCAGAACTCCTCAGCCATGGCGTAGGCCAGGGGCTGGGCCAGGGGCACGTAAACCGGCATGGAAAGCTTCGCGGCTTTCCTCACCACGTATCCCATGACCGCCAGAGAGCAGAAAAGATTGACGGAAAGGTCGTCGAAGCCCAGGTTGAACATGATGGGCCTGTCCTCCTCCGCCGCCCGGCCTATGGCGTCGTCGATGACCTTGAGACCGTTGATGGGGCGCAAAAACACTTCTTTCCCCCGCTTCGTCAGAATGATCATGGTGATGATGAAGCTTGAGAAAAGCAGTATGAAGATTATGATTGGCAAAGTTGCATGATCCATTGATTACTCCAATTTATGCGAGTATGGATTATAGCAAAACGAACCGGTATTGCCAAAGGCGTCTCGTTTTCAAGAAAAACAACCATTCGGCGCCATTTCCGGTTGCTGTCAGACAAACCGCCTCTCCCCGCCCTCATTGAAACGGATTTCCCAGCCTCCTTCATTTTTTGGTATAATTCAAAAATAAACTAAATAATCTGGAGAATAAAGAACTATGTCGGGAAAATTGGTCTGTTTGGCGCTCGCCCTCGCCTTCGCCGCCCAATCCTGGGGCGCGGACGTGAAGGCTCCCAGGATCGCCTATGTTGACACCGAGACAGCTCTCAACAACAGCAAAGAGTACAAGGACTGCTCCCTGGCCCTCCTGAACACCCAGGACGAGAAAGAGGAGGAACTCAGGAAAATGACCAGCGAGATCGATTCCCTGGGCGACGAACTGAACGCCCTCTCCCCTGCCAAGCGTCAGGAAAAGGAAGCCATCTACCAGGCCAAGATAGCCCAGGCCAACCGCTTCGCCGAGGACACCGACAAAGAGCTCCGGGACCAGCGTTCATTGGACCTCAACCGCATCGCCAACAAGCTGAAAAAAATCATCGAGGAAATAGGCTCGGAGGGGAAATACACCCTGGTCATCGACCTCAAGGCCATCGTTTACCTGGACCGTTCCGAAATGAAAGACCTGACCGACGACGTGGTGATCAGGCTGAACGAAGCCTACGCCAAGGAAAAAGAACGTTTGAACAAGACTCCAACCCGCGTGAAATAACATGAAAAAACAAATATTGCTGCTGCCCCTTTTCGTCGCGGCCCTTTGCCTCAGCGCCAAAGCCGCCAGCTTCGCCTACGTCAACACCGAGGACATCCTGCAGAACAGCAAGGAATTCAAGGAATGCGAAAAAAGAGCGCTGGCCAAGCGCGACGTGAAAACGGAAGAGATCGCCCAGATGACCGCCCAATTGGACAAGCTCCAGGGTCAGATCGCCGCCCTTTCCCCGGAAAAAGCCGCTCCCTTAAGGGAGCAGTACGCCAGGGACTTCGACCGCATCGAGCGCTACAGGGAGCAGTCCGCCGAGGACATCACGGCCCAGCACAGCCACGACATGGAGCGCATTGCCGGCAAGATCAGGGCCATCATCGAGGCCGTGGGCAGCCGCGACAACGTCACCATGATGCTTGACCTCAAGGCCATCCTCTACCTTGATCCCAAGGTCGTGAAAGATTACACCAAGGAAGTCACCAACGAGCTCAACCGCCAGTATGACGAGGAACTCTCGAAGTTGCGCAGCAAGCTTCCCCTCAACAAATAACGTTAAAAAAATATAATCAATGGAAATTCCCGTTTCAGTCATAGCCGGCCTTTTGAAAGCCGAAGTCAAGGGCGATCCCAACACCGTAGTCTCCGGTTTCGGCGGCATCAACGAAGCCAAGCCCGGCGACATCACTTTCCTGAACGTTGAGAAGTACATCCCCTCTCTGATGACGACCAAAGCGGCCGCCGTCCTGGTGAGAGCCAGCCTAAAGATCCCTGAGAACTGCCCGCCCGCGCTCATCATCGTGCCCGACCCACAATTGGCGCTCCAGGAGCTTCTGAGCCAGATCGCGCCTCCCAAAGTGGAGTTCGCCCCCGGCGTGCACCCCACCGCCGTCGTCGCCCCCTCCGCGGTCTTAGGCAAGAACGTCTCCGTCCAGCCCTACGCCGTCATTGAGGAAGGCGCCACCATCGGCGACAACTGCGTCATCGGCGCTTTCTGCTACGTGGGCCACTTCACCGAGATCGGCAACGACAGCTTCCTCTATCCCCACGTGACCATTAGAGAACGCATCAAAATAGGCGAACGCGTAACCATCCATCCCGGGACGGTCATCGGCGCCGACGGCTTCGGCTACCTTGAGATAAACGGCAGGCGCGAAAAAGTCCCGCAGATCGGCAACGTCAGTATCGGCGACGACGTGGAGATCGGCGCCAACACCTGCATCGACCGCGCCAGGCTGGACACTACGATCGTGAAGCGCGGCGCCAAGATCGACAACCTCGTGCAGGTCGCCCACAACTGCGAGATCGGCGAAGACTCCGTCCTCTGCGGCTGCTCCGCCATGAGCGGCTCCACCAAGATCGGCAACCGCGTCATCCTGGCCGGCCAGGCCGGCCTGAACGGCCATATCACGATCTGCGACGACGTCATCGTCGGCGGACAGTGCGGCGTCACAAAAGACATCACCAACCCCGGCTTCTACATCGGCTCCCCCGCCACCCCGCACATCACCTACAAAAAGCGCGAGAGCGTCGTGGTGAAGCTGCCCCAGATTTTAAAAGAACTTCACGACCTGGAAAAGGAAGTGGCGGCTCTCAAAGAAGAATTAGCCAAAGAAAAAGAGAAAAAATGACTAAGCAGACAACGATCGCCAAAGAGACCAAGATAAGCGGCATCGGGCTTCATTCCGGAGAGATCACCTCCCTGAGGTTCCTGCCGGCCCCCGCCAATACCGGCGTCGTCTTCAAAAGGACCGACGTGCCCATCCCGGGCGGCGTGGCTTTCCCGGCGCGGGTCCCCTCCGTTTTGAACACCGACCGCAGCACCACCATCGGGACCTTGCTTCAGATCCCCCAATCCCCGAAGCCCGTCCCCATCGTGGTCCTGACCGTGGAGCATCTCATGGCCTCCATCTACTGCCTCGGCATCGACAACCTCTTCGTGGAAGCCACCGCCATGGAAACTCCCCTGATGGACGGCAGCGGCATCCAGTTCGCCGAAACCCTGAAGGAAGCGGGGATCGTCGAGCTCGAGGAGGAAAGGC
>JAFZID010000157.1 GCA_017554565.1 bacterium
CGAGTATAAGATCTCCTACACCATGAGCTATCCCCATCCTCTTATCGGCACCCAATTCTTCGAGACCGAGGTCAACGAGGAAAACTTCCTGAAAAACATCGCGCCCTCCAGGACCTTCGCCCTTTATAGCGAACTGTCGGCCCTGCTTTCCAGAGGACTCATCAAGGGCGGCTCCCTTAACAACGCCATAGTCATAACCGACAGCGCCATCCTCTCCAAGGACGGCCTGCGCTACGAGGACGAGTTCGTCCGTCATAAAGTCATGGACCTCATAGGAGACCTCGCCCTCACGGGAAGAAGGCTGAAAGCCCACGTGGTCTCCTCCCGCTCCGGACACACCCTGAACAACAAAGCCGCAGCGGCGCTTTTCGCCCTCGCTAACAAAAATTAATCACAAAATCTCAAGATCATGGAAGAAAACAAAACTCCGATAAGCTTAAACATCCAGGACATCATGGCGCTTTTGCCCCACCGTCCTCCCTTCCTTTTAGTTGACAAAGTCGTGGCCACCGACTGCGAGACCTACGTTGACGCCGTCAAGAACGTCACCATGAACGAGCCCTTCTTCGTGGGCCACTTCCCCGGACAGCCCGTCATGCCCGGCGTCCTCATCATGGAATCCCTGGCCCAGGCCGCGGCCATCGTGGTTTTGTCCAACCCCAGGTTCAAGGGCCTCATCCCCTACTTCCTGACCATGGACAAAGTGAAATTCCGCAAACCCGTCCAGCCCGGCGACCAGCTCCACCTTAGAATCGACATCATCTCCATGCGCTCCACCATGGGCAAATGCAAAGCCGTGGCCTCCGTTGACGGCCAGAAAGTCGCCGAAGGCGAACTGGCCTTCGCCGTCGTGATCCCGAAAGAAGAAAAAGAAAACAAGGAATAGATCCCATATGATACATCCAACCGCAGTCATCAGCCCGGGCGCCCAGATCGCCCCGGACGTTGAAATAGGACCTTACTGCGTCGTCGGCCCGAACGTCAAAATAGGCGCCGGCTCGAAACTGATGAGCCACGTTGTCATTGACGGCCTGACGACCATCGGCGAAAGGAACACCTTCTTCCCCATGGCCGCCATCGGCCACAAGACCCAGGACCTGAAATACAAGGAAGGCAACAAATGCTACCTTGAGATCGGCAACGACAACGTCGTGAGGGAATTCGCCACCATCCACTGCGCCACCTTGGACGGCAGCAAGACCATCGTCGGCAACAACAACCTCATCATGGCCTACTGCCACATCGCCCACGAGTGCGTCCTGGGCGACAACATCATCATGTCCAACGCCGCGACGTTGGCCGGCCACGTCCAGGTCGGCGACTACGCCGTTTTAAGCGGCATGGCGGGCGTGCACCAGTTCTGCCGCATCGGCAAAATGGCCATGATCGGCGGCTGCACGAAAGTCACCATGGACGTCGCGCCCTTCACGCTGGTGGACGGCGTTCCGCCCCGCTGCGCCACCATCAACAGAGTCAGGATGAGCAGGCTCGGCATCACCCAGGAAACCATCAACAAGATGAACCAGGCCTACAAGATCGTCTTCCGCCAGGAGATGAAACTCAAGGACGCCGTGGAGAAACTCAAAGAGGAATTCGCCGACGTTCCCGAGATCATGGAACTCGCGGAATTCCTCACCAAATGCGAGCGCGGCCTGACAAGGTAAAGTTATGCCCATTATTTTCTAACACTTCAAAGGAAGCCCGGAAGGGCTTCTTTTTTTTGGCGTGCGCCTTTTTCCGCTATAATATTAAGCATGAAAAAAATAATTTTTGCCCTGCTTGTCATTTTACTGGCCGCCGGCGCTTTCTTGGCGGGAAGGCTCTCCGTCTCCCATGACAACGACCTTTTCGACGACGAACAAGGCTTCGGCTTTTCCAACAATCTCGTGGTTTACCTTGCCGCGCTGAGAGATTGCTGCCTGTCCGGGCAATGCAATATCGCCACGCAAGAGATCACGAACAGCTTTATGCTCAACTGGGAGGCCACCGAGGAGCTAAAGCCGATATACGCCGCCGAAGATCATGTCAGCTATATGTCGAAAGGCTTCTATTACACCGGCGGCGTCCACGGCATCACCGCCATAGATGTCGGCACCATCGACAGGAAAAGCGGAAAAATATTGAGGATCGACGACGTTTGGAAAAAGGAAGAGCAAAAGGCTCTCCTAACCAAAATAAGAGAGTTGGTCGTTAAAGAATTGAAAGGAGAAGAGCATCTTCTGGCCGAGCCAACCCTTACGGAAAACTTTTATCTTTCCCATGACGGCTGGCATTTCGTTTTCAACCAGTACGAAGTGGCCTGCTACGCCGACGGCATCATAGAAGTCGTCGTGGAAAAATAAGCCGTCTTCGCCTTCGACGTCATAAAAAAAGCGCTTCGTATGAAGCGCTTTTTTTATTCAGCCGATCGCTTTTCCTTACGGAAGGATCAAAACCAGGCGACAGCCTATATAAGGCAGGGCATAGCCGCTGAGACTGGGGCTGACTCCGCTGCGGTAAGCTTGTCTGTATTGTTTTGTGGCAAAACTATTCTGATAAACGTTTCCGCCGCGTCTGATCCTGTTTGATCCGGTAGCCGGCCCGACGGGGTCGGTGGTGTAGGAAGTAATGTCCGCGGCCTGCCAATCCAGACACATTTCCGCAACGTTCCCGTGCATATCGTAAAGGCCGAGGCCGTTGGGTTCCAAAAGGCCCACCTCACGAGTCGTCATAAAGCCGTTAGTATTGGCGTTATGAGTGTTCCAGCCAACTTTGTCAAGATTATTGTCTATATAAGGGCTAACCGGATCGTAAGGCAGTCCGTTGTTCCAGACGTTGTCGCCCCAGAAATCATAGCTGCCGTCTTCTTTTTCAATCGCTCTGCAAGCATACTCCCACTGAGCTTCCGTCGGCAGATCGAAGAGATACTTGTTGTCGAAATGCGCTCTGATCTTGCCGATCAGGCTGGTGTCATCGACGCGGTGGTCGGTCTGATTCGGCCAGGTGGCGCCGGCGCTGGTGCCGCGCAGCTTGTTGTAATTGGTACTATCGACGGGCAAACAATCGCCGCCGACAAATACATAACCCTCGCCGCTGTGGTAAGAGGGATTTTCGCCGGTCAGAAGCAGGCACTGCGCCTGCGTCAGTTCGAAAACGCCGATCATGAAAGGCTTCGTGATGGTCACTTCATGCTGAGTTTCGTTGGCGTTTCTGCCAACTTCATCCGTTCCGGAGCCCATCGTGAAAGTTCCGGGCTTGACGTTCTTGAACCAGAGCTCAGTCCTTTTGCTGGAAGCGCCTGGAGCAACGCTCGGCCCGGTTTTGGAGATCACCATCTTGCCGGTGGCGAGATCCATCTTCATGAAGAAAGACTCTTCGGTGATATCCTCAGCGACAACGCCGATCTTCGCCTTGCATCCGGAAAGATTGGGCATATCCTGATAAGCGTCCCACACGGCCTTTTTCAAGCCGGGCGTAATAACAGCCTCACCGCCCACGCCGTCGCCTTCAATGGCAGTGAGAGCAATCGGTTCGCCGCCGTCGATGGAGACGTAATATTCAACAGAATAGATCCTCGTCTCGTCCGTATCGGGTTCCGGGATCGTAAATGTGATGTCCACTTTGCCGTTCCAGGGCCAGCGCTGATAAGCCGTAACGTTGACAGCCTCGGCAAAAACAAAGGAGGCCGTCAAAACTGCCATAACAGTCAGCAATAAAGATTTCATATTATCTCCTCCTCCAAACTAAACCAAGCGCCAAAACAGCAATCAAAGCAACACAAGGTTCCGGCATGATCTTAACGTTCGCCGGCGCTTCATAGGTATCTATGACCTCATCGCCGCTGTAGATAACGTAAGAGAAAGTGTAATCGGTGTACCAGGGCAAATATTCTGGATCATCTATCTCAGCGTAATCGAAAACATAATTGCCCTCTTCTTCCAATTCGCTCGTAAAGACGAGATAAGGAACGCCCGTAGTCTTCGGCGTGGCGAAGATCTTCACATACCTGTCGGTTCCTTCCGCCCACTTAGCGTCGTAGCGGATAGCGTCCGTGTTGTAAAGGATCAGGCTGCCGCCATCGACAGTGTTCTGAGTGTCGATGGAGAATTCGTTCGACCAGCCGTCGTACGGGATCTCCACAGGATCCGCCACTGCCCAGGAAGCGAAAGCCAAAACCATCGCCGCCAGGCCGCATAAATAAATCGTTTTGTTCATATCCCCTCCTTCCAAAATGGAATTCGTGATTATTAAATACATGATTGCGAAGATTGTATCAAAACTAACATCTGAATTTCAAACGACAAAAACTGTGATCAGGCTTCGGCTCTCTATTCCCCAAATTTGAAAAAATTCACCACGAAGGCGTCAAAATTATAGACATCGCCGACTGGCTCAGCGCCAATCTGTAAAGAAAAAGGAGCCCCCACTTGGGGGCTCCCTTATTCATCAGGCGCTAAATAAGATCACCTCTTTCTCACCGCCGCCAAAGTTAGCAAAATCAAAGCAAGCATCCCAACCGGCTCCGGCACGGCGTATCTGAAATACGGCGTTCCAACCCCCTCGTCGATATCCCAGATCTCGTCAAAATCCCAGCCGACATAGGTTTCCTGCTTCTTCATCTCTTCAGGGCTGACAAGGCCGGTTACATTTTCAGCGTGTGTAACGTAATTTGAGTTGAAGTAGCAATTAATGTATTGTCCTCCGTACAAACTAATATTTCCTTCCGCGTTTAGGTAGCAGTTGGAAAGCACATTGTGAGATAATTGTCCAGTAAAATTTCCCCTGGCGAAACAGTTTACTGCTTTTGCGTTAAGCCCATAACCTTCCATAAAACAGTAAACATAACGCCCATTGGAATATAGTTCCACACCGCATTGATCCAAAAGCAAATTATATCCTGCCGCGCATAGCCCTCCAAAATGACTGTCTTTCCCTAAAATTTCTCCGATGAAATTACACTTCGTTATGGTAGAATCTTGGGCCATTCCGCAAATACCGTAGCTCCCCTCCCCGCTTAGATTAATGCTTGCTAAAATATAGCAATTGCTGATAATCGAAAGCGCTGCTCGGTCAGTTACCAAAATCCCGCGATCCAAGACCTCGGCGTCAAGGTCAACAATATTTAGATTGCACAGCGATGCCCCATAAATCTCCTTGAACAATCCGTAATCTTTCCAATTGGAATTTTTCCAATTTAAAATAGAATGGCTCCGCCCGTCATAAGAACCGCTAAAATAAACTATTCTATTAGTAAAATCTATACCAGACAAGTCAAAATCTGATATTTGAACATACTGTTCGTCCCAGGGATATTTCTTACCTATTCCCCCAAATATATCTATAGACATGATTTGCTTGGCAAAATTTGCTTCTACCGTTACGTTTTCCTCAATCGTCAAGGTTTTGCTTGCTTCGCCGCCTTCTAAAGTTCCGCTGTAATTCAAAAATTCAGCTCCCTCATAAGGCTCCGCGATCACAGTTACAGTTTCGCCGTAACCATAACCGTCCTTTTCCGGCTGAACCTTGACCGCGCCGAACCAATCGCCAATCAAAGCCGGTTTCAAATATCTGCCACTCTCAGCGGCGAAATACGGTGTGCTAAATCCTTCGTTTATTTCCCAAATCTTCCCAAAATTCCAATTGGAAAACGTTGAGCGCTTTTTTATCTTTGTTGAATTAACGCCCGTCCCAAAACCTGATCCTGATACCTTGTCAGAATTATAGTAACAGTTGAAACAGACGGAATTCGTAACCCACCCCGCTATGCCTCCAGAAGCGACACCCGGAGCCGCTTCAATTTCGCAGTTGGAGTAGCATTGCTTAAATCCAAAATCACCTATGGTTATGTATCCGTAATAGTCTTCATAATTTTCCATGTTGTTAGCGCCAACCAGACCACCGACTACTCCAACTTTAGCGCTTAAACGCATATCTGAATAGCAGTACAAAACATCTGTTGTTCCGTAATTGATTCTCCCAAATAATCCTCCTAATGTACTCCCTTTTTCGCTAAAACTTAAAGCTGATCCTGACGTTCGGCAACGGACGAATTTGCAATCTGTACATTCTCCTATAATTCCGCCAATATTGACCGATGCACTAGCGCCTTTTATCTTTCCCACAAAAGAACAGTTTGAAAAGTTGCTGTTCTTCGCGCTAGTCGCTATACCTCCGGCAAGCCTTCCATTCAATTGCCCGGTGGCGTGAACATTTGTGATCGTGCTGTCCGTAATGTTTCGAGCCAAAGCTCCGACACTCATTTTTGCAACATCTTTCCGCCCAAAATTGATGTTATGCAATTTAATATTACTGATGTTTGCTCCCAAAAGTTGGTAAAACAAACTGCCGCAAGCATCTTCGTAATATGCCCGGCTAAACAGATTTTTTATGGCATAATCCTGTCCGTCTATAGTCCCAGAGAACTTATGGTTTTGTCCGTCTTTTGAAAGGAAACGGCTACCGATAGGAACAAAACCGAAACTTTCTCCATATTGCGTGCCAAACAATTTTACCCAATCTTTTGTCTCACTTGCGTCAATATCGTTTTCCAGACGGAAAACATTTGATTGACATTCAGCGATATTTTCCCCCATCCAAACCAAATTTTCAACCTTGGTCAAAAGGTAAGGAGACTCAGCGGTGCCATCGCCTTCCGGCTTGACAGCCTCGTTGGCGGCGAAAAGACAATTGGCAGCAAAAGCCAATAAGCAGGTTAAAAGCAGAAAGTTTTTCATGATTGTTACTCCAAGGTAAAACGCTTACATCATCGTTTTTATTTTATTAAATAAGCTGTATGAATGCAACTTATTTGATTTGCAAAAAAAAAAAAATCAAACGTTAAATGGCTGTAATCAGCGTAGTTATATTTTGGCGTTCAAAGCGCTATGGGCAAGAATGTTTTTCGCAATTTTATAAAAGGAAGAGCCCCCGCTGGGGGCTCCTCAATTAGTCCGGCGTTCCTTTAGATTTCTGCGCGCTTATCTCTTTCAGGTCTTTTATGGCCAGTTCGGGAGCGAAGGTGTGGAACATAGGATAATTGCGCTTCATCGTTTTGGCCGGAGCCTGACGGTAGATCTTCGCGCTGTTTTCCCCGGTGTAATAATGCCAGTAACGGTAAAGATAGCCCATCCAGTACAAGCGATCCTTGTCGAAAACTTCGCCGGGCTTTTCAAAGGCGTCCTTGGCCAGATCCTCTGTTTCCGCCAAAAGATATTCCTCTCCCGCCCACTGCAGCCGGTTGAACGCGGAATCCAGCCCTTTGGCCACAAAAGAGCGCATGAAGGTCTTTATAAACAGCTCGCTGGGCAGCTTGCGCTCCCCCGACAGCTCGAAAAGCCGCCCCTGAATGTCGCAGAGTTTCAGTTGCAGTTCGTTCAGCATTATTTACCCCTCTTTTTAGCTTCCAATATCTCGTCGAAAAACAGCCCTTCTCTTCTTTTATCCTTGCAGATCTTGTTGGCCAATTTTATCCCTGTCTCTCTTTTCTCTTCCGCCACCTTTTTTATGAACTCGCGTTCCAGGTAAGACAGCTCTATCTCCTTTTCTATCTTCACGCAGTCGCAGGCTTTCTGGGTTACGGCTACATACTGCTTTCCCAGTCTCAAGGCGGACAGGCTTTCCGTCAGGGCGATGTCTGTTATATGCCCTTGGAAAAAATTGTCGACCACATAGAAGATCCTGTCGTTGGCGATGCTGCCTATGACAAGATCTTTCTTTAGGAACGCACGGCTGTATTTTTCATAAAAGGGCGTCCCTTTGACCGCTTCCATTCTCCCTCTGTGAAAAGCCACCAGCAAAGCCCATTCCAGATCGGCCTTGACTTTCAGGGTCTCCAATTTTGAAACGTCCAGAGAAACGATATAGAGCTTCGAATCGTCATAATCGCACACAAGCGTCAGCGCCTGGCTTATTTCGTCGCCCATATAGAACCCTGTCCCGAAATCGCACTCCGGCCGGCTTATCGGCCTTATCTTTCCAGCGATCCCGCTTTTGGAAGCGTGGTAAAGCAGCATACGATCCCCCGCAACGGAACAAGCCTTCCTTTGCTCTTCTATCCTTCCAAGCGTCAATTCGTAAACCGGAACGCCTTCCCCTTCGCAAAGCGCGAAGAGCTCTGCCTGCGCCAAAGCGTTCGGCAGCGCGTGCCCGTTCTCCCAGCGGTTGACCGCCGCAAACGAGACCTTCAGGCGTTCCGCCAGTTCCGTCTGGCTTAGCTTAAGGCACTTCCTTATCTCTCTCAGCAAAATCTTCATATATTTTTATATAGCTTTGTTTATAAAAATATTATAGCATAAGCTATATAATTTTCAAATACCGCCGCGCAAGCCCCTGCTCACCTCAGGCTCTCTATTCCCCAAATTCGAAAAAATATTGATTTTGGGGAATAGAAAAAATAGGAGCTCCTCGCGGAGCTCCTCAATTTGTCCGTTATAAACTTCAGTTCACCGCTTCCTCACCGCCGCCAAAGTGAGCAAGAGCAAAGCAAATATCCCAACCGGCTCCGGCACAGCGTATCTGAAATACGGCGTTCCGACACCTTCCTCGATATCCCAGATCTCATCGAAATCCCAGCCGACGTAAGTTTCCTGCTGTTTCATCTCTTCCGAACTGACCATATTTGATATTTCTCCGTCTGGATAAACATAATCGGAATTGAAATAACAGTTGTAATATTTTACGTCTTTATCCAAAACATAACTTAATTCATGTACATCTGCGTAGCAATTGGAATAAACAACGTTTTGACTGCCATAGTTGTAATTATTGTTAAAAACAAAACTGTTAAACAACCCCTTTGTGTAGCAGTTTACAAAGGAAGTGTCATTGCACGAAACGACCAATCCCGCTATCGTCGTATCATTAGAGTCAAGCATATCTGTGATATTCGCAGAAGATTCTTTAATAGCGCTGTTAAACGCTTCGCCCGATAATCCGCCGATACGGCAGCCGAAGATCCAAACTTCTCCCTTAAAACCGCAACGTATCAGTTCGGAATCATGCATTTGACCGCAAATCCCACCGTTATATCCATTAGCTAATTCAAAATTTCCTTCAACAAAACAATTGCTGATTTGCGTATTGTTTGCCAGGCCGACCAAAATCCCGCCTGTATTATATTTTTTCATGCGGAATTTGGCATTGGCGAATCGTATATTTTTAATTTCCGCATATTCAGAACAGCAAAACAAGCCTGCATATCCATAAGAATTAGTAAAATCCAGAGCAAGATTGTCAATAGTATAATTTTGACCGTCATAAATGCCGGTAAAGTACCGATAGATTTTAAATCCACTATTATATTCACCAATCGGTTTATTAAGTTTGGTTTCTCGCATATCTAAATCGCATGACTGCAAATAATGTCCGGAAAGAGGATAGGCATTATCAACTCCAATTTTATTCAAATCGTCCGGTTCTGATATGTATTTCGCAAAGTTTGCTTCTATTACCATATCCTTTTCCACGCTAAGCGACACTGATGGCTCCTTCGACAAAAGGTCTTTCTTATATTCCAAAAATACCGTTTTCTCTTTTTCGTCTGGGATAGCATTTATTAAAACATTTTCACCGTATGCGTATTTGTTTTTTCTAGGCGTTAATTCTATTTTTCCGAAATCCGAAGAAAAAACACATATTGTGCAAGCGGCGTCTTCAGCAAATTTGAAATAAGGGGGCGTTTCGTTCTCTCGGATCGACCAAATATGGTCAAAATCCCAACCACGGAAAGTCGCTTTTCGTTTCATGCGTAGCGTACTAACTCCGGTGCCGAAGTCCGTTCCTTTCATAAGATTTGAATCATAATAGGAACTGAAACAAACGCAATCATTCGTTGTCACGGCGCAAATGCCACCCACAACAGCATCGCAAGATTTATCGGCGCTGCAAGTTGCATAGCACTGCATTATTCCGAAATCATTGGTGTGAACATATCCGTAATAATCCTCCCGGTTTTGTAGCGCGTTGTAACTAATTCCCCCGATAAAGCCGTTCGCGCTAATTTTCATATCGGCATAAGAGTAGCGAATGTAAGAATCATATCCCAATCCGCCGCATATCCCTCCAATCCAGTTGTTTTTGGCAAATTTATTACATTCAATATATCCTGATGTTTTGCAAAAACGAACGTCACTTTCATAAATAGAACTAACAATTCCGCCGATCAGCGCCCCGTTTTCAGAATATATCAATCCTGAAAAAGAGCAGTTATACACTCTTGTGTTCTCTGCTCTGGTAACAACGCCGCCAGTATTAGATCCAGCATAAATAACTCCGCTTACGTGCACATTGGTTATGACGCTATTATCAGAAGAGTTAACCAATCCGCCTCTTTCAAGCCCTTTTACTCTTTTCCATGTAATATTTTCCAAAAACAAATTTTTTATTTCCGCTTTAGAAACTTTTGATATCAAGGCCGTGGCTTTTGTGGAGTACATGTTTAAAATAGAATAATTCTGTCCGTCCAACACGCCGCAAAAACTATGCTCTTTTCCGTCTTTGGATTTTTGAGCGTTTCCAATTTCTAAAAATTCATCTTCCCAATTTTTCGTTTCGCTTGCGTCAATATCATTATCCAAAAGGAAAACGTTAGATTTACATTCAGCTATATTCTGACCCATCCAAACAAGATTTTCCAAACAGGTCAAGCGGTATGGCGACTCTCTAGTGCCATTGCCTTCCGGGGCAAGAGGTTCATTGGTGGCAAAACAAGCCGCGGCACAAAACAGGGCGAAGATCCATAGCTTGATAAATAAGTGCTTCATATCTTTAAATGTTTGGTTTAATGCTAGTGAAGTTTGTTCTTGCGCAGACAACAGGCTAAAACGGACAAAAAGAGAAATGCTATAGAAGACGGCTCGGGAATCGGGCCTTCGTCCATACCTGTGATCGCCAACGCGAATTTCTGCGGCCCTTTCATGACGTTATAGCCGTGCACCCTTACCTCAATATTGTCCTGCGCAACTAATTTGGCGGTACGATACGTTTCGCAGTTGTTTATGGAATCGTTATGCGATATCTTATTATTGGCGTAATATGTCCTTTCTTTCGTCTTAACCTGGAGATCAAGATCGTTTATTAGGTCTATGCCTACTCCGGGTGTAGAAGGCGGATCTGTCCAGACCAAAGTAAACCTTGCCTCCCCGTCAGTATATTTATTGAAACAATAGGTGACAAGCTCTGAAGTATTGCTAATAACGCCTTCAATAACGGTCAAGTAACCGTTTGTCGACATAATGCTATTTCCAAGGTCAAGATGCCCGAAGCCGTTCACCCAGTTGGGCGTCTTGTTTGGAATTTCAACATATCCTTTATACTGTCCAGTTCCCATCGAACGAGTCCCGTTCAGCAATACCGCTTTGACAAGAGCGGAAGAAGGATTAGATATTCCCTGATCGCGCAGATATTGAATAACCACGGCCGCCGAACCGCTGACAAGCGGAGTCGCCATAGAAGTCCCACTTTTTGAGGTATAATACGAAAGTCTTTCTCCTCTGTTAACCCCATCATAAAAAGATGCTGCGGACATAATTGCCGTTCCCGGGGCAACGATATCTGGTTTGTTTCTCCCGTCATGCGTTGGTCCTCGACTGGAAAAGGCCGCCATGCCTTGCGATTTTTCGTTTGCAGGATAAGCGATCAAATCATCCTTAAATGGTTTATCCACCAAAAATAAACTTCTATAAGAGGTTTTTTCTTCCGGTCTAAAAGACTCCGCAGCGCCGACAGCTAACACATTTTTTGCCGAGGCCTGCGGGGAAATTGTGGCATTGTCATAAACATCTATACCTGTGTTACTGTTTCCAGCGGCGAAAAGCAATAGCAAATCCGTATAATTATAACTCAATGTATCATATAACTCAGAATCTGTGTCATAATTTCCGTCAGAATAACTTCCCCAACTATTACTAATTATTTTGGCGTCGTTTTCATATGCTTTGACCACATCGCTTTCAATTATATTGAATACGCTGGGCATTGCGTTTCCATTGCATATAAAATAAAGATCAGCTTCTGGAGCTATGCCACAATATTGTCCGCCGGAAGCGACTCCTGTTCCGCAAACTGAACCGCTGACATGCGTTCCGTGTCCCAAAAGATCGCTCCAACTTCTCCTTTTGTTTAGGTCAGCAAAAACAGTTTTGATCTGTTTGTTCTGAAAATCGGGATGTAAGGTGTTAGTGTTGCCGGTGTCTAGACCACTGTCCGCAACGGCTACTGTTACGCCTTTGCCTTTCAGCCCTAATTCGTTATGAACGTACGCAACGTTCATAAGAATATTGCTTTTTACCACATCATTGTAAAAACTGTATTCGCCGCGTTTGTGCACTCGGAGAATATCGCTTCTTTTGGTAAGTTTTAAAACATCTTCTGTTTTTAAACGAGTTTCCAAGAGCGGAGGTTCATTGGCGATTATTACTATTTCGTTTGTGGTAGCGTTTTGCAGATAAGCCTGAACATCCGCTGAAAATTTCTGTGAAGCCAAACGTATCCGAACCGGCTCTGTCTTTTCTTCCGATGTCGAAAGCGCTCTTGCATAGGCTTTTTCCGTTTTATATTCAGGCAGATATTCTCCAACGTAAAGGAGCTCGAATCTATCCGCTAACGAAGCAATCTCTTCCCGCGTTCCCAAAAAGATATAGGCATTGGGAGGAATTATACCGATGACGCTTAAACCAAAGTCTTGTATTTCTTCGATCTCCCTGAAGCTAAAGTTCTTCTTCGGTTGAACTATGAACTGATATTCACCAGACGAAGTAGCCGCTGAAATCAATTCCTGATCTGCCAAAACAGATGGCTGACTCGCATCAATGCAGTTTTCCTGCAGTTTGATGATTCCTGGGTCAGCGACGACTGACATCGTCGCTGACGCCAGAAAAATAAATAAGCATAAAAACATCATATGGGCATTAAGTGATTTTTATACGCTCTAAATTTATTCTCCATATTTTGCCTGGAAAATATCCTCTTCTGTGATATCATCCTTGGCGTTAAGTTTATTATACCAGTAATTAGAGTTTTTGGCGTTTTCGGAATAGTAACGTTTCGCGTTGCTTTGCCATTTGTTCATCATCTCTATCACTGATTCTTGAATTGGCAGAACGTTAATATCGAATCTTTTCTTGGCGGTATCTAATGTCTCGCATTCCGGCAAGGAGAATTTTTCTCCGTTCTCGGAATACCATTTGTTAAAATCGCTGAATCTCCAGTTCCCGCGTCCGGGAGTTTTGTACACTTCCACAAGTTTTTCCAGAGTTTTGTCGTTTTCAAGCGCGGAAGCCAGATATGGGAAAACGTGATATCCCAGCCCCGTTATTTCATTGGCAAGCTGATCCAAAACCAATGTGCGAGGTGCTTCTCTTTTGTTTTCTTCCTGCCAGCAAGCATACCATTCCGCCCAAATGTTAGGCATATACTTCCTGCCTTCATACCACCAGTAATAATGAAACAGCGTGGAAGGAATGGTCAAATCGTTTCCTTTGCCGCTAAGCCAAGGGAAGGCTATCGTTCCCAGAGAATCGAAACCGAAGCAAAGCTGCGTTAGCAAAAAGGCCCTGCGGTCGGCAAATGAAAGGGCTTTGTTTTCAAAAGTCTGCCCGTCGCCTAAACTTTCCACGCGATTGGTTATTTCGCCTCTTTCCAGCAGAGTCATGATCAAGGGAAGCGCTTCAGAAACCGGAATGGCTTTGAAAGTTTTGCTTTCGCTATTCCAAATATCGATTTTTTCCTTAGGAATCTCCAGTTCTTTGTTTTGCTTGGCAAAATAAAGAGCGGAGGAATCGTAGAGCAAGTTTAGATATTCTTCGCTGCTAACTGCCGCTAAAATATCCCCTACGCAAATCAGACAAAAACAAGCAAATAATATTTTTTTCATTTTCGTTCTCCTTTATTCCTCTTCTAATATTGGGGCGTATTTAACAGGGGTATAAGAATTAATAGGATGTTCAGTGTAGTAATCAAAAAAGTCTTTCCCGTTATGATTTAAGAAAAAACTATTCTCTAATTTCATTATGAACATATTCCCTATATTACCGTTACCAGAGTCGGATCTTCTTGCAGCCAATAATCCGCCGTAGAACAAAACGATACTGTCACCAATAAAGTGTGATGAATATAAATTTATTGGCCATATTGTGCTTCTGTAAAATTCGCTTGCACCTTCAAATGCTTCATATGAAGTACAATACAAACCGTTGCTATACACGATTGGATTTGCTGTCGTTCCGTATCCGCTTTCGAATACTTTAAATGGGAAACCGATAACTGACCACGATGGATCAACAGCATATGCAGGAGCATTATAATTATTATTTTGATACATCATGTACTCATCTGTCCAGTCATCAACAACAGAATATTCGCAGTCGATGAGTGCTTGGAAACTGCTTTTCAAAGAGCTCCTTTCATTACGATTAGGTTGCCTTCCGTGTATATCGGCACAAGAACCATAATTAATATCGGCTATACAGTCAAAATAATTCGTGTCGTTTTTGTGTCCTATTCCTAATCTAACATGCCCGGAGCCTATAGCAACACTTTCTAAGTAAAGATTACAATCAAAAATATTGCCTTTATTAAAATTTGCTCCGCAATAAATATCCGTCGTTTGGCCCTGCGCCGCTATGGATTTATAATGTCGTATACCATACTCTAAATGAGAGCGACACAAGCGAATATGATTAGGCATAATTGCTCTGAGCAACACGTAATCCACATTCATAGTTGATGGAGTATGACTAATTGTCAGCGGAAGAAGCTCGTCATCAAGGTAAGTCTTATCACCAACTAAAAAATCTTGAACTTCTATATTGGAATCAGTAGCCATTCCGTCACCATCAAGATTAAAATAAATGTGTTTTTTGCCATATTGATCCCATTCGCCGTCTCTTATGGTGCTAACTTTTGTCAGCGTAAATAACGGTTCTCCGACGTTCACCACATAAGAAGCATAGATATACTTTTCTTCGTGAGTGACATGTTCCGTATAACGAAGTCTAGCGTTCAGTATAAAAGGTTGGTCTCCAATGTCTAAAAAGACATCGTAATTCCAAACGCTGGTCTGAATATAATTCAATGGATTGCCGTTTAAGTCTGTGCATTCCCAATGATGATCGATTGGATTGCCGTTCAGATTTCCGCTGACCGCCATATAATATCGAACGTTGTAACTATGTTCGGATATATAGCTCGGCCCGAAAATGTGTAGTACTTTTTCCTCATTTGAGGCAAAAGCTGTTGCTACCATTAGCAACAAAAAGTAAATTAATTTTTTCATATGTCTCATTTTATAAAAGTGTTATTGTCTATTTCATATTGAAAATTGTATTATCTTAACCCAAAACATAGCGAGCAAAAGCAAAGCAAGCATCCCAGTCGGTTCGGGTATCGGTCCTTCGTCCATGCCGGTAATGGCCAGAGCATAGCGCTGCGGACCTTTCATAATGTTGTAACCGTGAACTCTGACTTCTATATTGTCCTGAGCGGCCAATTTGGCGACGCGGTATGTCTCGCAGTTGTTTAGGGAATCGTTATGACCTACTTTGTTGTTGGCGTAATACGTGCGTTCTTTCGTTTTTACCTGCAAATCAAGATCGTTGATCAGATCAATGCCGACACCAGGAGTGGAGGGCGGATCTGTCCAGACCAAGGTTACCCGAAGCGGCCCGTCGTTATATTTGTTGAAGCAATAGGTAACAAGATCAGATGTGTTGCTAACAACGCCCTCTATCGTGATCAAATGAGTGTTTGTCGGCATGATGCTTTGGCCAAGGTCAAGATGTCCGAACCCGTTCACCCAGTTGGGCGTCTTGTTTGGGATCTCTATATACCCTTTGAACTGCCCTGTCCCCATTGAGCGAGTTCCATTAAGCAATACAGCTTTGACAAGCGCGGAAGAAGGATTGGATATACCCTGATCGCGCAAATATTGAATAACCACGGCCGCCGAACCGCTTACAAGCGGAGTCGCCATAGAAGTCCCGCTTTTTGAGGTATAATACGATAATCTTTTCCCGTCATTATATTTGTCATAAAGCGCTTCTGTAGAAATTATCGCGGTTCCCGGAGCAACGATATCTGGTTTGATTCGTCCGTCGTGCGTCGGTCCGCGGCTGGAAAACGCAGCCATGCCCTGATGCTCGCCGTCAGCCGGGTAAGCTATCAAGTCATTCTTAAAAATATAGGCCATACCGTCATCGAGCGTAGAACTTGTATAAAAAGCCTTTACTTCTGGTCTGAACGACTCCGCGGCTCCAACCGAAATAACGTTCTTCGCCGATGCCAAAGTGGAAATATTTGAGTTGTTGTTTATGTCTTTTTTTTCATTTTCGTTTCCAACGGCAAACAGAATAGAAAGATCTGGATATTTATAACACAATGTATCGTATAATTCCGAGTCTGTATCATAAATGCCTTGAGAATGATCGCCCCAACTGTTACTGATCAACTTTACATCGTTCTCATAGGCTTTATCCACATCGTTTTCTGTTAAAGGAAAAACATTATTTGATCCATCTCCAATACATATAAAATAAAGATCGGCTTCAGGCGCGATACCGCTATATCGGCCATCGGAAGCCGCCCCCGTTCCGCAGACGGAACCGCTAACATGCGTACCATGACCAATAAGATCGCTCCAACCATACCTTTTATTGTTTTCACCCAAAACGCCTACAATTCTTTTCTTTTGAAAATCTGGATGTATTGTGTTGGTAACGCCAGTATCCAGTCCGCTGTCAGCGATTCCGACCACAACGCCTTTCCCTTTGAATCCCAAGTCGTTGTGCACGTGGGCGACGTTCATTAGAACGTTAGTTTTCACAACGTCGTTGAAAAGGCTATACTCGCCGCGCCGGTGTACCCTGAGAACGTCACTTCTTTTTGTTAGCTTCAAAGCGTCTTCCGTTTTCAAACTGGTTTCCAAGATCGGCGGATCTTTGGCAATAATATCTATTTCGTTTGTCGTTGCACTTTCGAGATACGGCAAAAATTCGGCGAGACAATCCACTGAAGCCAGGCGGATCCTAGTTAACTCTTCCTTGCCGTCAGATATTGAGAGTGACTTAACAAAAGTCATTTCCGTTTTATATTCCGGCAGATATTCGCCCGCATAAAGAAGGTCAAATCTATTTTTGAGCAGCGCGACGTCTTCCTTGGATGCCAGCATGATATAGGCATTAGGAGGTATTATGCCTATAAGACTTATGCCTATGGAATTGATCTCACTAAATTCCTGTGAACTAAAGTTTTTTGGGGGCTGTATTATGAATTGATTCTTGCCAGTCGAAGTAGGCGAGGAAATCAATTCCTGGTTCTCCAAAACAGACAACTGACTAGCATCGATGCTGGTTTCCTGTAACTGGATGATTCCTGGATCGGCTATAACTAATACAGCCGCTGACACCAGAAAAACAAATAAACAAGGCAATACCCTCATATCAACGCAAATTTGTATATTTCTTTCTTTTAATGCCTAACATCAGCAAGAGCATAGCAAATAATCCAAGCGGTTCGGGCAAAGCGTACCTGAAATACGGCGTTCCAACCCCTTCATCGATATCCCAGACGTTATCAAAATCCCAGCCCACGTAAGTTTCCTGCTTCTTCATATCCTCGGGGCTTACGAAACCGGTTACTCCGTCAATTCTTGCAACAGAATTAGAATTAAAATAACAGTTTACATAATTAACACTTGGATACAATTCAAAACTACCTTCCGCGCTCAAATAACAATTTGAGACTAACCCTCCGTTAGTAAAAAAACCTTTGAAATTACCCTTCATACAACAATCAACAAATAAAGCATTAATACCAGCAGAGCAAAATGCCGAGCTAACCCTTTGTGAATACATTTCAAAACCGCATTGATCTATCGCAGTATTTTGGGCTATGCGACAAAAGCCTCCAAATAATCCGAAGCCACTAAAATCACCTTTAAAAAAGCATTTGCTTATCACGGCGTCTCTGGCTTGATTGCACATACCACCGCCTGTCTTTTCACCGGTAACAACATTAGCAGAAACATAGCAGTTGCTAATAATTGAATTATTTACAAAAACTGCCAAGCCACCTCCGTTTTTAATACTGCCAACATCCAAATCCACGATTAAGTTGCAGATCAAAGAATAAAGAACATTATTAAATAATCCACTGAACGCCCTTTCTGTACACAAATTTTTAAAAGCATGATTTCTTCCGTCGTAGATACCACCGCAAAAACGCTCAATGGAATTGGTGAATGATATTTCCAGCGCATAATTCGATAAATCAATATCTGCCGTTTGCAGATAATGCCCGCTGTCTGGGTAATCCACGCCTATCTTTGCGAAAGCGTCAAGATTAGAAATATTCTTGGCAAATTCAGCCTTTACGATCACATTGTCCTCGATGGTCAACGTTTGCTGCGCTTCCTTTCCTTCCAGAGCGCCTTCGTAATATAAAAATGTTGCGCCTTCGTTAGGGATAGCCGTTATTGTTACGGTTTCGCCAATGGCGTAACCATCCTTTTCCGGCTCAATTTCAGATATGCCAAAACAGTTGCTAAGCAACGCTACTTTCAAATATTTGCCGCTTTCAAAGTAAAAATACGGCGTGCTTTGCCCTTCGTCTATGCCCCAAAAGTTTGAAAAATTCCACTTACTGAAGGTAGAGCGTTGTTTGATTTTGGTAGAGTTTACGCCTGTTCCGAAAACAGTTCCCGAAGCCCTGTCTGAATTGTAATAACAATTAAAGCAAACGCTATTGGTTGTGAAGCCAGCAATGCCGCCTATAGTTGCCCCAGATTGTTTCTCAATAATGCAGTTGGAATAGCACTGCTTGAAACCAAAATCATTAGTGGTAATATAGCCATAATAGTTGTGATAATTTTCAAGTTCGTTTTTTCCGGCCAACCCGCCTACATATCCTTTTGAATTAATCTGCATATCAGAATAACAACAAACAACATCCTTCTCACCGCCTATCATGCCAAACAAACCACCAACCAGCAATCCCTCTAAAATAACATCTTTGGTTGATCTGCATACTATCATTCCTGTTGTGCGACAATTAGAAACAAAACATTCTCCGCATCGTCCTATTAATCCACCGATTTCGCCGTCTGGTGAATTTAAATTGCTTGTTATTTTTCCAGAAAAAGAACAATTGATGAATGAACTATATTTAGCTAAATGCGTAAAACCTCCAACATAAGTTCCGTTTATTTTCCCTGTTACATGAACATTTGTAATCGAGCTTGCTTCGATTGCTTCTGCTAATGCTCCTGATGACGGGCTTGCTCTTAAGCCAAATGAAATATCAACCATTTTTAAATTGCTAATTTCTCCCCCGTTAACGCTACTGAACAAAGAGCTGTTTCTGTTTTCGGAATAAAGGTGTTTTATAGCATAATTCATTCCGTCAAAAACCCCGGAAAAATTATGTGTCTTTTGATCTTTTGATTGCAAACTGCTTCCGATAGGAATGAATCCAAACCAATCTGTTTTTTTCCAATATCTTGTTTCGCTTGCATCAATATCATTTGCCAATTTAAAAACATTGGACTTGCATTCAGCAATATTTTCCCCCATCCACACAAGATTCTCTATCCTTGTCAAAACATAAGGAGATTCAGTAGTGCCATCGCCATCCGGTTTTATCGCTTCATTGGCGGCAAACACTAACGATGTCACGATAAGCGACATCACAAAGTAAAAAATGTTTTTCATGGTTTTTATTTCACATATTTAGCTTGGAAGATGTCTTCCTCGCTGTTAACTTCTTTATCCTGGATCTTATAGTACCAATAATTTGATGAAATGTTATTGGATCTATAAAATTCAGAAGCAGCTTTTTCCCATACCTGCATAAGATCAAGCGTCGTTGGGCTTACAGGAAGATTAGAGATATCGAATCTTTTGCTGGCAGCCGAAAATGTTTCAGCGGACGGCAAAGCAAACTTTTCAGAATTTGTTCTGTACCACTCGGAAAAATCCTTTATGCGCCAGCTGCCATGGTTTGGTTCGTTGAACATAGAGACGACCTCATTGAGGCTCTTGTCGCTTTCCAGATTTTGGTATATGTAGGGGAATACATGATATCCCAACCCACATATTTCATCAGCAAGCGTTTTCCTGACCAAAGGTCGAGGATAATCCCTTTCGCATTCGGCTCTCCAGCAGCCATACCAGGCTGACCATATTTGCTCAACATAGCGTCTTCCTTCATACCACCAAAAGAAAGAATACAAAGTTGAGGGAATCGTCATTAGCTGTCCATTGCCAGTCAGCCACGGGAAAGCAATATGACCGTAGGAATTAAAACCGAAAGTTAAGCCGGTTAGCAAAAACGCTCTTTTATAGGCATAACTGGCAGCGTAATTAGTAACAGTTGTGCCGTCGAACTTTTCCACCCGATTGGTGATTGCCTTCCTTTCAAACAATGTCATCATTTCAGGCAATGCTTCCGAAATTGGAATTGATTTTAATTGAACGCTGGCTGCTTTCAAATCCTCATATTTTTCAGCGTTGCTCTTATCCAGAGCTATTAAGCTTTCAAAAGCCGAAGCTTTGTAAAGCAATGACGCGTAATCGGCATCGGCAGCTTTGACCGCCAAGGGAACTAACAATAAAACCAAAAGAATTATATTTTTCATTTTTCACCTCAATCGTTAGAGTTTAGCATGAATTTCATAGGACCGGGGGAATAATTTAATCCGGAAGAATAATCGAACAGCACTTCTCCTCTGTGATTAAGAATTGGCCCGCTGTCAAGTTTCATGAAAAACATATTCCAGGCCGGCAATGTTCCGGTTGTAGACCAAGAACGAAGTGCCGCCCATAATTCATAATAGAACATAACAACGCTGTCATGAAAACTCCCGCCCAAACTTAATTGTGGTGTCCACATTGGACTTTCGTAAAACTCCCTTACTCCACCAAAAGCTTCATACGATGTATAGTAATAACAAGAAGCGGGATCAAATATTATCGGGTTTCCCGGATTTCCTGAGTCGCTCACCAAAACTATAAATGGATAACCTATTGCGTTCCAATTGTGATCAACCGCAAAAGCAGGTGCGTTATAATCATACGCGCTGCTAAAGCTTGAGTTTGATTCGTCAAACAATGACCACTCGCATCCGTCTAATTGATCGTCAAACTCTATATCCTCCAGTATACCGCCAACTGGTAAAGCTTGCCTACCACTGACATCGGCACATGTTCTATATCTTACGTCCGCAACTTGGGATATTAGATTGCCATCAGAACCATAATAATTGATTTTCAAATTCCCAAGTCCAAGACCAACACCTTCGACAAATAGTTCTTTACCAAAAATGCGATCAAAATTAGCCGGCGATCCGCAACTGATAGTTTGAAGATGGCCGGCGGTTCCTAGCGCCACATACTTGTTTTCCTGCGCGCTTCCTTTCCTATAAAGAACTAAATGATTTGGCAAGTCAAGCTTTAAATGAATATACCTTACTTCCATTGACGCTGGAGTATGATTTATTCTAAAAGTTAACAAATCATCATCGTTAACAGTTTTTTGCTCAACGAGAAAATCCGGAATAATTTCTCCAGTGTTTGTTTGCGAATAATATGAGCCATTAACATAATTATCTGAATCGATATTAAAATGAATGACTCTGGTCGTAACACCTGTTGTCGTTGTGTCAAACTCTCCGTTATGTATGCTCCCTATGTTTTGTAAAGTGAACGTTGGCTCGCCAACGTTGACTTGATAGGAAGCATAAGAATATCTTTCCGTGTTATCTTCGTATGATTCGTAACGGAATCTCGCATAAAGAATAAAGCTGGTTTCCCTTGCGTCAACTTTGATTTCTCGCACATAAGGATTTGTTTCAATATAATCCAGCGTGTTTCCGTTCAGGTCTTTACATTCCCATGTCCAACCAAGTGGCCTACCGTTTAAAAATCCTGAAGTCGCCATATAATATGGTACTGCATAACTGTTTTTAGCAACGTAACCAGGGCCGTAGATGTGCAAAGCCACAGGCTCGTTCGATGCTAACGCTGCTGTGCATATCAGCATCATAAAGATTAAAAGTTTTTTCATATTTCTCCTTTGGTAAAGGTGTTATTTGCTCCATTTGTTTATCGCGTCCAGTTTCTCAAGCTCTTGCAGAGCCATTGAGGAAATTGGGAGGCGGTTTGTGTCGTTGGTGTTTGCTAAGGCTAGTTTGCGAAGCGCGGCGCGATAAAGCTTCTCTTCTTTTTCGTCTCCGCTTAGATTCAGATCGATCCCTTTTAAGCAAAGGCCTATCACATTTTGATTAGCGTCGGCGTTCTTGTCGAGCCACTGGATGCCTTTGCTGATTTTTCTTTCCCTGTCGCCGGTGGTGAAGATTCTTGCCATTTCAACGTCCGGATCTTTTCTTCCGCCGTTCTTGTCGTAGGCGGCCCAGAAATTGGTCATAGGTTCAAAATTCCATGGGTGATGGTAGTAGCAGTCGATAAGGTATAGGATGCTGTCTTGGGGATCGTACAAGAAGCAATCGGCCATGGCCTCGTCGTGCTTTTGTATCTCCTGACGGTGATAGTGGAAGTCTTCGCTTATGACGTACATCATCTTATAGGCCCAGTAACGTTTGCCTTTGGCCATGTCAGCGTAGCGCTTTAGGGTGTCGTCGATCTCTTGGGACGCTATGGGAGCGTTCTTAGGCTCTCGGACAAATAGTCTTAATCTCCAGGCTGCCAGAGTTAGCTCCGCGTCGTCGCCGTTCTTTAGTTTGAATTTGTTAGTGCCGATCTCCTTGATCATATCGTCAACGATCATTCTGGCTTCGGTGTAGGCTCTTTGAGCGGACAAGTCCTCGGCTTCCAGGAAGAGTTTGTTCCATTCCTGGTGATCTTCCGGAGCCAGACCGGACATATGCCAGACGTCGCCATTTACTGTCACATCGGCATACATGGGCGCGGAGAAGGAGAGCAGGGCGATCAATAACAAAAGTTTCTTATTCATCTTTGCCCTCGTTTATTTCTTTCTGCTTCCGGATAAGGGAGGATAGTTCCTCGTCTATCCTGAAAGGGAAGATGTTGTTGTTCAATACTCGGTTGGTGGCCATGCCTTCCGGCATCTCAGGCGGCTTCGGCCAAATATGCAACAGGGCGTTGAAGAGCTCCTCGCGCCAGGCTTGGGCTTTCTCGTCGTCTAGGGCGGAGACTATGGCCTTGTTGCGGTCTTCGCTGGTGAACAGCTTGTCGGCGCAGTATTTCCACAGTTCCGGAGAGATACCGTTGCGGTATTCCTCCAGGACCTGATATTCGTGATCGCTTTCCTTACAGTAGCGGAGCGCTTCCTGGACGTGCCTGGTAAGGTTCGTGGAATCTTCTGTAAGGAAGCAATAACGGGCGGCGGCGGTATGCCGCATGGCTTTAACGGAGTTCCAGTCTATGCTCGGGACGTCTATCAAAAGAAGCGCCAGGGCGGGGTGGTTCAGGCCCATTTCGTGAAATATTTCAGCCGCCATAATGTACGAATAGGAAATATATGTCAGACAGGTGGCGTAAGTGTTGACCTTAAGCAGGTGTTCAAGCGCGTAATAGCTTCTTTCCTCCCTGTTGGAGAAGGGCATTAAGTCGGGAGGAAGGTCTTTGGCCATCCTGCCCAGGAAGAAGTGGGAGGCGCCTACGCCGAACTCGTCCTTGTTGTCTTCCGAGATAAGGAATTCGAAGCAAGTCTTCGCTTTGCCGTACTGGCCTGTCCAGAACAGTTTCTCCGCCAGATGGTATATTTGTCCGGCAATGTCTGGGATCTTTATGAGGTCTCTATAGTCCTCTATGTCGCTTAGATCGTCGTTGGGATCCTGGAGTTTTTCTTTAAGCTTGCCAGCCTTGTTCAAGGCGGAGATAGTCTGCTCAAGGGAAAGATTGCCTTTGTAGCGCTGGTTGGAGTGCTCGCTCCAGATGAAGGCGACGCTCTCACACATGTTTTTCCATTCCGGCCCGTTGTTTGACAGCGTCTTTTCCAAACTGGCGGCGCTAAGCTCCTCGTCCAGCGGCTTGGACGTAGCGCCCACGGCCAATTCCTTATCGGAGAGGGCGTTCTTGATAAGCGCAAGGACGGGAAGACGCTCTGATACGGGAGGCTGACGCAATGCCAGCAATTTCAAGGTTTCAACGAACGCTTTTTTCTTATCGGGGTATTCCTTTATGACAAATTCTCCGGATCTTTCGATTGCCGTTTGCATTACCCGGTATATGGCCAAAGTGTTTTTGGAAAACCATTCGTTTATAAGTTTGAATTTTTCTTCTTTGGAAAGTCCGGTGTCAAATATATAAACTAACTCCGTCTCGGCGTTGTTTTTTACGTCAGGATTTGAAAGTTCGGTCCAGTATTTGCGTATCTCTTCCGCTTTGTCAGGATATGTGCCGGCGTAGCGAAGAAGCCTTTCCAGCTGATATTTGTCGTAAACGTCATAGCTTACGATGTCTTTCATCGCCCTGATCATATTGTTGGTGTCGCTGGCTCTCCTGTAGTGGAATTCCAGATACTGAAGGGCGTATCTGTAGGCGTACCATTGCTTGCCTTTGGCTTCTTTGGCGTATTTCTTGATTATGGGCGTAAGTTCTTTTGCTACCGAAGGATTCTTTATATCTTTTCCGTATTTGTAGAAAACCTCCATGACTTCAAGCGTCAGAGGAAGCAACTCTCCGTTAGCGAGATAGTAATCTTTTGCTTCACTCTTCTCTCGCAATTCTTTGGATAAAGCTATCGCTTCATTCCACTTTTCACTTTTAGCGTTGTTTTCTATAAGGCTAAGCGTCTCAGCGACAGTCGCGTTTGTCCCGCTGATGCTCGAAAGAAGCCACACCCTGCCCTGAATGTCTATGATGGCAGAAACATCAAGCGTTGCGAAAAAAGCAAGAAAAAATAAAATGCGGACATTTTTCATATCAACTATTTTACTGTTTTTTTAATATTATTACAATCAAATGTTATTTTATGTTTCTTAGTACCCCCCCGATTTAAATGTAAGTTGCTTGTATTTGGATATTTATTCCTGGAAACCGCCAAAAAGAGGCATCATATGAGATTATTACTAGTTGAAAACAATCACAAAGTTTTATACAATAAGTAAAATATGCTTGCAGTTAATCTTCACTTAGGAGGCATATGAAAAAACTTTTAATCTTCATTGCGTTGTCGTGCGCAGCAGCAATGGCGTCTAACGAGCCAGCTATTATAGTCGTTTCTGGTCCTAATTATATAGCCGCTTCTAGTTATGGTGTAAAATATCACATAGGAGTAGGCGGTCATCTCAATGGAGATCACCGCGGCTATCTTTGGGAGGTTAGAGATGAAAATAATAATTCTGTAAATGATTGGATCGTTAGTCGACACGATGAACAAAATGCAAGAATAAACATAATAAGCAATTGCACGATTTATGCAACTCTATATTATGAAGAATGGGATACGGGTATTAATAAAAGTTTACATACCTCATATGCAGTAACAACAGGAACGCCAACGTTTTATTTACATCATGCCGATAGCATTCATAACGGCCAATTTGATACTACAGTAACCGGTGTAACAACTAGAGTAATACACTTTAACATAGATAATGACGATCATGGTCCAGGGCATGATCAATATACTCCTGACTATCAAATTTATGGTCAAAAGTATTTATCGGACGATGATGATATTTTGACATTTCAAATAAATTCTTCTCCTACTTCGATGAATGTTGAGTATATTAAACTGGATTTTGAATCTCCCCATCTACGTGTTTGCAGGATTGTGCCAGGTTCCACTAGCATTTGTTATCCTATTACAACCAATGGCATTATAACTACTGTTTATTGTGGCAATGGTAACAATCATGGCAGGATCTTTAATCGAAATTTGTATTTAGAGGGCAGAAGAACAGGCTTGGGCAGTCTAAAAATCAAATACAGGCTAGAGAATGGGGATTCTACAACAATAGCAGAGCTGCGGTATAGAACATGTGCGGACAAAGCAGGACGTCAAGAAATGTTTCCTGGAGATCAGCCCGTTTTTACTCAAGCCAGGTCGCTGCTTACTGGTTGCGAGTTTTCCATATTTGATTCTCATAATATGTCAAATATAATGCCTCCCTTTTTTTCAACAAACAACAATTTCAACGCCCCTGCTTTAGCTGTCGATAATTCCTGGAATTTAATGGGCACCCCATTTATAGTTGAATTAGATGGATATGGAACTCCTAACAACCCATTTGTATATAGCAACAATTGCCTGTATACATCCTACGAAGCGTTCGGTGGCGCTACAGCTTTTTATGAATCTACGCTGTGGGAACCAAAATTGTTTGGCAACGTACCTTTGAGTTATGCGCGCGTAATTAATTATTGCGAATTAGCCACAGCGCTTAGATCTTTTCACGAGCCGGGAATTTGTCCTGGTTGGAAAATGTTTTACATGAAGTTAACTGGGCTACCAGATTGGTCCGGAGACGCTATTTTGCATCACAGGGGAGAAGTATTGTATCAATATTATTACGATCAGTATTCTTTGGGCATATCAAGCTGGCAACCGAAGATATATGGTTTAGAATTGCCATAAGACAGGAGACATGATTATGAAAAAAATATTATTATTATTTTTAGTTTCTGTATCTGTAAATCTTTTTGCACTGGAAGAAGCGGAATACTTGCGTTTACTTTACAACGCATCTAAGGCCGTTCCACTCTCGCAGTCAGATATTGACAAAGGAAAAACAAAAAGCTACATATCTTTTTCGGATCTTGAGCTTTTTAACAAGCTAGCTCCAGCGGAAGCACTTCCCTTATTAATTTCATCATTAGAAAAAGGCATAATAACTAATAGAATCGAAACTATTGAAAACACCCAAATAACCAATAGCGTAATTGAATTTGCCAATTACAAAGCCTATTACCTAATGGGATTGTCTTTCGGCTTTGATTCCGTTGGGACAGTTGTGTTTCCTTGGTTAACTGGCAAAGGTGATGACCTCACTATACCTGTCACCCAATATCATTACTTCTGGTGGTATGAAGGAAGAAAGTATATGCCAAAAATATGGAATAACTGGTATTCTTGTTGGCAGATGGAAAGCGGAAGAGAAACGCCACGAAAAATGGTTTTGAATCAGCTTGCCAACGAAATAACCGCTCTCGGATATCACGTCTTCCCCTATTTGGCCAGTGCGATGGAAACGGATCAAACATTAACAAATGTGTTGGTTTCTTTGCGGCAACCCCATCGCGGCGGATGGAGCTTTAAAGATTTTCCAAAGTGGTATAGAGATAACAAAATAACATTTACACTGCCTGAATGTGAAACATTGAAAACGGTTTTAAACCGCATATCCCTTGATAAAATGCCCATTAGCGAGTCAAATAAAAATGATATGCTAAGATGGCAAAGGAACGAAGAGAGTTTTTATATAACCAATAATTTCTTAGAATATTATTGGTACTATAAAATTAACCCCAAGGAAGATATCTCGGAAGAAGATATTTTCCAGGCAAAATATGGAGATTAAAACTATGAAAAAACTAATCTTTTTAACGTGCTTTTTGGCTTTGTTAGCCAATTGTCTGTTTGCTGCCAACGAAGCGATCAAGCCGGATGGCGAAGGAACAGCGGATTCTCCCTATGTTCTGACAAGAATTGAGAATCTGGTTTGGATGGGAGATAACATTAAAACATGTAAAAAAAGTGTTTTCTGCTTAGGAAACGATATTGATGCAAGTGAAACGGCCAATTGGGAAAAGCAATTCGTGCCAATCGGAACAACAAAGGAAACATGGGGGCAAAATTATAATTTTGAAGGCACACTAGACGGAAAGAATTTTGCCATCAAAAACCTCCATGTCAGAGACAACGGTATGTTTTTACAAATTTTTGGTGCCAAAATCCAAAATTTATATCTGGATAATTACAGAGGCAAACAAGGCGGATTGGCTCCAATGTGTGCTGCTAGCACAATAACTAACGTTCATGTCTCGGGTTTAATTTTAGGCTCTGGGTTCGCAGGAGGTATTTGTGGCTATGTTGATAACTCAGCAATCGTTAACTGCTCTTTTATGGGACTTATAAGCACAATTAGAGAGGGTAGTTTTGGCGGAATTGTTGGTCAAGCTGAGTATAGCGACATTAGTTATTGCAAATCTTCTGGTTACATCTATAGCTCAGGTGACACAGACAATGTTGGCGGTATTTGTGGGATTGTTAGTGGAAACGATTATTACGATAAATATTATCCCCGTGTTCGTTATTGCATAGCAGATATGAAAATCAAAGCCAAAGGAAATGTCGGCGGCATCGTTGCGCTAAATCAAATAGAAAATGTTGAACAAT
The DNA here is from genome assembly GCA_017554565.1 of bacterium. GTDB lineage: Bacteria > Auribacterota > UBA3054 > UBA3054 > UBA3054 > UBA3054. The sequence goes on from JAFZID010000157.1 coordinate 28,291, forward strand.
ATCCCGGTGAAGACCCATATGTTTTGAATAATTTAGGCCTTATCGATAACTATTCTTTGTGTATTGCCGATGTTTCATCGGCTGTATGTGTTGGCGGTATATGCGCCGTTTTTGATAAAAACACCGCAGCAAGTATAAATAATTTTTACGACAAGACGGGAATCAATGGTACAGTTTTTGGCACAGGGTTGTCTTCCGAGAGAATGAAAAATAAATCTTCTTACACTCGTTGGGATTTTAACAAGATTTGGACCATTCAAGAGGGAGAAACAACACCATATTGGGCTATATGCAACAACAAACCATATAGAGTCGCCTGCATATCCAATTTTGACAATACTCTGAACGTTGCTCCTGGAGAAAAAAGTTATGCCTTCAACGAGAATGCCACAATAAACGCTACAGCACCTGAAGACGGGGAGTTTCTTGGATTCAAGGGAGATATTGATGGCACAGAAACCTCAGTTTCTGTCGATCTGAAGAAAGATTTAGTTGTTGAAGGTGTGTTTGCGAAGCACATCGGTACGGCGGAGGATTTCCTAAAAATTGGAAGGAATAATGATTATCCAAAAGACGGATATTATATTCAAACTTCAAACATTGATATGTCTGGAATAGAATATCCGGTTCCCACGGATTTTTTGGGAGTTTATGATGGAAACAATCGCATCATTCGCAACATTAAATTTTGCAAATACGCAATAGAACTAGGCTTGTTTTCCAATATTCGATATGCAAAGATATGCAATTTAGGAATCATAAATGTTGAAAAGAATATCGGTGAACTATACAACCAAAATTTTGGCTTTTTGGTCGGCGGCGATACATCATATTCGGAAATAAGCAATTGTTATATTACAAGCGATGTGTTTTTAAACAATACCAGTTACGCTGGAGGAATCTGCAATGGTTTTGGTTATTCAAAGATGAGCAAATGCGAATTCCGAGGAACGATATTATATTCTCCTACTTCATTTGGCGGTTTAGTCAACACTGCGATCCAAAGTACATTTGAAGAATGCAGTGTTGAAATCTTTAACGGACTTAACGCCAGAAAAAATACGATCAGCGGACTAACGTTCGGTGGCCAAAAATCTTTCTTTGCTAACTGTTATGTAAAAGGTGATTGTTTGGATTATGCCTTTGCCGCCTCTATACCTCGGGTAGAACCAGAATTTACTTTCTCTAACTGTTATGTGCTTGCCGAAAATCCTAATGTTCAGGTTGACGCCAATATCATCAACTGTTATTTCAATTCCAACTGTGTTGAGCAAGTCGAAGGCGTGACTGGATTCGTCAGCCCTGAAGAGATGAAACAGCAGGAAACCTACGTTGGCTGGGACTTTGACGAGATCTGGGATATCGACGAGGGTGTTGGAACGCCGTATTTCAGATACGTTGTGCCGGAGCCGGTTGGGATGCTTGCTTTGTTTTTGCTTGCTTTGGTGGCGGTGAGAAAGCGGTGAGCTTGTTTAGTGCAGGATAAATAAAGGAGCCCCCGCACGGAGGCTCCTTTTTCTTGCGATTATTTTTTTGTTGCTGAATTTACAGGTTGCGGACGGGAATGTCGGCCTGGCCAAATTCTTTTTCCAGGGCGGCGACAGCGTAGCGGAGGCCGTCTATTGTGGTGGTGACAGGGACGCCCGCGGCTACGGCTTCCGCTCTGATCCTGAAGTGGTCGTCAGCAGGTTCCATGCCGGATTCAGAAGTATTGACCACCCAGCCTATCTCTCTTTCCCTGATGTAGTCGATGGCGTTGGGGCGGCCTTTGGAGACGCGGTAAACGCCGGTAGATTTTATGCCGTTGTTCCAGAAGCAGGTGGAGGTGCCAAGGGTGGCGTAGATGAAGAAGCCCATATCGACTAATTTCTGAACCAATGGTATGGCGTCCAATTTGTCCTCGTCTTTTAGGGAGACGAAGATCTTGCCGCTTTTGGGAAGCGGGCTGCCGGCGGCCTGCTGGCTCTTGTAGTAGGCTTCCATGGGGTCGGAGCCGATGGCCATCACTTCGCCGGTGGAGCGCATCTCGGGAGTAAGGTCGATAGCGGCGCCTTTGAATTTTATGAAGGGGAAGACGGCTTCCTTTACGCAGTAGCACTGCGGGGCTTTTTCCTTGGTGAAACCGAGGTCTTTCAGTTTATAGCCGACCATGCAAAGAGCGGCGTAGCCGGCAAGGGGTACGCCAATGGCTTTGGAAACGAAGGGCACGGTGCGGGAGGCTCTGGGGTTCACCTCGATCATCCAGAGCTCGTCGTTTTTGACGGCCAGCTGAAGGTTCATTAGTCCTACGACTCTCAGACGCTTGGCGAAGATCTCGGCGTAGCGCCTGATCTCGCTTATGACTTGCGGCTTTAAGGAGACGGGCGGCGTGATGGCCGCGGCGTCGCCGGAGTGGCAGCCCGCGGCTTCCACGTGCTCAAGAATAGCGCCTATGACGACTAGGTCGCCGTCGGAAATGCAGTCCACGTCGAGCTCCACGGCGTTCTCCAAGAATTTGTCGATAAGGATGGAGTTGCCTTCGGAGGCGGCGACCGCCTCCCCTACGTAGCGATTCAGTTCCTTGGCGTTGGAGACGATGGCCATGCCGCGGCCGCCCAAAACGAAGCTGGGACGGACCAGGACGGGATAGCCGATCTCCTCGGCTATCTTGGCGGCGTCTTTTACGGAATGGGCGATGCCGCTCACAGGCTGCTTCATGCCGACGTCACTGACGAGTTGCTTGAAGAAGTCCCTGTCCTCCGCCAGGGCGATGTCCTCGGGCGTGGTGCCGACTATTTTGGCGCCGGCGGCTTTTAATCTGGCGGCGAGGTTAAGGGGCGTCTGTCCGCCGTACTGGACGATGATGCCGTCGCAGTCTTCCTTCTCGTAGACCTCCATGACGTCCTCGAAAGTCAGAGGCTCGAAGTAGAGCTTGTCGGAGGTGTCGTAGTCAGTGGAGACGGTCTCCGGGTTTGAGTTCTGCATGATCACCTCGAAGCCTTTTTCCTTCAGGGCGAAGGCCGCGTGGCAGCAGCACCAGTCGAACTCTATCCCCTGGCCGATGCGGTTGGGGCCGCCGCCCAAGACCATGATGCGTTTCTTGGTCTTGGGTTTCTGCTCTTCCGTTTGCTTGTCGTAGGAATAGTAGGAGTAGTAGTAGGGCGTCTTGGCCTCGAATTCGCCGGCGCAGGTGTCCACGGCGCCGAAGGTGGGATGGATGTTCAGCTCGTTTCTCTTCTTCCTGACGTCCTCTTCCTTGGCGTTCAATTCGCGGGCGATCTCCTTGTCGGAAAAGCCCATTACCTTGGCTTGGAGCAAAACGTCCTCGGGAATGGTGTCGAGTTCGAAGATGCCCAAAAGTTTTTTGAAGGCCTTCAGTTCTTTCAGTTCGTTCTTGAACCAGGGGTCGAAGGAATCCTCGTCATGGTACTTGAGAGGCGCTTCCAGAGAGCGCACGGCCTTGAGGTAGGCCTGCTTGAAAGTTTTGCCGATGGCCATCACTTCGCCCACGGAGTGCATCTGGGTGCCGAGCTTGGTGTCGGCGCCGGGGAATTTCTCGAAGGTGAAGCGCGGGATCTTTACGACGCAGTAATCCAGGGCCGGCTCGAAGCAGGCGGGCGTTTTTTCCGTAATATCGTTTTTCAGTTCGTCAAGGGTGTAGCCTACCGCTAAGAGCGCGGCGATCTTGGCGATGGGGAAACCGGTGGCCTTGGAGGCCAGGGCGGAAGAGCGGCTGACGCGGGGGTTCATCTCGATGATGACTCTTCTTCCGTTTCTGGGATCCACGGCCCATTGGACGTTGGAACCGCCGGTGGCGATGCCGATCTTTTCCAAGACTCTTATGGAGTCGTCGCGCATGGCCTGGTATTCCACGTCGGTCAAAGTTATGGCCGGAGCGACGGTGATGGAGTCGCCGGTGTGCACGCCCATGGGGTCTAAGTTCTCGATGGAGCAGACGATGACGGCGTTGCCAGCCTTGTCGCGCATGACTTCCATCTCGAATTCCTTCCAGCCGATAAGAGATTCCTCTATCAGGATCTCGCTTTTAAGGGAGGCTTCAAGGCCTTCTTTGGCGATCTCGAGAAGTTCCTTTTCGTTGTGCGCGATGCCGCCGCCGGTGCCGCCCAGAGTGAAAGCGGGCCTTATGATGAGGGGCCAGGTGCCGATCTTTTTGGCCACCGCTTTGGCTTCCTCAAGGTCGTGGGCGCAGTCGCTCTTCGGCATGTCCAGGCCCAGTTCCGCCATGGCCTGCTTAAAGAGGTCGCGGTCCTCGGCGCGGTCGATGGCCTTGTCATCAGCGCCGATCATTTCCACTTTGTATTTTTTGAGGACGCCGGACTTGGCCAGTTCCATGGCGAGGTTCAGGGCGGTCTGTCCGCCTAATGTCGGTAGGAGAGCGTCCGGTCTTTCCTTTTCTATGATCTTCTCGACGTACTCGGGAAGCAGGGGCTCTATGTAAACTTTGTCGGCTTCCTCGGCGTTCCTTTTGAAGGCGTCCGTCATGACGGTGGCGGGATTGGAGTTCACAAGTATGACCTCGTAGCCTTCCCTCTTCAGAACCTTGACGGCCTGCACTCCGGAGTAGTCGAATTCGCAGCCCTGGCCTATGACGATGGGGCCGGCGCCCAAAAGCAGTATCTTCTTAAGGTCTTTTCTCTTCATCTCATTTCCCCAATATCATCTTTTTAAATTCCTCGAAAAGATAATTGGAATCGTGGGGGCCGGGGCAGGACTCGGGATGATACTGCACGGAGAAAGCCGGCAGCTTCTTGTGCCTCAGGCCCTCGATGGTCTGGTCGTTCAGGTTGATATGCGTCACTTCCAGCGTCTTGGGAACGCTTTCAATTTTCACCGCGAAGTTGTGGTTCTGGCTGGTTATCTCCACCTTGCCGGTCACAAGATTTTTGACGGGGTGGTTGCAGCCGTGGTGGCCGAACTTGAGGCGGCCAGTCTCGGCGCCAAGGGAAAGCGCCAGCAGCTGGTGTCCCAAACAGATGCCCATGACGGGCGCCAGGCCCAAAAGGAGCTTGATGTTCTTGACGGCGTAAGGCAGCGCGGCAGGGTCCGCCGGGCCGTTGGAAAGGAAAATGCCGTCGGGCTTCATCTTGATGATGTCCTCAGCCGGCGTCTGGGCGGGAACCACCGTGACGTTGGCGAAGCGGGCAATGTTCCTCAATATGTTCGTTTTCACGCCGAAGTCGTAGCAGACGACCAGGGGCGCGTCGCTTTTGCCCTCGTTGAAATTGTAGGCGTCTTTGGAGGAGACCTTGGCGGCGTAGTCCTGGCCGTCCAGGCCTTCCCAGGCCTGAGCCTTCTTTATCGCTTCCCCTTCAGAAAGAGAATCGTCCTCCACGTGGAGGTAGGCTTTCTTGTTGCCGTAGGTCCTAAGGTGAAGCGTCAGCGACCTGGTGTCCACGCCGTAGATCCCCGGGATCTTGTTCTTGTTAAGGTAAGCTCTCAGGGAGGAGGTGGCGCGGTAGTTGCTGGGCGCCGTCAGATCGCCCAGAACGAGCCCATTCAGAAAGAGCGAGCGGGATTCCCGATCGTCGCCGTTCACGCCGTAGTTGCCGACTTCCGCGGTGGTCAGCGTCACGAACTGCCCGGCGTAGGAAGGGTCGGTCACAATCTCCTGATATCCGCACATGCCGGTGTTGAAGACCACCTCGCCCACACGGTCCAACTTATAGCCAAAAGAGACACCGTGAAACACGGTGCCGTCTTCCAGAGCCAAATAGGCTTTGCGTTCTCTTTCAGCGCGCCATTTCTCTATGAGGTCAGTAGGAGCGTTCATGCTTGTGTTCCAAATAATTGTTTATGGCCTGCTGCAAAACTTTCTCCCCGCCCGGCGTGGGATAATTGCCGGTGAAGTACCAGTCCCCCGCGGCGTCCGGGCAGCATTTCTTAAGGTCAGGCAAAGTCTGGAAAATGACCTCCACTTTCGCCTTCATGCCCTCCGGTCTCAAAAGGTCCGCGATCGTCTGGGAAAGTTTTTTAAGCGGTATACTATTATAGGCTTTTCTCAAACTGTCCGGGGTCAGGGGCGCTTTCCCCTTCCTTAGCTTGATGAGCGCCCTAAAGGCTATGAGTTCTTCCAGGGAGCTCATGTCTATGCCGTA
>JAFZID010000158.1 GCA_017554565.1 bacterium
GAAGAGCAACGGTCAGCTGGTCATAGAAATGCAGACCGTTAATTAAAACAAGGCTTTATGCCGAAGGAAAAAATATATCAAAGCGAGTTCCCCGATCTCTTCAAGGAGGCCGGGGAACTTTCCTATCAGGATCCGGAAGAGCAGGAGCCTGAAGCTCCTTCGGAGCCGGAAGATGATCTTTTGAAGCCACAGACCGTCAGCGACCTGACGAACAAGCTCCGCAATCTGATAGAGGAGAATTTTTTCGACGTTTACGTGGTGGGGGAGATAAGCAATTTCGTCAGGCAACACTCGGGGCATTGGTATTTTTCCCTGAAGGACGAGAAGGCCCAGATCAGCGCCGCCATGTTTAGGGGCACCAATCGGAAAATGAGATTCATGCCGGAAAACGGCATGCTGGTGGTGGTCCGGGGAAAAGTAGATGTTTATCCTCCCCACGGGCAATATAAGATCATCTGCGATGACATGGAGCCCTGCGGTCTCGGTTCCAAGCAGATGCAGTTCGAGCAGCTGAAGCGCAAACTGGAGGAGGAGGGGCTTACTTCCGAAGAGAGAAAACGGCCTCTGCCGATCTTCCCGAAGACCGTGGGCTTCGTCACTTCCGCTTCCGGCTCCGTCCTCAGGGACGTCAAGAACGTTCTGTTCCGCCGCTTTCCCTGCAGGCTGGTCTTCGCTCCCGCTCTCGTGCAGGGCGAGAATGCTCCGGCTTCCATTATCGAGGCGATAGAAAACTGCAATCTCTATAACGAACAGCATCCGGACACGCCTATTGACGTTTTGATCGTGGGCCGGGGAGGCGGCAGCATGGAAGACCTCTGGTGCTTCAACGACGAGGGCGTGGCCAGAGCCATAGCCGCTTCCAAGATCCCGGTCGTCTCCGCGGTGGGGCATGAAACGGACTATACTATAGCCGACTTTGTGGCGGATCTCAGGGCGCCGACGCCCAGCGCCGCGGCGGAGCTGGTGGCCCAGACCAGGGAAGATTGGCAATGCACTGTTGATGATCTTTACGAACGTCTGCGGGACGGGATGGAGGAAATGATCGAAAAAGGCGCCGACGAAGTGTTAGCCTGCCTGAATCATTACGCTCTGCGCGAACCGACCCGCATAGTCGAAGACTTTATACAGAAGGTTGACGGCCTCGACGAGTCGCTGAGAAAAGGGACGGCTCTTATCTTGGAGCGTCATGAAAGCAATCTTGACCACTGCAAGAAAATGCTAGATGCCATCGGCCCGATCTCCGTTATGAAAAGGGGATACGCGGTGGTGCAGGACGAGGAGGGCGAGGCTGTCACCTCGGCGGAAAGCTTGAAGAAAAAGGGCCGCTTCCTGGTCAGGATGTCGGACGGCTCGGTGAAAGCGAAAGTCCTGGACGAGCAATAAAAAAGCCTTCCATGCGGAAGGCTTTTTGTTTTTTCGCTTTTAATTTTTTACTTTTTATTTTTAAGTTCGCGGATCATGATGCCGGCGTCCAGGAGGGAATCGAAGGTCCCGGTGTCAAGCCATTCGCCCTCGTAGATGCTGACGTCCAGGGCGTTTTCCCTAAGGTAGAGATTGTTGAGGTCGGTGATCTCCAGTTCGCCGCGGGCGGAGGGTTTGAGATTGGCGGCTCTCTCGACGACGGAGTTGTCGTAAATGTAAAGGCCGGTGACGGCGTAGTCGCTCTTGGGATGCTTGGGCTTTTCTTCGATCGACACAGCCTGCATGTTATCGTCGAATTCCACCACGCCGAAGCGCTCCGGATCGGGAACGCGTTTGGCGAAAACTCTGGCGCCTGATTTGAAGGTCTTGATGGAATCGTGCAGGAAACTATCGTTGCCCACGAAGATGTTGTCGCCTAGGATCATGGTCACGTCGTCGGTGCCGATGAAGTTGGAGCCGATGATGAAAGCCTGGGCGAGGCCCTCGGGCCTGTCCTGGATCTTATAAGAGAACTCCGCGCCGAAGTCTTTGCCGGAACCCAAAAGGCGCATGAAATCGGCGGCCCTTTCCGGGGCGACGATGAAGAGTATTTCCTTGATGCCGCCGTCCAATAAGGTCTGGAGGGGATAATAGACCATGGGCTTGTCATAGACCGGCAGAAGCTGCTTGCTAGTTATGGTGGTCAATGGGCGCAGTCTGGTGCCGGCGCCGCCGGCTAATACGATTCCTTTCATTTGTTCGCGAAGTTTTGGTTGATGTATTGGGCCGCCTCTTCCAGAGAGGGCAGGATCTTGGTGCAGTATTTGACCATCCAGGGGCTACTGTCCTGGAAGGAGAAGGGGGAGAAGGCCACGATGAATTTGTCCCTGACATGTCCGGCGTAGAAGACTTCCATGGCCGTTCCGATACTGGGCTTGGAATAGTTGACCAATATTATGGCGGCGTCGTCCACGTCCTGGAGGTCGAAGCGCACGATCTCGTTGGCGGAGTCCACGGCGCGGTCAATGAAAGAGCGGCGCATGGGGTCAAGAAGCTCGAAATTCTCGGAGAGGAGTTCCTTGGCTTTGGTACGCCACTCGCGGGCTCCGTGAGGGTCGGCGTCCATGATGGGGCCGGAAAGATAGATCTTCGGTTTCGTCATAATTTTTAGAGGATCTCCATGAGGGGGTCCCTGAGTTTTTTCTCGGTCAGGGCTTTCATGTATTCGTCCTCGTGGAAGTAGAAGTTGTCGGCTTCCCAACGGCGGCTGTTGAGGGGAGGAGCGTTCTTGTCGGTGGGTTTGTAATGGTAGTTGCTCTTCCATTCGGACTGCAACGTTACGCCGGAGGCGGGATAGACGTCGTAGGTGTAGTAATCGTTGTCGGACTTCTCCATCTTGAGGCTGTATTTGGCGTTCAGCTGCTTCAGGGCGGCTTCCTTGTCGTCGTCCTTCATGTTGTAAAGATGCACGTTGATGGCCACCACTCTGTTCTTGGCGTTGAAATAAAATTTCATCTCGGCGCGCGTCCTGACCTTCAGGGTCTTCTTGCTCTGGTAGATCGTGTTGGTGTAGACGATGAAGTCGTGGAATTTGGCGGAATAGGAGATGAACGGCAGGATCTCCGCTTCACCGTTGCCGGGATGGTGGTTCTCCTGCATGGGGTAGGTCTCCCAGTATGGGTTGTCGTATTGGATGCGCATTTCCGATCTCTTGGGAGTGTTGGTCGGAATGGGGGCGAAGCCGATGTCCAGGAAGCGGTCCAGCGGACCGTTCAAAGGCCCGAAGCCAGTATCCAAGTCGAAGCGGAAAAGGGAGTGGTACTGCGTAGTGGCGGCCCAGGGAAGCAGCGTGGTCTTGGGGGCTTTCAGAAGCACGGAGCGCACCTGCCCGGCGGTCATGCCGATGGAGACCCCGAGGATCTTAAGGTTTTTGGCTTTTTGGATCCAGGCATCGTCATCTTTTGGCGCGGCCAACAGCGGCGCGGCCGCGAGGAAGAGGAGAATTAGACTTGAGACGATTCTTTTCATTTTCTAGCGATCAGAGGCAGTTTAAGAGAGGATCTTTCTGTTTCTTTTCTTCCAGGGCCTTGAAATATTCGATCTCGTGGTAGTAAAAGTTGCGGCCTCTCCAGCGGCGGAAATACTGGGGAGGAGCGATCTTGAAGGAAAGATTTTCCGGAGCGGTGTAATAGTTTGTCCAACTGGACTGCAGGCAGACGTTGGCGGCCTGGGGGCAGTCGAAGGTGAAGTTGTACTGGTCGGAATTGGCCAGCTGCTTGCTGTAGTTTTCGTTCATGAATTTGAAGGCTTTCTCTTGGTCGTCGTCCTTCATGTTGAGAAGGTCGACGCCGATGGCCACGGCCCGGTGCTTTTTGTTGAAGTAGACCTTGATGTCGGCCCTGTCGCGGACTTTCAGCCTTTTGACAGTCATGAATTGGGTATTTGTGTAGACGATGTAGTCGTGGAAGGTCGCCCTGTGCCTTATGTAGGGCAGGACCTCTTCCGTGCCGTTCTGAGGATTGTGGGCTTCCGTCAGCGGGTAGGAAAGTTCATAGCTGTTGGAGAAAGCCACACGCATCTGCGAGCGTTTGGGAACGTTCGTCATGATAGGGGAGAAGCCTACGTCAAGGTAGCGTGTCAAGGACTGGTCCAGCGGGCCGAAGTTGGTGTCCGTGTCGAAGCGAAACTCCGAGACATAGGGCGTGGTCTCAGACCAGGGGAGCAAGGAAGACCGGGGGGCCTTAAGAAAGACAGAACGGACCTGATTGGGCGTCATGCCGAGCGAGATGCCGAAAACTTTGAAGTTTTTGCATTTTTGGATCCAGGCTTCGTCCTCTTTGGGTGCGGCGGCCAGAAGGGTCGCGGCGGTCAGGAGAAGGAGTAAGAAGATGGCGCTTTTTTTCATAGAGGCTCCTTTAGTTGGGAAATAAAAAAAGCCATGCCTTTTGCGGCATGGCTTTTTGTTTCGGTCATTTTAGAATTTGACCAGTTTCTCGAAGGAATCAGCCTTCAGGGCCGCGCCGCCGATAAGGCCGCCGTCGATGTCAGGCTGAGCCAAAAGGGAAGCGACGTTCTCGGGCTTCATAGAGCCGCCGTACTGGATGACGACGGCGTCCGCGGTCTCCTTGTCCCAGAGCTGGGAGACGAGGTTGCGGACGAAGGCGTGGACGGCCTCGGCCTGCTCGGCCGTGGCGGTCTTGCCGGTGCCGATGGCCCAGACGGGCTCATAGGCGATGATGGTGCCCTTCATTTCCTCGGCGGTCAGGCCGACGAAACCTTCTTTCACCTGCTTACCAACGACGGCTTCGGTGGTGCCGGCTTCGCGGTCAGCCAAAGTTTCGCCGATGCAGACGATCGGCTTAAGGCCGATGGAAAGGGCTTTTTTGAGTTTCTTGTTGACGGTCTCGTTCGTCTCGCCGAAATACTGGCGGCGTTCGGAGTGGCCGATGATGACGTATTCAGCGCCGGCTTCCAGGAGCATTTCGCCGCTCACTTCGCCGGTATAAGCGCCGGAAGTTTCCCAGTACATATCCTGGGCGCCGACTTTGACGTTGGAGCCTTTCAGAACGTCAGCCACCGATTTCACGGCCGTGAAGACGGGGCAGACGATAATTTTGACGTTCTCAACGCCGGCCACGCGTTCCTTTATCTCAGAGGCCAGAGAGACGGCTTCGGCAACGGTCTTGTTCATTTTCCAGTTGCCGGCAATAACGGGTGTTCTCATTTTTCCTTACTGTTCGAATTTGGTTTTGGGCAGGCCGTACACGGTCTGGCCTTCTTTATAACGATTCTGTTTTCTGAGCAGGTCGATGCGCTCAAGACGTTTGAGGACGTTGCGTTTCTTGGTGATGCCGCCGCGCCCGAAACTGGGGTGTCTGGACATGGTTGTTACTCCTTTTTTATTGTTAATTATTTATTTTTCTGATCAAAAATCTTCGATCTCCTGGCCCACCATGATCTGGACCACTCCGTCCTGCTCCAGGACCACGCGGTCTTCGGTGCCCTTCTCTTCGTTGGTATAGACCCACATCTCGCGCTTGCGGGAGGAGAATTCGGAAGATTTGCGCACGGAGGTGGGTTCGCCCCAGGTGGCTTTCACGTTGTCGGCGGTCATGCCGATCCTCAGGCCTTTGTTTTTCTTGAACTGCTCGACGTCCTTGACTTCCTCCTGGTTGTACCACTTGCCTTCGAATTTGACTTTTCCCTGTTTCTTCATCTCGGCGTCGTATTTCAGTTCGGCGACCTGATTGGTGGGGAGCCACTGGCCCTGGTAGAGGTCTAACCCTTTGGCGCGGTTTTCCAGTTCCGTCTTGCGTTCGGGAGTCACGAAGATCTCTTTGCCTTCCGGAGTGGTGTATTTCACCAGGCCGGCTTCAAGTTTCTGCTGTTCTATCTTGGCTTTCCTTTCCTTCACTTTCTCTTCGTAAAGGTCGGGATTGTGCTCTTTGATGGAGGCGAGAGACATGTTGTCCCACTTGATGAAGAGGGTCATGCCTTTGGCTTTGTCTTTCAGTTTGACGCCTTCCTCGTTCATCTCGAGGATCTCGCCGGTGTAGGTCTTCTTGTTATTGAGGGTGATACTGTCGGCATAAACGCAAAGGGCAGCGGTCGCGGCGATCGCCAAAAGACTGAAGAAAAAGAATTTTTTCATGAGTGTCTCCGCACTTGGGTTATATGGTCCTTACAGTTATATTATACAAAAGTTAGGGATAGATAGTTTACCAAAAGGGCCTTTGGAAGTCAAAGAGGACTCTCCGGGGGGCGGGAGGAACAAGAACTTGGGGAAGGCTTGCTCTTTTTCCACTATATATGGTAAAATGACACAATAATAATCAAACAAACTTTAACCCTTGTAGGAGAGGATTAATTATGCGTAAAGTTTACCTAATAGGCGCAGTTGCCGTTTTTTGCGGCATGGCCTTGGGCGCGATATTGGAAAACACCAATATCCAGGTTGAGATCAACGGCGACGGAAAGGTCGGGGCTCTGGCCTATAAAGTTGACATGCAGAACAACAATGTCAGCGACGCTTCCATGCGTTTGAAATCTTCCGGCACCACCGTTGAGACTCAGAGAGTCCCCGGTTCGGAAAAAGTCTATCCCAAGAGCCAGCTCTTCGTGGGCTACGGTTCCGGGATCTTCTCGAACCTCTTCATTTTCACGGTGGCCAATATTCCGGAAGAGAACAACGTGGTCAACCAGGTCAACATCATCACTTCCCGCGAGAGCACGAACATGAACGTCGCCCACTATGTGGACGCTGACATCTACGGCACCATCGAGAACGACTACGCGGAGCCTTACAACACCGCCAACTACGTCGTCTGCACGCAGGAAACGAAGGACCGCTACGTGGGCTTCACCGGCCGCTGCTCGTCCCTGCCTCCTTCCAGCTACATGATAGGGGACATGGAGAAGGTCGCCGTGCAGGTCCAGACCTCCGTTCTGCCCAACACCGTTCAGACCAACGAATCGCCGAACATGGCCGCCGCCATCGCCTATCCCCAGCAGAACGTGGACAGGGAAGCCGTGAGGATCACCTCGAAGCTGATGATCGGCGGCAACAACACCGAGATCCAGCAGCTGACCAACACTGACAACGCGCCGGTCTATTTCAAGGGCTACGGCACGCTGACCGACCAGAAAGTCAGTTTCAGCCAGAAATTCAAGAAGCCGCTGACCGATACCCTGAAGATCTCCTTCAGCATCGATATGACCGACCACGCTTCCGTGATGGCGAATCTTTCCGACTTCGACATCGCTTTCTTCGTGGGCCACGACCTCTTCTTCCTGCCCGGCGACGGAACGGAAGTCAAAGTCAAGAAGAACCAGCGCCTCCACAAGGTGGTCGATCCCAAGGGCGGCGTCAAGAAACTTGACATCAAGATGAAGCCGGACGGCCGCATGAAAGTTACTTTTGCCGTCAGCAAAGCCACCATCATCGGCTCCACCGGCCTCACCGCCAGTTCCGAGACCGGCAAGGCCCGCCAGATGTTCCTGCCTTTCTCTTATGCCATGATCGGCACCTCCGCCACGGACACCGCCAAGAAGGGCAAAGTCTGGGTCGCCTCCGGTAGCTTCCCCATGAGCGTGGACGTCAAGCAGGGCAAGAACGCCAAAGGAAAATTGAAATAAGCAAATATCCAGAAAACGATTTCGGACCGCAGATCAAGTGGTTCGATGAATATCTGCGCGTCGAGAAAGGCTTGGCGCGCAATAGCTGCGAAGCCTACCGAAGCGATTTGGTAGGCTTCGCCGCCTATTGCGAAAAGCAGGGCCTGAAGAATTGGGATGAAGTCAGGCCCGAAAACATCACGGATTATCTCGGCGAACGCTATGAGGACCGCGCCGCCGTGGCCACGGTGGCCAGGGAACTCATAAGCCTGCGCATGTTCTACCGCTTCGGCGTGGAGGAGGGGTGTCTGAAGGAGGACGTTCCGAAACTGGTGGAATCCCCCAAACTGGCCAAAGTGCTGCCTCACGTTCTGACCGAGGAGGAAGTCACGCGCCTTCTCTCCGCTCCTGACAAAGACACGCCTTCCGGTCTCAGGGACCGCGCCATGCTGGAGCTCTTGTACGCCACCGGGCTGAGGGTGAGCGAACTGGTCAAACTGAAAAAGGGGGACATAAACCTGGAAGAGGGCTTCCTGCAGGTCGTAGGCAAAGGCAACAAGACCAGGATCGTGCCGGTGGGAAGCTACGCCTGCCAGGCCGTAAAGGACTATTTGGCCACCCGCTGCGAAGAGCCGCGGCGCAAGGAAGTCTTCCTCTCCCGCCTGGGGAAGCCCATGACCAGGATCAATTTCTGGATGAGGATCAAAAAATACGCCCAGGAGGCGGATATCCAGAAGGACATCTCCCCCCACGTGCTGCGTCACAGCTTCGCCACCCATCTCATCATGCACGGCGCGGACCTGAGGGTGGTCCAGGAGATGCTGGGGCATTCCTCCGTCGTCACTACGGAAAAGTACACCCACGTGGAATACAGCCACCTTAAGAAGACGCATAAAAAATTCCATCCTCACGGATAGTTCCGCGTCTTTTCTTCTTTACAAATTGCTTAATATCGCATGCTTAGGCGCATGCTTCCCGGGGGCTCTTTATGTTTTGGTTTTTTCCGCAGTTTCGCCCCATATTTTGCTATAATTAATAAATACAGATAACATTATAGCGAGATAAAAATGCGGAATGTTGCCATAATTATTCTTACCTGGAACGGACTTGCCTACACCAAGCGCTGCCTGGACACCCTGAGGCGCTACACTACCCATAAGAATTACACGATCTATGTGGCCGACAACGGCAGCACGGACGGAACCGTCGAATACTTAAAAAGCCAGAAGGATATAAAGTGCGTTTTCAACAACGCCAATCTGGGCTTTCCCAAGGGCAACAACGTCGCTATAAAATTAACGCCCCCGGATTCCGACATCCTGCTTCTTAACAACGATACTGAGATCCTGGAAGAGAATGGCGACTGGCTCACCAAGATGCAGGAAGCGGCTTACGAATCGCCGGACGTGGGCGTGGTGGGATGTCGCCTGATCAGGGCCAACGGGCTTCTGCAGCACCTGGGAGCCTGGATGCCGGTGGGGCCTTACTGGGGCCAGCAGGTGGCATCCAACGAGGCCAATCTGAACCAGTATCCCTTCAATTCCGAAGTCGAGAGCGTGGTCTTCGCCTGCGCTTACATCAAAAGGGAAGTCATAGACAAGGTCGGGCTGCTTAGCGAGGATTTCTTCGCTTACTTTGAAGATACGGATTACTGCCTGAGAGCCAAGGCCGCCGGCTACAAGACGGTTTGCTGCGGCGCGGCCACCATCGTCCACCACGAGAACGTCTCCACCAAGGAGAACAAGGTCAGCCACAACGATATTTTCCTGAAATCCCAGGGGATCTTCAAAAAGAAATGGGCCAAGACCTGCGAGGGACGCTATACCCAGAGTGTCAACTGGCTCTCCACGGTCTCCAGGCCCCACGGCTACGCCATGTCTAGTAAGGAAATGCTCCTGCACCTGGACGCCCAGAACGTGGCGGTCTCCTACCGCTATCTCTACGGCGCGGGAACGGTCTTCCCCATAGAGGAACCGGAAGCGGCGCCCTACTACAACGTCAACGTTATGAAAGCCAGGGCCATCGATCCCAAGGCTCCCTGCGTGGTTTACGGTCAGGGCGACGCCTTCGTGACGAAGAAGACGGAAGGCATCGGCAATTATAAGATTGGCTACACGATGCTGGAAGTCACTGGCCTTCCCAAGGAATGGGTGGAGCATTGCAACAAGATGGACGAAGTCTGGGTGCCGAGTCTTTTCAATCTGGAGACTTTCAGGAATTCCGGCGTCAAGGTCCCCATCCATCTTATGCCCCTGGGCGTTGACATTAATTATTTCAACCCGCTCATCAAAAAATTCCCCGTCAGCGAGGACTTCAAATTCCTTACGGTCTTCGAATGGGGTGAGCGCAAGGCGCCGGAAGACCTGATAAAAGCTTTCAATCGGACCTTCAGAGCCAAGGAGCCGGTGGTGCTTCTTTGCAAGGCAAACTGCACCGACCCGAGCGTCAATGTGCCCGAGATCATTAGAAGTTTGAACCTCGATCCCGAGGGCGGCAGAATAGAATTCATCTTCAACAAATATCTGCCGTATTATCAGCTGGGCAGCCTTTACCGTTCCGCGGACTGTTTCGTTTTGGCGACAAGGGGCGAAGGCTGGGGCATGCCTATCCTGGAAGCCATGGCCTGCGGACTGCCGGTCATCGCCACCAATTGGAGCGCCCAGACCACCTTCATGAACAGCTACAACGCTTATCCTCTGCAGGTCAAAAAGCTCATTCCCGCCGTGGCGAAATGCCCCTATTACAAAGGATTCAAATGGGCCGAGCCGGACGCGGAGCATTTGTCCGCCTTGATGCGCCATGTCTTCGAGAACCAGGAAGAGGCGCGCATGAAGGGCGCAAGGGCGGCCGCGGATGTCCGGGACAACTGGACCTTCACCCACACCGCCGCCAGGATCGCCAAACGACTTTCCGAGATCCAGAAGAAAGATCTCTCCTTCCCGGCTTACGTTCCTTATCCCGCAAAAAAGAGAGTGGCCCTGGACGTCAGCCGCGGCATAGGCGAGCAGATAACCGGCATCGGACGCCATATCCTGAACCTCGCCAGGGGACTGGGCGAATTTCCGCCCGAGGATATGGAGATCACATTAATGCCAGGTTTCACGACCTTCACGCATCCGGAGTATCTGACGCGCTTCGATTTCACCTGTCCGGACGCGAAAAATCTGAACCTCTGGCGCGGCGTGACGCCGGCCTTCGTCTCCAAGGAATCCACCGTTCCGGGAACCGATCTTGTTCACTCCACCGGCTGGACCACGCCGGAATTCGACGGTCCCATACTTTCCACCATTTACGACCTCTCCTTCCTGACGCATCCGCATTTCCATACGAAGGAGACCATCGAGTTCTGCACCAAGAACATCAAGGAATCCATAAAGAAAGGCGCTTTCTTCACCTGTATCTCCGAGCACACAAGAAGAGATCTTATGGAGATCCTGAAGGTTCCCGCGGAACGCTGCGGCGTGAACTACTGCTCCTACGACGAGCGGAAATTCAAGCGGGCGAGCGTTGACCGGATCGCGGAAGTCAAGCGGAAATATAAACTGCCGGAACGCTTCGCGCTCTTCTTGGCCAGCATGGAGCCCAGGAAAAATCTCGCCTCCGTCGTGGAAGCCTGGCTTAGCGAGAAGATAGCGCTTCCCCTTATCGTGGCGGGCGCCCAGGGCTGGCTGAACGACAAGCTGAAAGAAAGGATCGAAGGCTCCAAGGGCCGCATAGTCCCCATAGGCTACGTTGACGAAAACGATCTGGCGCCTTTGTACAGCGCCGCGCATTTGCTGGTCTATCCTTCCATTTACGAAGGCTTCGGACTGCCCGTTTTGGAAGCCATGGCCTGCGGCACGCCCTCCGTCACCACCA
>JAFZID010000159.1 GCA_017554565.1 bacterium
CAAGTACCGCGGCGAATTCGAGGAGCGCTTGAAAGCGGTCTTAAAGGAAGTGCAGTCCTCTAACGGCAGGATCATCCTCTTCATCGATGAAATACACAACATCGTCGGCGCGGGCAAGAGCGAAGGCAGCATGGACGCAGGCAACCTCCTGAAGCCGCTTTTGGCCAGAGGCGAACTGCACTGCATCGGCGCCACTACCCTCGACGAATACAGGAAATACATCGAGAAGGACCCTGCTCTGGAAAGGCGTTTCCAGATGGTCATGGTCGATCAGCCAACCGTTGAGGACACCATCTCCATCTTGAGAGGCTTGAAGGAGCGCTACGAGATCCATCACGGCGTCAGGATCCAGGACGGCGCGCTTGTTTCTGCGGCTGTCCTCAGTCATCGCTACATCAGCGACCGTTTCCTGCCCGACAAAGCCATAGACCTTATGGACGAGGCGGCGGCGATGGTCAGGACCGAAATAGACAGCCAGCCGGCGGAGCTCGACGAACTGAACCGCAAGGTCATGCAGCTTGAAATAGAGCAGGAGGCCTTGAAGAAGGAAAGCGACGACGCCAGCAAAGGCAGACTGGAAGAGCTGAAAAAGGATCTTTCCGAGCTGAAGGAAAAGAGGGCTGTGCTCTCCGCCCAGTGGCAGAAGGAAAAGGAAGCCATCAAGAAGGAAAGAGACCTTAAGGCTGAGCTTGAACAGACCAAGAACCAGATCGCCGAAGCCGAGAGCCGCTACGACCTGAACAAGGCCGCGGAACTCAAGTACGGCAAGCTGGCCGGACTCGAAAAAGAACTGAAAGCGATCCACGAGACCAACGTCAAGGACGACCGCCTTCTGAAGGAGGAAGTGACCGAAGACGAGATCGCCGATGTGGTCAGCCGCTGGACGGGCATCCCGGTCAGCAAGATCATGGAAGGCGAAAAGGAAAAACTCCTTAAGATCGACGAAGTCCTCCACGAGCGCGTCATCGGCCAGAACGAGGCGGTGGAAGCCGTGGCCAACGCGGTCATAAGAGCCCGCTCCGGACTTAAAGACCCCAGGCGCCCCATCGGCTCCTTCATCTTCCTCGGCCCCACCGGCGTCGGCAAAACTGAATTGGCAAAGACTTTGGCGGAGGCGCTCTTCGATTCCGAAGAGAACGTCATACGTCTCGATATGTCGGAGTATATGGAGAAATTCTCCGTGAGCCGCTTGATCGGTGCTCCTCCGGGATACGTAGGCTATGACGAGGGCGGACAGCTGACGGAAGCCGTCAGAAGGAAACCCTACTCCGTCATCCTCTTGGACGAAATAGAAAAGGCTCATCCGGACGTCTTCAACACTCTGCTTCAGCTTCTCGACGACGGACGCTTGACCGACAGTCAGGGCCGCACGGTGGACTTCAAGAACACCATCGTGATCATGACCTCGAATATCGGCAGCGACCTCTTGCTCGACAAGCTGAACAAGGGCAAACTCGACGACGACACCAGGAAAAAAGTCATGGACCTCCTGAACGCCCACTTCAGGCCTGAGTTCCTGAACCGCGTCGATGAGATCGTCCTCTTCAAGCCCCTCGAGAAAGCGGAAGTCGAAAAGATCGTGGAGCTCCTCATCAAGGACCTCACCAAGCGCTGCGAAGAAAACGGCTTCAAGCTCGTCCTCACCGAGAAAGCGAAAGCCTTCATCGCCGAGAACGGCTTCGACCCGATCTACGGCGCCAGGCCCCTGAAGCGCTACATCCAGAAGCACGTGGAGACCGCCCTCGGCCGCTTCCTCCTCGCCGGAGAAGCCAAGGAAGGCTCGACCGTTACTGTCGATGTCGGCAAAAACGGCCTCACGATCAAGTAACCGAAAAGATCTTTTGATCCCGGCCTTCGTAATAACCAAATTCGGCCTTAATTTGGATAGTATAGTGACCAAATTAGGGTTGAATTTGGTTATTTCGTTTTTTTCAATCCGAAGCATAGCGCCGGCAGTAGCATTTTTTGAGTAGTAAAGTTTTACTTTACAACTGCTTTTTAAAGCAACTCATTGAAACAACCGAATTAAAGAAAAGCCTCGCCCGGCGAGGCTTTTTTGTGTTTCCGTTGCCGTGCTAGTGATAAAAATAGATTCCTTTTTTTTGCTTTGAAATGACTCTATATGTGTGTTAAAATTTGATAAAACCAAGGAGTCCATATGAAAAGATCAGCCATCAATTCCCTGCTAACTTTTGATTACATAAAAACGGAACCGGAGAACAAATACTTCGAGAGGAAATCAGCGCAGATACGACCGAGCGATCTGGCTCCGCTTATTTCAGCATTCGCCAACGCCGACGGAGGAACGATAGTTATAGGCATCAGCGATAGCACAAGAAATTTTGAAGGCATCAATTCCTGCGGAGAAGAGAAGATAAACGATTTTATCAACGCTCCTAAAGATTATTGCAGGCCGATGCCTAAATATCAGGAGGAATTTCTTGAGATAAAGAACGAGCAGGGAAAAGAAGACAGGCTGCTCCTTCTCCACATAACGAGCTGTACTGAAAAAATAATAAGAACATCAAACGACAAAACCTTTCTGCGCATAGGCGATAAAACAAAAGAAATGCTAGGAGAAAATCTGCGGAATCTAGAATACTCCAAGGACACAAGGCATTTTGAGGATGAAATATGTCCTAACGCATGCCTCGAAGACTTAGACGAGGAGCTCTTGGAAAAATACAAGGAGCGCATTGGCGCTGCTGAAATCAGTACACATCAGGTTCTGTCTTCGCGGGGATTTATAACCAACAAAGATGGAAAAGAATATCTGACAAATGCCGCGGCGCTGCTTTTCGCAAAGAATATCATGCAATTTCACCCGAATTGCCGTATCAGATTCTTAAGATTTGATAGGACAGAAATGCAAGTCGGAAGCAGTATAAACATTTTAAAAGATAAAAGCATTGATCAACCTATTTTAAGATTATTAGAAGAAACGATAACATTTATTACCAGCCAATTGCGAGAATTTACAGTTTTGCTTCCTGAAACAAGTAAGTTTTCTGAGGTTCCGGAATATCCTAATTTTGCTTGGATTGAAGGAATTGTTAATGCCGTAGTTCATCGCGATTATTCTATGACGGGAGCATACATTAAAGTCAGTATGTTTGATGACAGATTGGAAATTGAAAGCCCAGGACAATTGCCGAATATCATAACTCTTGAAAACATATGTTACACCAGGTATTCCCGCAATCCAAAAATTTCACGAGTGCTGACTGAATTAGGCTGGGTGCAGGAGTTGAACGAGGGCGTTAAGCGCATTTTTAACGACATGGAAAAATCTTATCTAGATGCTCCTGTTTTCCGAAACAAGGATAATTCCGTACTGCTTGTTCTCTACAATAACATTTCAACTCGTTCTCATCGAAAAGAAAACAACATCGATCCGGAAACGTGGGCTCAACTTGATTCTCTGGAACAGAAAATAATAGCTTATTTAATTAATCACGGTCCATCTGAGCGTGCAAAATTATCTGATCATATCGGGAAGTCTATTCCAACAATTATTTTAAGAATTAATCATCTAATAAAATTGGGTCTTGTTATTGCTAAAGGAGCCCAACGCAACCCAAATCGAACTTACGAAGTAGTCCAGGCAGAAAAGCCTAAAACTTAAAAGTTCTTAAAAGTTCTTAAAAGTTCTTAAAAGTTCTTAAAAGTTCTTAAAAG
>JAFZID010000160.1 GCA_017554565.1 bacterium
CAGTTCCCGCTGGAGGAGCTTCTGAAGGCCGTGATGATCATGAGCGCCAACGACGCGGCCTTCGCGGTGGCGGAGACATTGGGCGGCAGCGCGGATGATTTCGTTTCCATGATGAACAAGAGGGCCTCCCAGCTGGGCATGAGCGCCACAAAATTCTACAACCCCCACGGGCTCCCGAAGAAGGGGGCCAACAATGTTTCCTCGGCCCTGGACATGGCTATTTTGGCCAGGGAGCTTCTGAAGTTCCCGAAAGTCTTGCAATGGACCAGCACCAGGCTTGACACTTTCAGAAACGGCACTTTCCAGCTCAGCAACCGCAACGGCCTCGTGGGGCGCTTCCAGGGCGTGGACGGCTTGAAGACGGGCTTCTACGCCCAGGCTGGCTACTGCGTGACCACGACGTGCCTGAGGGACGGCCGCAGGATGATACTGGTCATAATCGGCGCGCCCTCCAAGAAAGAGAGGGACGATGCGGTCAGGAATCTTTTGAACTGGGGCTACCAGCAGAAGCTTTGATGGAAAAGAAAAGGGAATATTTCTTCGTCCTCGTCAGGGGAGTTTCGGATATCCTTGATTTCATAAGGGGTTTCCTGCTCATCTACATCCTGGGCGGCGCCTTCGGCTCCGAGACCTTCGGGACCTGGGGGCTTATCGAGCAGATCTATTCCGTGGCCGTTATCCTGACGGGGCTCGGATTGAGCCAGTCCGTCATCCGCTTCCTGGGAGGCTCGCACAAAAGCGCTTACGTGCGCAGGCTCTTTATCCTCTCGTCCACGCTCATAATAGCGCTAGGGTTGATCCTGACTTTTGTCATGCGCTTCTTTGATCCCCTCATTGCGGAGAAGGTGATCAAAACGCCGGTGGCGCTGGAATGCTTGAGAGCGGCGCTGCCGCTTATCCTTTTGAACGCCCTGGAGCTCCTTTTGGACGGCAGCTACCGCGCCAGGCTCAGGATCGACTGCCATTCTTTTGTCAGGATGGTCTATACGGCGGCGATCCTCGGCGTTTACCTTTACGCCTCCAAAGCCGGTTTCGACCTTGCGAAGATCATAAAGCTTTCGCTGCTCGTCAAGAGCGTTTACGTACTTTTCCTCTACCTGCTCTTCGCGTGTCTGGAATTCGGCAGGAGGGACGAGTGCGCGCCGGCTGAAGGCGACGACGAATTCGACCTGCCCAAGGACGGTCCGGCGCTGCCGGCTTTGAAAGGCATGCTCGTTTTCGGCGCGCCTCTCATGATGTTCGGCCTTTCCACCTGGCTCTTCGGAACGGGCGGCAAGGTGATCCTCGGCTTCCAGACGGGAGCCGGCGAGGTCGGACGCTACGACGCTTCCCTGAAGATCGCCATGCTCATCCAGTATCTGGGGCTGCCTATCGCTTACACGCTGCTTCCGGTCCTGGCGGAAGCGGTCAGCAAAAAAGGCAAGGAGGCGGTCTTGGAGACCTGCCGGCGTTTCGCCAGGCTTTATTTTTTCCTGGCTCTGCCTTTGTTCTTCGGATTGCTGGCCACCCACAACGACCTTTTGGACTTCATGACGGGAAGAGGGGAGTTCAGGACCTCCCTGTGGTTTTTCCTGCTGCCGCTTTCCGGGGCGTTCCTTTCCCAGCTGATCGCTTTTTATCACAACGTCATTTTCCTGAAGGGACACAGCCGTTTCCTGTTCCTGGCCAACTTCAGCGCGGCCCTGGCCTGCCTCGTTTTGAACACGCTTTTCACCGCCAGGTTCGGCATGTGGTGCACCGCGCTCTCCTCCCTGGCTTCCTATCTCCTGCTTCTCTTTATGTGCGCCCTGAAAGTGAGGAGCTACGGGTTTGCGCCCTTGAGATTTTTGGATCTGGGTTTCTTTTTAAAGAGCTTTGTTTCCGCGCTCCTGATGTTCGCGGCCGTCATGGCGGCGCGCTCTTTCCTGCCCTGGGAGGGGATCCTTAAGCTGGCTTCCCTGGCGGCGGCCGGCGTTCTGGTTTATTTCCTCTCGGTTTTGCTGCGCAATCGCTTTTCCATAAAAAACGCGCTGAAGGAACTGATAGGCTGAGCAATTCATTTCCATGTCTTTCCCGCGTTTAAAGCGCATAACCACAACCATGTGATTTTCATAGTCGGGAAAGATATGGTATG
>JAFZID010000161.1 GCA_017554565.1 bacterium
AGACGATGCTGGCGGTGGCGCAGCGCGTCTGGTAAAGGCGCTCCACCCACCAGGCCTCGCCGGCCTTGGAAAGCGGACGGGAGTATTCCGGCGTTTCGTCTGGGTAGAAGATGGGCTGCAGAAGCTTCAGCAAGTTCTTGGCCCAGATCTGGTACCCCGGAGTGGAGAGGTGCACGCCGTCGTAGGAGACGTCCTCGCCGTAGTAGCCGTTGCAGTCCATGACCTGGTTGTTGATCTCGCAGAAGACGACGTTCTCGCCGTCGCAAAGATCGCGCATAGCGTCGTTGACGATGGCGTTCCTGGCCCTTCTGGGATCGTTGCCGTTGCGGCCGCAGGGCAGGATGGCGAACAGAAAGATCTTGGCCTTGGGCGCCTTGGCTCTAATGGAGTCGATGCAGGAACGGATGCCCAGGACGGTGTCGCAGGGCGCTTCCTGGGATTCGTCGTAGTGCCAGGTGTTGTTGGTGCCGATCATAAGGCAGATGGCTTTGGGCTTGCTGCCGTCCAACTCTCCGTTCTCCATCCTCCAGATGACGTGCTCCGTCCTGTCGGCGCTGTAGCCCGCCACCAGGGCGTTGTAGGGCGCCTTCGTGAAATATTTGTTCAGAACGCTCAGTCCCCTGCCGTCCACCATCCAAAGCTCGGTGATGGAGTCGCCGACGAACATGAGCGGCACTTCGTTTTCCTTTACGTATTCCTTGTCGTAAAGGAAACGCTGATACCACCAATAAGACGGGCTGGTGCTCTGCGGCACCGGCGTGATGGCCCTGATGGAGCCGAAAAGCGAACCGGCCGCAATCAGAAGCGTCAGAAGTAAAAGGCTTTTTTTCATTTTATGTGCTCCTCAAAAATTTCCAATTAACCGTTATCGATCAAAGATGCGACTTGATCCACTTCCCGAGGCAGTCGCCCCAGACGTCGTAGCCAGCCTTGGTAAGCGTCACGCCGTCCGCGGAGAATTCCTCGGGAAGCGTTCCGTTCTCGTCGAGAAGATCTTCCGTGGGATCCACGAAGAAGATGTTGTTGACCTTGATCTCCTTTATGAGCGCGTTGACTTCCTCGCTCCACTTGCGCAGCGCGGAATCTTTTTCGCGGCCCATGGGAAGGATCGGCGTGATGACTAACCTGGCGTTTTTCTGGCGTTCGCGCGCGCCCCGCACAAGGGCTTCGATACCGGCCGCCACGTTCTCCGGGGCGTCGTTGGTGTTGGCGTTGCCGGCGGCGATGACTATCGACCTGGCGGTGAAGCTGTGCAGTTCGCCGTACTTCGCGCGCCACAGAACGTTCTGGACAAGATCATTCTTGAAGGTCAGATTATAATCGCTCTTGTTGCCCAGGATCTCCTTCCTCTTGGCGCTGTCTGTGCTGTAGAAGCCTTCCAGCTGGGAATCGCCCAGGAAGACCACGTCCCTCATGGAGGAGTCGCCGTTCATGATCTCGTTCCTTCTGACTCCGATGGCCGTCCACCAGGTCTTTTCCTTCCTGACTTTCGGAACGGCGCAGGAGGGGGTGGCGTCGGGATGAACGATCTGATCCAGGATGGGCAGGACGTTCTTGACCCAGACCTCATAGCCCCTGACGGTGGGATGAAGAAGGTCGTTGCACATGGAGGTGGAGAGCCTTCCGTCGGCGTCGAGCATCTGGTTGCCCCAGTCGCACCAGATGATGTTTTCGCCGTCCGCGAATTTTATGATCTCTTCGTTGATGAAGTCGTTCCTCACTCTCAGGACGTCGCTCTTGTGTTCGCCTCTCGGAGAAATGGAGCAAAGGATGATCTTGGCCTGGGGCTGCTTCGCCCGTATGCCTTCCAGGACCTTCTTGATGCCGATGATGACGTCTCCGGGGGGCTCGTCGTAGCCGTACTGGCCGGAGTTGTTGGTGCCGATCATCAGAACGATGGCCTTGGCCTGATAGCCGTCAAACTCGCCGTCCTGGATGCGGTAGAGAACGTTCTGGGTCTGGTCGCCGCCGTAGCCGAGATTCAGCGTATTGTAGGGATTGCCGTTGAAATGCTTGTTCCAGACGCTGAGCCCGACGGATTCGTAGTTGTGGGTGATGGAGTCGCCCACGAAGACGACCTCGATTGAATCACCGCGTTCCTTGATATCCTCCAGTTTCGCTTTGTGACGGATCATCCACCAGTAGTTGGGGTCGTAACTCTGGGGGACCGGCGTGCAGGAAGTGGGTTCCGCAGCCTGCAAAAGCCCTGTCAGGATAAAAGACAAAAGAAGAAGTTTTTTCATTTCTCACTCCTCGTTTTTAATTATTTCTTTGGCTTCAGATCGGAGGCGACGTGGTTCGCCATATAATCTATGCCTTTCAAAATCGTTGCTTTGTTTTCTTCCGCCAGTTTGTTCCGCTCCGCGAAACACTTCTGGTAAAACTGGTATCCCTCCTCGACCTTCTCCGGGCTCAAGGCCTTTGTGATGGCCGATTTCAGCTCGTTGGCGTCCTTTTTGAGAGCGTCCGCCGCCTCCTTGGAGGCTCCGCCTTTTTTGCCTTTCGCTTTTTCGACCTCCAGGGATACCTTGTCCACCAGATTGTTGTGGTTCTCGACCCAGGCGAGCAAAATTTCCGAACTCACCATGTCGCTGGGCTTCACCTGTCCGAAGATCGTCACGTGCATCCACTGCCAGGCCAGGAACGCCGCCTGGAAAAGAACGTCCTCCTTCTTCAGAATGCGGGCGCATTCCGGAACGAAAGATTTCACCGTGGGTTCCCATTTGGCTTCCTCCACGCCGGAAACGCTGGAAATGCAGCTCATGACGTGGCGGTTGGTGCTGGAGGCCAGGTCGCCGATGTTCTTCTGGACTCTGTTGTACACAAGCCCGAAGATCTTTCCCTCGTCGTCCAGGACCATGTCGTTGGAGTATTTCCGGGGCAGCATTTCCTTAAGGTCCAGCCTGCCCTCCCCTCTTTTGGCGACGCTGATCTTGTACATGGAGGCCGTCTCTTTTTCAAAATCAAACTCCACAAGGCTCACGGTGTCCCCGGCCCTGGAATTGGCGGTCTTCATGTCGCCGAAGGGCCTTTCCTTAAGTTTCAAACGGACCATCCTGCCGTCCAAGGAGCATTCCATGCCCTCCGGCTTGACCCTGTCCTTTCTCATGTCCCTTATCGCGATGTTGGAATTTCCGATCAAAAGTTCCGGGGAGAAAACGCAGTAATAATTTTTATCCAGCCTTATGAAAAAACCCGGGCCGCCGGTTTTCGCGCCCTTCACGGAAGCCAGGGCGTGCTGGGTCTCTATGGGCAGCTTGGCTTCCCCGGGGTCGCCCATGTCTTTCAGCAGGGCTTTGACCGTATCCTCCGTGACGCCGGTGTCAGGAAACGCCGCGCAGGGAGAGAATGCAAGCGTCAAAAGAATCAGGCTTAAAAATTTTTTCATATCACTCGCCTTTGAAATTGTCGCTGGTGAACTTCAGCATTTCCGGAGCTATCTTGTTCCAGTAATACCAGGAGTGGTTGCCGTCCGCCACCCGGAACTCGTCGGGAATGCCGGCGTCGCGCATGGCGGTGTGAAAATCGCTGGCGCACTCGAAGAGGAAGTCGTCGTCGCCGATGTGCACGAACCATTTGACGGTCCTAAGCTGCGCTTTTTTCTCTTCGTTGGCGCGTCTGATGAAATTGGCGGTGTCGAAAGCCAGAACCGATCTGCCCAGATTGAAAAGGGGCGTTCCGAAGGGCGCTTCCGGATACCAGCGGGTGGAGTTCACCCAGGGGCTCATGGCGTAAACGGAGCTGAACATCTCGGGATGCTGGAAAGCGTAGGAAAGCGCTCCGCCTCCGCCCATGGAGATGCCGGTCAGGGATCTGCCGCCCTTGTCCTTCCTGACGCGGAACTGTTTTTCGATCTCGGGGATGAATTCCTCGAAATAAAAAGTCTGGGCCTTCCAGCCGGGCTGATCGAAGTAGCCTATCCCCTCCTTGTCGTCGTTGCCCATGGCCTGGACCGTCACCATTATGAAGGGCTTTATTTCGCCCTTTTTGATCATTTCCTCCATGATGTCGGCCATGGGAATGTTCTTGTACCACGAGGTGGGCTGGTCGCCCAGTCCGTGCAGGGTGTAAAGGACGGGAAAGAACGTGTTGGTCTCGCTCTCATAGGCGTCCGGGAAAAGCACGGCGTAGGTCCTTTTGGAATTGAGGATCTTGCTTTCCATTTCGAAAGTTTTCAGAGTCGCGGCGGCGAGGCCGGA
Organism: bacterium; assembly: GCA_017554565.1. GTDB lineage: Bacteria > Auribacterota > UBA3054 > UBA3054 > UBA3054 > UBA3054. The sequence goes on from JAFZID010000161.1 coordinate 4,200, forward strand.
GGCGGAAAGAAAGATGGCGAGCAGCAGGAGGAGTGTTTTTTTCATGATCTCAGAGAGGGCGGCGGGAAAAATTCCCGCCGCCTTTTTGGCTTTTAACAAGTTACTTGGAAGCTTCTTCCACAGCCACGGCAACGGCCACGGTGGCGCCCACCATGGGGTTGTTGCCCATGCCGATCAAGCCCATCATCTCAACGTGGGCCGGAACGGAAGAGGAGCCGGCGAACTGGGCGTCAGAGTGCATGCGGCCCATGGTGTCGGTCATGCCATAGGAGGCGGGGCCGGCGGCCATGTTGTCCGGATGCAGCGTGCGGCCCGTGCCGCCGCCAGAAGCGACCGAGAAGTACTTCTTGCCCTGTTCGACGCACTCTTTCTTGTAAGTGCCGGCCACAGGATGCTGGAAGCGGGTGGGGTTCGTGGAGTTGCCGGTGATGGAGACGTCCACTTTCTCATGGTGCATGATGGCCACGCCTTCCCTGACGTCGTCGGCGCCGTAGCAGCGGACTTTGCCTCTTTCGCCCTGGGAGTACGGAGTCTCCTTGACGATACTGAGCTTGCCGGTGGCGTAGTCGAATTTGGTCTGGACATAGGTGAAGCCGTTGATCCTTGAAATGATGAAGGCCGCGTCTTTGCCGAGGCCGTTCAGGATGACTCTGAGAGGCTCTTTCCTCACTTTGTTGGCGGACTTGGCGATGCCGATGGCGCCTTCCGCGGCCGCGAAGCTTTCGTGGCCGGCCAGGAAAGCGAAGCACTTCGTCTCTTCCCTGAGCAGCATGGCGCCCAGGTTGCCGTGGCCCAAGCCGACCTTGCGGTCGTCGGCGACGGAGCCGGGAATGCAGAAGGCCTGGAGGCCTTCGCCGATGGCTTCGGCGGCGTCGGCGGCTTTCTTGCAGCCTTTCTTGATGGCGATGGCGGCGCCCAGGGTGTAGGCCCAGCAGGCGTTCTCAAAGCAGATGGGCTGGATGCCGCGGACGATGGAGGCCACGTCGATACCTTTGCTGAGGCAAAGCTCGTTGGCTTCCTCAAGCGTCTTCATACCGTATTTTTCCAAGACAGGAGTGATCTGTCCGATACGTCTTTCATAACTTTCAAACAACATAGTAATCCTCCTTATTCGTGGCGCGGGTCGATGTATTTTGCGGCCTCGGCGAAACGGCCATAGCAGTTCGTGGCTTTCTTCAAGGCTTCGCCGGCCTCGGTGCCCTTCTTGATCATCTCCATCATCTTGCCCATATGGACGAATTCGTAGCCGATGATCTCGCCTTCGGCGTCCAGGCCGAGTCTGGTGATGTAGCCTTCGGCCAGTTCCAGGTAGCGGGGGCCTTTGGCCAAAGTTGCGTAGGTGGTGCCCACCTGGCTTCTCAAGCCTTTGCCCAGGTCTTCCAGACCGGCGCCCACCGGCAGGCCGTTCTCGGAGAAAGCGGACTGGGTGCGGCCGTAAACGATCTGCAGGAAAAGTTCGCGCATGGCGGTGTTGATGGCGTCGCACACCAGGTCGGTGTTCAGCGCTTCAAGAATGGTCTTGCCGATAAGTATTTCGGCGGCCATGGCGGCGGAGTGCGTCATGCCGGAACAGCCGATGGTCTCCACCAAAGCTTCCTGGATGACGCCTTCCTTGACGTTCAGGGTCAGCTTGCAGGCGCCCTGCTGGGGAGCGCACCAGCCGATGCCGTGGGTGAAACCGTTGATGTCCTTGATTTCCCTGGACTGCGTCCACAACCCTTCCTGCGGGATGGGAGCCGGTCCGTGATTCGGGCCTTTTTTGACACAGCACATTTCTGTGACTTCCTGTGAATAGATCATTTTCCCTCCAAAATGGATGAATTGGTTAATTTGTATTTGAAAAAGTTTTTTACAGTCCCAGGTCCTCGTTGACCACAAGGATCCTCATGTCGGAATTCTTGGGCGGCAGCGAGATTATCGTGGTCACGCGGCAGATGTTGTTTTGAGACCGGCAGCCTTCGCATTTCCCGCTGACTATGCAGGGCGTCTTGGCGTCCAGCCTGGCGGCGTTCATGGGAGCCGCGGTGTTTTTTATCCTCTCCAGCGCCTCCGGAACTCCGCCCTCCACGATCTTGTTGCGCCCCGCCAGAAGAATGACTTCCTTGGGGCCGAAGATCATGGCGGCCACTCTGTTTCCCACGCCGTCCACGTTGACGATCTCGCCGTCCACGGTCAGGGCGTTCAGGCCCGAGAGGAAGAGGTCGCAGGTCAGCTGCCCTCTTCTCACGGCCATTTTCTCGTCGGGAGAAAGGTCGCCCACGTTGTGGTTCATGACCTTTTTACCCAGCTTCCCGATGGCTTCGAAAACGCCGGCTTCCTCAAGGCTTAAAGAGCCGCCGCAGCCGATGCTGGAGACCGCCGCCGCTTCCCTCAGTATGTACTCCACGGCCTCGCCGACCTTGGGGAAATACTTGGCTTTGAAGCCGCGGCGCTTGAGGCCTTCCACCGCCCGCAAACAGAGCTTTTCGCCGGACCAGTAGACAAGTTCCCTGCTTCTCATCGCTCACTCCTTTTTTTCTGGATATACTGCCAGTCCTCGTCGGTCAGCGTATGCATTCCGTATTTTTTCATCTTTTCCAGGATCTCGTCCAGCCGCTCGTCGCCGGTGGTTTCATTGGATGACGTTTGGGCGGGGCCGGCCTCGTGAGGCTCCGGGCCTCTGTAGACCCGGGCTCTTTCCCTGAAATGTCCGAAGGAATTGTCCCTCGGGATATCGCCTGGCGCGTAGCCGATGAGCTTTTTGAGGCCCAGGAAATTCTTCACGTACATAAAGCCGAACAAGAGTCCGCCCAGGTGGGCCAGATGCGCCACGTTGCCGTCGCTGATCAAAGCCATTATGAGAGTGTAGAGAGCGTATAAGAGCACCATGGTCCTGGCTTTCATAATGACCGGGATGAAGCCCAGGAAGACCATGAGCTTGGTGTCCGGGTTCATGATGGCGAAGGCCGCCAGCACGGTGCAGATGGCCCCGGAGGCTCCCACCACCGGCGTGCCGTAAGCGTTGACGAAGACCAGATGGCAGATGCCGGCGAAGATGCCGCCGAGAAGATAAAGCTTGATGAAGGGGCGGGAACCTATCTGGTACTCGATGTAGCGCCCGAACATGTAAAGGGCCAGCATGTTGAACAAAAGATGCAGGAATCCTCCGTGCATGAACTGGTAGGTCACATACTGGCTGAAGAGGAAATATTTTTTCAGATAAGGAACGTAGAGGGCGAAGATCTTCTCGTATTCGGAATATTCCACAAAAAGCTGGGCGCCCTGGCGGGAGATCCGCGTCACGAAGAAAGGCAGCTGGAGGATCTTTTCGCAGACATACTGGATCACAAAGACGCCCACGTTGAGAAAAAGCAGCCACTTCACCACCGGCGTGAGATAAGTCAGAAAACCGCCGCGGCTGCTTTGCTCCCTCCTTTGGTAGCGATAATAATCCCGATCCTGCAGACTCATGATCTAGAAATCTCCCCTTAATTCCCTGACGGAGGAAAAACCGTTTTTCTCGAGATAAGCCGGAAGTTCCAGCGCGATCTTTTCCGCGGTCCTGGGCTCGTAGAAGCTGGCGGTGCCTATTTCCACCGCCGAGGCGCCGGCGATGAAGAACTGCAGAGCGTCGTCCAAACACTCGATGCCGCCCAAGCCCACCACGGGGATCTTCACGGCTTTCGCGGCCTGCCAGACCATTCTCACCGCCACGGGC
>JAFZID010000162.1 GCA_017554565.1 bacterium
GTCGGAGACCTGGATGAGCTTGCGGCCGCCCTCGCCTATCTCGACGCAGACGCGCCTGGCGCCGGCGTCCAGAGAGTTCTCCACCAGCTCCTTGACCACCGAAGAGGGGCGTTCCACGACTTCCCCCGCGGCGATCTTGTTGGCCACGTCCTCCGAAAGCAGTTTTATCCTGTTCTTTTCTTCCATCATAAACAAAACATTATAGCATATCGGAAAGCATGTCCGTGACGGCGCAAAGGTCGGGAAGGACCGCCAAAGCCAGCTCTTCCTCGGCTTTTCCGGGAGCCACCAGATCGGGCACCATAACGCTTGCCATGCCCGCCCGCTTCGCCGCCAGAAGCCCGGCGGGAGAGTCCTCCAGCACCAGACAGTTTTCCGGCGGCACTTCGATCAGTTCCGCGGCTTTGAGAAAAATATCCGGCGCCGGCTTGCTCTGGGGCACTTCCCAACCGCTGATAAGACTGTTCACCCGATGCAGCAGATTGACCATTTTCAATTTCTGCAGAACCTGGGAACGCGGGGAACTGGAGGCCACCACCCTGGGAATGCCTTTTTCGTCAAGCAAGTCGAGAAGCTCTTTGAGTCCCTTCTTGGGCCTGCCCTCGCCTCTTCCTATGGCCTCCACGATAAGGGCCGCGCAGCGGTCCCGGACCGCGTTGGTCTCCTCCTCGCAAAAACCGTATTCCTCCCGAAAGAAGCCGTAGGTGTCGGAACGGGCATGGCCTATTAGCTGGCGAAAAAAGGCGAAGCTCATCTCCCGCCCGTTCTTCTCCCTGATGGCCTCCGCCATGGCGCGCATGGCCACCGGCTCCGTGTCGAGCATCAGTCCGTCCAGGTCGAAAATAACCGCTTTGATTTTTCCTTTTTCCATATCTTAATTTTAGCAAAGTCTTACTTTATGTTAAAATTTACACATGATATCCCGTTTAAATTCAAACGAGAGGTGACAAAAATGAACGCCTTGAAAATTGCCGCCGCCATCGCCCTGGTTTTTCTTTTGGCTCTCCCCTCTTCGGCCAGATCGACAGAGTATCTATTGGGGGAAATAAACCCGCCTGGAAAGGAAAGCGTTCCCTGCATGATCAAGATCTATTCTGAGGAAGGTCTTGGTTCGCCGCAGTTCTTTGAGCTTACCTACAAGAGCGGCGAATCCGTCAGGACTGATGTTTTCAAGGGCGACAAGACCGCCGACAATTCCATCGCGGCCCAGGATGCGCTGCAAAGGTTCGTTTTAACGGGCGTCTTCGGCGACGAAACGATGGAGGCTCTTATCACGGATACCGCCGGCAAGGTCGTTTTCATGATCTCAGCCGGCAAAGGCGAGGCCGTCCTGAAAGATAATGAGAGCGCTGCGTCTGCTGAGGAAAAGCCAGCCTCAAATGGTGCGGCGCCGATCTTTATGGAAAGCGTGTCCCCTGCTCTGGAAAAGCCCCAAGCTCCCGTCGGCAACAGCTTGGGAAAAACCGCCTTCGTTGGCAAACTCTATGAAAACGACGCTTCCTCCTTTCCCCTCAAGGCGGAAATAACGGCAGGGGAAGGCGGAAGCTGCGAGATCCTTCTGTCCTATAAAGGAAGCGAGGAAAAATTCATAGGAACGCTGGATAAAAGCGCCATAAAAGCCGGCGGCGCTTCCGGCAGCACGCTCCTCTGTTCCCTCCAAGGCCAGGTCCTCAACGGCGTGAAGCTTCAAGCGGACGGCTATCAGAGCTGCCGTTTCCAAGCCGAGGCCGTCGGCGCGGATCGGGAAACAAAAACCGGCGAAGAGGAAGCGGCGGAAAAATCGGCCGCAAAAAAACTAACGCGCCAAACCGAAAAGTTCTTCCTGGGCAAATTCAAAGAAAAGGGCAAGGAAAGCCTTAAATTTGTCCTCAGGATCTCCGTTCCCGAAAAAGGGATCAGAGAATTTCTTTTCACCACTTTCCTTGAAGACGGTTCCCAGCATGACGAACTGCTTTTGGGAGCCATGGACGAAAACTATTTCAAGGCCGCCCTTCCCCTTGATGATGGCAAAGTCATGATCGCCAAGGGGCACTTCAAGGAGGGAGGCGTCACCGGAAGCCTCTTTCTTGGCAGCGAACTGCTCGGCTCCTTCAGCGCCCTGGATTCTAAGGGCGGCGCGCAAAGTCTTCCCATAGCGCCCTTCTGGCAGGGAGAATTGAAAAAAGGCAATGATACCCTAAACCTACGCCTGCACTGCGGCCGTTCCGTGGTGGACAGCTTAATAACGCCGGTCATCTACATACGCTACGCGCATAACTCAAATATGCACCTGGCCAGTTTTTCAGGGGAAATAAAGGACGGGACTTTCTCAGCCAAAAACAACCGCGTTTTTACTAGCGAAGAGGAAAGCATCGAAGGAACATATACAGCGGAGGAAATGGAAGGCGTAATAACCTTCAGTTCAGGAGAAAAAGCTTCCTTCCGGTGCAGAAAGAAAGACGGGCCGCAGTGATTTTTTATTCCGGCAGCTTTTCCAGTTTGCCGCCGTCCACGATCCGGCGGTAATAGCAGGAGCTCCTGGCGACGCCCTTGCTATCCTTGGTGTGGCAGGCGCCCTTCCCTAGAGGCCTGACAAGATACAAAAGGGAGTTCTGCTCGCAGTTCACCCTTATCTCCACTATCTGCAAAACGTCGCCGGAAGTGGCGCCTTTTTCCCAAAGTTCGTTTCTCGAGGTGCTCCAGAAGGTGGCGTGTCCGGTCTTAAGGGTATGCTCGAAGGCTTCCTTGTTGGCGTAGGCGATAATAAGCAGTTCTCCGGTCTCGGCGTCCTGGACGGCCACCGGCAGAACATCCGCGCCGCAGTTGGCGACTTTTTTCAATTTTTCAAAATCCAGCGTGAGCCTGGAACCTTCTTCCAATTCCTTTGACATAAATTTTCCTTTCTTAGTTTTGAGCCGCGGGAGCGGCGTTCTTTATCTCTTCCGTGATCTCGTCATCCTCCCGGCCCCTCAGCGCCATGGAAAGAACGAAAAGCGCCGTCAGCATGAGCCCGGGAACGTAAAAATCAAAGTCCAGCAGATTGTGCAAAAAGAAGCCGATGGAAGCCATGATGCAGGAAAGCTGGAAAACATCCTTTTTGGCGGAAAACTTAAAATTGTCCCAGCCGTTCACGAAGGGCAGAGTCAGAGCCAGAAGGCTTCCCAGGGCCGCGAACATGCCGAATTCCGCCCACATCTGCAGAATGGTGTTGTGAACGAATTTGCTGGGTTCCGAACCCGCGGGCGCCCAGGCCCTGTACCAGTAGTCGAAGGAGTTGAAGCCGCAGCCCGTCAGGGGCTTCTGCCTCAGCATCCTCAAAGCCACTTTCCAATAAGTCAGCCTGGCGCCGCCGGAGGAAGACAGCTTGGCCCCCAGGTTCGCCCCGTAGCCCCAGAGGAAGCTGGCGGCGGTGAAAAGCGCGCCGCCTCCAAGGATGACGAAGAGCCAGGTCTTGGAAAGGACCTTGGCCTTCACAAGAATGAAACTCCAGATAAACGTCAGCGCGAAGGTGATCACGATGACTGATTTCGAGCGGGTGTAGAAAAGCGTCAGCAGCGCCAGGAAAGCCGTCGCCGCCCCCAGGATCCTGACGATCCTGTCTTTGCCGGACCTCCAGAGCCCCAGGGCCACGAAAAAGGCCAGCATGGCGTAGGCCGCCAGAATGTTCGGGGACGTGAAGTTGGCGCTCACCCTCTGGCTCACAAGGCGTTGGAAAGAGTACGTGTCGGCGGCCTCATGGGTGGTCTTCAAAAAGTCGTTGGTGTAGGCGGCGAAACTCTGGAAACCGTGCTCCTGGGCGTAAAGCTCCCTGGTCCTGTCCAAGCCTCCGTGGAACTGCACCAGGGCGTTGCCGGCCACCAC
>JAFZID010000163.1 GCA_017554565.1 bacterium
GCGCGTTTCCTCCAGGCTGACTGAGAGGATCAGCGACCGCTATCTTTCTTTGGACATACCGTCAGGAATTTTGTGCGTCCTGGCGGTATGTCTTTATTTTTATATCCTCTTTTACAGGCGGGATCTTTTCAACGAGCCCATTTTCATATGGATCCTCATCGGAATAGCCGTTCTGACGCTCTTAGAGCCCTGCATCAGGCACAGCAAGATCCTTCAGAACAAAATAAACGCCGCGAAATTTTTGAGGACGCTGGAACCCAGGAAACTCGGTCCGGTCGTCTGCCAGCACTACGAGATAGGGATTGGCAAGGAAGGCCAGCGCTTGGTGCAGCTAAGTGACCTGCATTACAACGATCTTTCCAAGCTTTTCCTCAAGGAAGTGATTTCCGAGGTCAACAAACTTGAGCCAGATTATATCGCCATCACAGGCGACTTCATCCAGAAATTAAAAGACATCCCGGAATTAAAAGAGCTCCTCGGTAAACTCAAGGCCAAGGAAAAAGTCTTTTACGTCCTGGGAAACCATGATTTCTGGATCGGAGCGGAAAAGCCCCTGACGGAAGCCCTGGATTCCCTGGGCTTCGTGCATTTGAGGAATGAAACTTTCGCGGCGGGGGAGACGATCTTTCTGGGCTCGGAAGCTCCCTGGGGGAAGGAGATGTCCAAATTCGCCTCCCTCGACAAGGAAAAACTTATTATCGCCCTGGGCCACGACCCGGACGAATGGGAAAATTGGCGGGAAATAGGAGCGCATCTTGTCCTCTCCGGGCACACCCACGGAGGACAAATTCGTTTCGGGCTCTTCGGGCCGATGATCCTGCCCTCGAAATTTGGCGCCATGATGGCGGAGAGAGTCCTTGCCAAAGACGGCAGCGTTATGCTCATAAGCAGGGGATTGGGAAAGCCTTATTTCCGTTTTTGCAATCCAACTGAGATCACCATGATCGATATTCGTTTGTGATTTTTAGATCGGTTTGCAAAATCTGTTCCTCTTTAATATGTGTTGACACTTTGTTTCTAAAAAGTTAAAGGAGACAGGTGACATGAAAGACAGAATTCGGTATAGTATGGCATTCAAGCTAAAAGTCATGGAAGAGCTCAGGGACGGGAAGTGGAAATCAGTATCAGGAGCGGCAACGGCATATGGGATTTCTTATAACACAGTTTATGTTTGGATGCGGGCTCTTGGCTTCGAACATCTAAAAGGGAGGTTGATCTACGTGAAAACTAGAACAGAACTAGATGAGATCAAGAGACTTAAGGAAGAGCTCAGAAGATTGAAAATACAGCTGTCGGATGAGATACTTGATCACAAAATTGACGAAGCCGCCCTCCAGATCGCCTGCAGCAAACTAGGGATAACCCCAGAAGAGCTAAAAAAAAGAGCGCCGAAAAATAGCGCATATGATCTGCTCAAAGATAAAAAGAAAAGTATCCGCCATTTGCAGGAAGCTAGGCATGACAAGGCAGTGGTTTTATAGCAGCGAGAAAGCAAGGAAACGTCATGAGGTCAACGAAGGCCTTGTCGTAGAGTTTGTGCGCCAGGAAAGGCAAGTCAATCCCCGAGCAGGGACGAAGAAAGTGCTGTTTGCCATACGCTCCGAACTAAAGAGAGCCGGGATAAGCATCGGTATAAACAGATTCGGCAACTTGTTGAAGAAAAACAATCTCCTGGTAAAGAAACGCAAGAAATACCAATGCCGCACCACCAAGCAGGATCCGTCCCTTATACCGTCTCCCAATTTGGTGAAAGATCTAAAGATAGACTCTCCCAATCAGGCGATATGCTCCGACATAACCTACGTCTACACCAAAGAAGGTTTTGTTTATCTGTCGCTGATGATGGACATGTTTGCCAAGGACATAGTCGGATACGACGTAAGAGATGATCTAACGACTGAAGGGCCCCTGGCGGCGTTGAAGATGGCGTCTAAAAAGCTAGGCCCGGAAGCTAAGCCGATAGCTCATTCTGATCGAGGGTGCCAGTACGCATCGCATATGTATCGGGATCTTCTTGATTCACTGGGCTGGAGATCCAGCATGACAGAGGAATTGCACTGCTATGAAAACGGAATGGCTGAAAGACTAAACGGCATATTGAAAAGCGAATATTATCTGGATTCGCAATTCAACACCAAAGAAGAAGCAAGGCAAGCGATCAAGAACGCAATCTGGACATACAATCACCGCAGACTGCACGAGAAACTGAATTACAGAACGCCGAGCGAATTCAGAAAAGCATTCAGTGGAGCCGCCTAAGTCAAACCAACGGCCACCCCTAGGGGTGGATAGAATATACAAAAAATGATAAACTATAACAAACTAACAAATCAAAACAATGTGTCAAATTTTAACCATGAAGGAACAGGCAGATTAATAATATTAGATCCAGATGCGAACGTTGATTCTGACGGGGACGGCTATAACGATAATGAAGAAATGGCTAGAGGGTCAAAAATAGATGACTCAAATGATATTCCTCTAATAATTTCTTCGGATGATAATATTCCAAAGGGATATAGAACATTGCAATATTTTTATAAATTTGATGTCAATGATAAAAGATACCCAACATTTTTTTCCATAAGCGGATCTCTTCCTGAAGGATTGTGTATTTCTAAAGATGGTATTATTCATGGAAAACCGACAGAATGCGGAGCTTTTAGATTAACTATATCCGCTAGCAACCAGATTGGTCACTTTGATGATCGCATTATAGAACTTAGCATTGAAGAACCTAAAGCTTCAACATTAACATTTGGTAAAGGCAGTTTAAAGCCAAAAGAGGATGCACAATGAAAAAAACTGGGAAATTTTTCTTTTGCTGTTTGTTGATTGTAATTTCAATCCCATCGTTTGTTTTTGGGAAAATTTATACTTGTGATTATACAAACATGTGTCCAAAAGCCATAATGCTGACCGTGCCATATTTTTCTTCTAATAAGTCTGAACAGTCTTTGGATCTTATTTTAAACTATGGTGATCTGTATCACAACCGAGGATCGATTAACGGATATGTTTGTGAGAAATATGGATTAATGCCGAACATTGCGACAAACGCAATGGCGAAAAACGATAACGATATTCCTTTGATGCTGAAATATTCTAAAGCTGAAATTGACAAGCAATTTTTATTATGGAAGAATAGCTTATATGCTGATAATATGCCTCAGTGGTGGATTGATAAAAATCTGAGAAAATATAAATTTTTATTAAAAAGCTTAAATAGCAATTTAAGAAAATACAATGAATTGAACAATGAGGCTGTTAATGATTATAGTGAATATGCGGCAAAAGAGTTAAAAAGGGTTTCTGGCGAAATACAATATGAAAGCTCTCTAACAAACATTACTGAGGCTGATATAGAAAAATTATATGATCCTAACATTGATATAGACGGAGACGGATTAAACAATCGAGAAGAATATTATTGCGGCTCGAATCCTTTGCTGAAGGAAGGTTTTGCTATAATGCCTAAGATTTTGGAGATTATACCGGATGGGAGTTTTGTGGTGACAGGAAAATTTAGTGTTCTTAATTTGTCTTCTACTAATTTGACATTAATGCTTCGTTCCTCAATTAATGATGTACGCTATTTGCCAAAGTTAAAAGTTTTGGACAATGTTCAAGTTGATTACAATTACGTCAATCCGTATTGTTCTGGTGATTTAAGCTGGTTGGTAGTTTTTCCTTCTAAAAGCGAAACAAAATTTGTAGTTCTTTTTGATAAAGAATATTTGCCGTATGTCATGGTTCCATACTATATAGAATTAATGGACCCTAGTCCGGAATCTAGTCGACGCTTTGAAATGAATTTTTATATTTCAGGTGATTGCGGGAAAAAAATAACTGAACCAGAAATTCTTTCTCCACCGAATGGTACTCATGCATCTATTTCTGAAAAACTAACTTTTTTGTGGGATATAAAAGAAGATAATAATTTTGATTTGGGAAAAACTATGCGCTACAAATGGCAATGCTTTAGCCTTGAAAAGAGAGATAGCGGTTATACTTACGATAGAAAAGTTCCCAATTTCACTTATGACATTTGCCACCAAGGGAATTATATTTGGAGAGTGATAAAAGGGACGGATTATTTGAAACCTTCCGCATCAGAATGGGGCTGGTTTTCTATAGGAAAAGATATTGCGCCTAATTTTGACAAGTCTGGTGATTTTTCAAAATGCTTCTCCTATACAAATCATAATGGGCAAACGATATATGAGCATGTTATGAAGGTTGATTCAAATTATTTAAGTCCTGCTATTTATTCTGCTTCAGTAGTTAAAAAAATAGGTTATACTAATAAAGACCTTTTTTTTCATGGTTTTAAATTAAATGATCATTGGTATTTTTCTGGTACAACAAGTCGTAAAGGCATTTATAGATATTCTGTTTATGTACATAAGAACGACGGAACCGTTGAGACCAATAAACATGTTTTTACAGTGTATGGGACTGATGATGACATTTATACAGGCTCCTATTACTATCTAAACAACAACGAAATAAGACACACGTTGAAGTGCAATATTGGATTTGATTACGAGGCTAAAACATACTACGATCATTTTACTGCCGGAGGAGAAAAATATAAGCTTGATAAGGACTGCCAAGTTTATTTTGATGAGCCGATGCCTGCAGGTTTGAATGGAATAATGACAAACGGAAATTTTATAATTTCAGGTATTCCTAAAAAAGCCATTACCGTAACAAATTATTTAAATATTGTTAAAAACAACGCAATCAGGAAAGAACGGCATATTTTTGATATTAAGACTTTGAAGTCCCTATGGTCTGTCGTGGATAGATGATTTTATATGTAAATGTCCCTTATAAGTTGACACTCGATAAAATCATGATGGTGTTATCCGATTGACTGATATTTGGCGGTTGGGGCTTTTTGATGAAGTGTTCGAAAACGTGCAATCTGTTGCTGACAAGCGTTTGGAGACGCGTTATTTATGCTACTGCGAAGTCCTTGGAAATATTTGGCGGTGGCTGATGCGAGTGAATGATATATCCTTGAAATAGCAATTATTTTTTGCTATGCTTAAGGTCCAGATACGGGGTGCTTCCCCCAAAGTGGGGCGAGGCTGAGATGATACCCATATTAACTTGATCCGGATAATACCGGCGTAAGGAAAAAGGATATGACCCAACTTCAAAGTGCAATTGAGGGCGTCATAACTGATGCCATGAGGACAGTGGCGGAATTTGAGCATGTTCCGCCGGAAACAGTCCTCGCTGAAGTGGCGGCGGGAAGAGCCGTCATTCCTTTCAACCCCTCCCATAAAAATTGTCGGCCCGTTGGCGTCGGGAGGGTCTTCACAACAAAAATCAACGCCAACCTGGGCTGCTCCAAAGATCGCTCCTCCCTTGATGAGGAACTGAAAAAACTTGCTGTTTCTCTAAAATACGGCGCGGATTTCGTCATGGATCTGACCGTTGGGAAAGATGTCTCTTATATTCGCAAAGAGATGATCAAACATTCGCCCGTGCCTTTGGGGACCGTGCCTGTTTACGAGACCGTTTCGCGTCTGGAGGGAAGCGTTCCCAAGATGGACATGGCTTTGCTGTTGGACGTCATTACTGAGCAGGCTGAGCAGGGCGTGGATTTCATGACGCTGCACGCGGGGCTTTTGAGAAGGCACATTCCTCTGGCTGTTAAAAGGACCATGGGAATAGTCTCCCGAGGCGGATCTCTGATGGCGGAGTGGATGCTGGAGCATGACGCGGAGAATCCTCTTTATGAGAACTGGGACAAAGTGCTGGATATTCTGTATAAGCACGATGTGACGGTCTCCTTGGGGGACGGACTTCGCCCGGGGTGCATCGCGGACGCTTCCGACGAAGCCCAGTTCGCCGAGCTTTCCGTTTTGGGAGAGCTCGTTCTGGCTTGTCGGGAAAGAGGCGTGCAAGTCATGGTGGAAGGTCCTGGGCACGTGCCCTTCGACCAGATAAAGATGAACATGGAAAGGGAGCAGGAAGTCTGTTTCGGCGCGCCTTTCTATGTTCTCGGTCCGGTGGTGACGGACATCGCCCCTGGTTACGACCATATCGTGTCCGCCATCGGCGCCACCGCCGCGGCGACCTACGGAGCTTCGCTTCTGTGCTACGTGACGCCAGCGGAACACCTCGGGCTTCCCACGGAGGACGACGTGAGGGAAGGCTGTGTGGCCTATAAGATCGCGGCGCACGCCGGCGACATCGCTCGCGGTTTGCCTGGGGCAACAGACATCGATCTTAAGATGTCGGAGGCCAGGAAGAATTTCGACTGGGACAAACAGTTCGAATGCGCCCTGGATCCCGAGACCGCCAAAGCAAGGTGGATGAAGGGAGAGCCCGAATCCCACGACGAGGATCACTGCACCATGTGCGGAAAGGAGTTCTGCGCTGTCAGGACAACGAAAAGGATCAAAGAACTTTTAGCCAATAAAAATTGAGGAATATAAAATGAAGAAAGAAGTAATGGAAGAGACTATCTCCGGCGCTATAGTAAAGAGTTTTTTCAACAAGCTGCAGAATAACATGGCCCTCGACGTGGCCATCGCGGGCGCCGGGCCCTCCGGTTTGGTGGCCGCTTATTATCTGGCCAAGAAAGGACTGAAGGTCGCCATCTTCGAATCGAAGCTGGCGCCCGGCGGCGGCATCTGGGGCGGCGGCATGCTGATGAACGAAGTGGTCGTCCAGGACGACGCTGCCAAGATACTGCACGAATTCGGCATCACCACCGTGCCAATCAAGAAGGGCTACCACACCGTTGACTCCGTGGAAATGGCCTCCGGGCTTATTTTCGGAGCTAGGCACGCCGGCGCGGTCATCTTCAACACGGTGACCATAGAGGACGTGGTCATGCACAACGACGTGGTCAGTGGCGTGGTCATCAACTGGAATCCCGTGGTGAGGCTGGAAATGCACGTGGATCCGCTGGTCGTTACTACGCGTGCTCTCATAGACGGCACGGGACATCCCAATGAGATCGTAAGGAAGGTCGTCAGCAAGGCCGGCGTGAAGATCGATTCGCCCACCGGCGGCGTGATGGGGGAGAAGCCCATGTGGATGGAAGACGGCGAAAGGACGACTTTGATCAACACCAAGAAACTCTACCCCGGGCTCTACGCCTCCGGCATGGCGGCCAACAACGTTCAGGGCGGTTTCCGCATGGGGCCCATTTTCGGCGGCATGCTTAAAAGCGGCAAGAAAGTCGCCGATCTCGTGGAAGCGGATCTGAAGAAATGAAAATAGAAGACGGATTCGGACTTTATCTGGTGGTGACGAACCCTGTCGCGGGGTACGCCAAGTGCGCGGAGGCCGCCGTGAAATGCGGACTGCGCTTCGTGCAGCTCAGGATGAAGAACGCGACCGAAGCGGAGATCCTGAGGGAAGCGAAGAATATGCGCGCGGCCACCAGAGGGACGAAGACGCTCTTCATCGTGAACGACGATCCGAAACTGGCGGCGTTGGCCGAGGCCGACGGCGTGCATCTTGGGCAGGGCGACATGCCGATAGCCATCGCGCGCAAGCTCTAC
>JAFZID010000164.1 GCA_017554565.1 bacterium
GACCTTCAGTTTCTCCATGGTGTCGATCATGCGGGCGGCCCTGGCGTAGCCGACCGAAAGCACGCGCTGCAAATAAGAGGCGCTGGCGTTGCCGGAATTGATAACGCACTGGATGGCTTCGTCAAGCTTGGGATCGTAATCGATGTCGCCCTCCACAAGGTCGTCTTCCCTGCCTTCCATGAAGTCAACGTAAATGGGCTCTCTCTGTTCGCGGACGAAATCCGTCACGCGCTTGACCTCGTCTTCGGAAACGAAGGCGCCCTGGATGCGCAGGGTGCGGTTGTAAGTCTGAGACTTTATAAGCATGTCGCCCATGCCTAAGAGCTTGTCACTGCCCATTTCGTCCAGGATCACGCGGGAATCGATGCCGGAGGTGGTCTTGAAGGCGATGCGGGCGGGAATGTTGGCCTTGATGGTGCCGGTGATGACGTTGGTGGAGGGGCGCTGCGTGGCCAGGACCATGTGTATGCCGGCGGCGCGGGCCAGCTGGGCCAGGCGCTGGATCTTCTTTTCGATGTTGTCGCCCTGGGTGAGCATAAGGTCCGCCAGCTCGTCCACCACCAAAACGATGTAGGGCAGGAAATCCGGCACGTCGTACTCCTGGCTGCCGTGCTGGATCTTCAAAGGCTTGGGATTCTGGGAGCGCTGCTGGTTGAAGGAGGTGATGTCCCTCACGCCAGCGCGAGAGAAGAATTTATAACGGCGGTCCATTTCCACCAGCAGCCAGTCCAGGGCGTCGGGAACTTTTTCCAGATCGGTAAGCACCGGGACCAGAAGGTGCGGAATGTCGTGGTACAGGGTCATCTCCACCTGCTTCGGATCCACCAGGATCATCTTCAGTTCATCCGGACGGAAACGAAAGAGCAGGCTCAGGAGAATGGTGTTTATGCAAACTGATTTGCCGGAGCCGGTGGCGCCAGCCACCAGAAGGTGCGGCATCTTCGCCAGGTCGTCCACGAAAGTCCCGCCGTCCAGCATCTGTCCCAGGGCCATCATCAGCTTCATCTTCTTGCTCTTCTCCTTGTATTCGGGAGTAGTGCAGAGCTGGGAGAAGAAAACGTTCCTTCTCGTGCCGTTGGGGATCTCCACGCCCACCGCGTCGCGGCCGGGAATAGGCGCGACGATGCGGATGGAAGTCGCCTCCATGGCCATGGCGATCTCGTTTTCCAAGGTGGTGATCTTGTTGACTCTCACGCCGGAACGCGGGTGCACCTCGTAGCAGGTGATGGTGGGGCCGCAGATAACGTTTCCGATGTCGGCTTCCACGCCGTACTGTTCGAAGACTTCCTTCAGGATCTTGGCCCTGTTCCTGGCCTCCACCTCCAGCTCCTTGAGGTCGGAAACATCCGGCATGTCAAGCAGCTCGTAATCCGGCAGCTCGTAGGGCGGAAGGTCGCTTTCGTCCGCGGTCATGATGGTGGGAACTGGCTTGTCTTCGGGCTCGGGGCGGGGCTCCGGGCGTTTCGGCTGAGGCTTCGGCTTCGGCACGACCTTCGGTTCGGGAATGATCACTTCAAGGTCGTGGGGATCTTTCGCGGCGGGCTTATTCTGTTCGCCCTCCAGCTGATCCCTGAGTTTCCTGGCGGAAAGCCATCTAAAGAAAGCCTTGATCCAGCCGCCCACGATGCAAAGACCGCTCCAGAAAGCGTTGGCCATGGAGATAAGATTGGTGTTGAAAAGCAAAGTCAGAGACACCAGAAGGACCGCGGTCAGAACGATGGAAGTCCCCACCACGCCCAAAGGCGGCGTCAGTATGGAGCATATCCCCTTCCCCACGAGGCCTCCCCCGGAGGGGATCTGCAGGATCTTCACGGGATCGGGATGAAGCATGTGCAGGAGAGAAGAAGCCGTGCAGACGCTCACCACGAACATGATGGAACGCAGCAGGAGCACCTTGCCCGGCAGCCATTCCTTGGCGCGGAAGACGATCACCGCAAGCCCCACGCAGCACAAGATCAAAAGGTAGAAGCCGTAGCCGAAAGCGTGATAAAAGGCGAAAGAAACGTGCGCCCCCACGTAGCCCACGGCGTTGCCGCCGCCGGCGGAGGCGTTGGCTCCATGGTAAGTGCCTATGGAGACGGTCAAAAGAATCGCTATGACGAAAAGGGAGAAAGCGCAGAGCTCCCTCACTCTGTCGGAAACGAAATTGCCTATCTTTTCTTTTGTTTCTGTTCGCATATTATTTATTATAGCAAAAAAACATTCCGCATCCACACTGCGGAATGATATTTAAAACGCGCATGAAAAAACGAGCGGCTTTTCGCCGCTCGTCTTTTCACCAGTTGAAGGTTGGATTGAGATCCAGTTCCTTCTCTTCCGGCCTGGGCTGGTTCCAGGGGATCGCGCTGTCATCCTCCTCGTTGCGGTAATCAAGCGCTTCGCAGCCCGAAAGGAGCAAAGCCAAAACCGCCGCGGAAAGGAACAGGGCCGTCCGTGCCATTACTCGTTCTTAAGACCGATCTCGTTGTTGACTTTGTCGCCGACCTGGGGGATCTGGCCCTGGATGAGGTCCTTGCTCTCGGCGCCGCAGAGATTGTCCTGATCGTCATAGATGCGGACGACCTTCAAGGTGCCGATGACGGTGGTACCGCGGGTCACTTTCAGTTCCTGGCCGACGGGCAGTCCGGCGCCTTTGCCGACGCTGAGGATGTAGGAGGCGGGATAATCGGGACCGGCAGGATTGACGGCCAGGATCTCGCCGGCGAACACCGGGGCTTCCTCAAGGGAGAGGCCGTGTTCAAGCAGATTCATCTTGAAGCTGTTGGCCTGCTTTTCAGCGGCGGCCTGGGCTTCTTTGGCGGAGGTGACTTCGCCCTTCAGGCCTTCTATTGCCTTTTCCTTGGCTTCGATGTCGGCTTTGAGGCTTTCAGCGGCTTCCTGGGCTTCCTTCAGTTCGGTTTCCTTCTGTTCCACCTGGGACTTCAGGTCGCTGATGGTGGTCTGAAGAGCGTTGAGGGCGTCTTCGCCGCCTTCTTCGGAACCGATGTTGGCGGTCAGTTCTTCATATTTGGCCTTCAAACCGGCAAGCTCTTCTTCCAAGCCTTTCTTGGCGGTCTCCAAAGCCGTGAGTTTGGCCTGGATGTCAGCGGTCTTCTGTTCCGCAGCTTCCTGGGCAGCTTTGGCATCAGCCACGTCCTGCTGGCATTTCACCAGTTTCGCCTGGGTGTTTTTCAGTTCGCCGTTAGCCTGGTACCACTTATAGCCTAAGCCGGCCGCGGCCAGAATAGCGATGATCGCCACTAAAGTTGCTACAACTTTCATTTCTTGCTCCGATTGTTTATGGGATATGATTATTTTTTTATTTTCGATTTGAAATTATCGTGTAAATTATACTAGACAGTCCTTTACAAGTCAAGGCGGGCGCTATTCCGAAGTTCTCGCGGCGTTTGCGTAAGCGTCGCGCCAGGCCTTCCTGAGCTCCGCGACCCCGCTTTTTATAAGGGTCCCGTTGTTGACCATGATGGACAATTCGCCTCCTCCCACGGTTCCCAGAAGGTCGCACTTGACGCCGGCTTTTGCCGCCAGCTCCTCCAGGGCCGTCACGTTTTCCGGCGCCAGGGAGACTATTATGCGGGACTGCTGTTCGCCAAAGAGAAGCGCGTCGTGGCGCGGGGTGCGTTTGGCCACCGGGGTGAGATCCAGTTTGGCCCCCAGCATCACCGCCTCGCTCTCCAGCTCCATGGGAGCCGTGAAGCAGCACTCCGCGGCGCAGACCGCCAGGCCGCCTTCCGAAACGTCGTGGGCGGACCTGATGATCCCGGAGGTGATGGCCTTCAAAAGGACATCCTGCACAGCCTTTTCTTTATCCAGATCCATAACGGGAGGACAGCCGGTCTTGAGGTCGTGGATTCTTCTCAAGTATTCGCTGCCGCCGATGCCGGCCAGCGGGTCGTCCTGCAGTCCGTCAAGGAGACAGACGGCGTCGCCTTCCTTTTTGAACCACTGGGTGGTGATGTGTTCCTTTTTGTCTATCTGTCCGACCATGACCACCAGCGGCGTGGGGTCGATGGCGCCTTCGGGGTTCTCGTTGTAGAAGCTGACGTTGCCGCCCGTCACCGGGGTGTTGAAGGCCTCGCAGCCCTCCTTCAGGCCCTGCACGCAGGCTTTGAACTGCCAGTAGATCTCGGGCTTGGTGGGGTTGCCGAAGTTGAGGCAGTCCGTCAGGGCCAGGGGGCGTCCGCCTGAGCAGACGATGTTCCTGGCGCTCTCCGCCACGGCGATCCTGGAACCCATGACGGGATCGAGGTAGCAGTAGCGGCCGTTGCAGTCAGCGGCAAGGGAAAGATACTTGTCCGCCTCCCTCATCCAGAAGACCGCGGCGTCGGAGCCCGGCAGCACCACCGTGCCGGTCCTGACCATGTGGTCGTAGCGGCGGTAGATGTCTTTTTTGCTGCCGATGGTGGGCTCGGACAAAAGCTTGGTGAGAATGCCCGTCATGTCGCTGCCGGGCTGGGGCAGTTCGCTGAGTTTCCAGGCGGAGATGGCTTTCAGGTAGCGGGGCTTCGTGGCGGGAGGATCGTAGAGCGGAGCGTCGTCCGCGATCTCCCTCGCCGGGATCTCGGCCACCACTTTGCCGTTGTATTTGACGCGCATCAAGCCGTCGTCGGTAACGTGTCCGATCTCCACGGCGTGAAGGTCCCATTTCTCGAAGATCTTGTGCACCGCCTCTTCCCTGCCTTTTTTCACGATGACCAGCATGCGCTCCTGGCTTTCGGAAAGCAGGATTTCATAGGGCGTCATGTTGGCTTCGCGCTGCGGGACTAAGGCCACGTCTATTTCCACGCCGCTGCCGCCGCGGCTGGCGGTCTCGCAGGTGGAGCAGGTCAAACCCGCGGCGCCCATGTCCTGGATGCCCACGATATGGTCGGTCTGGAAAAGTTCCAGGCAGGCTTCCAGAAGCAGTTTTTCCATGAAGGGGTCGCCCACCTGCACGGAGGAGCGCTTGGCTTCCGATTCCTCCGTCAGCTCGGTAGAGGCGAAGGTCGCGCCGTGGATGCCGTCTTTGCCGGTGGCGGCGCCCACGTAGAAGACCGGGTTGCCCACGCCGGTGGCTTCGCCGCGCTGGATCTCGTTTATTTTCATGATGCCGAGGCTGAAGGCGTTCACAAGACAGTTGGTCTCGTAGGTCTCGTCATAATAGACGTCGCCGCCGATGGTGGGGATGCCCATGCAGTTGCCGTAATGGGCGATGCCGCCCACCACGCC
>JAFZID010000165.1 GCA_017554565.1 bacterium
CCGGGAACCGGCGACGTTCCCCTGACCGTCTTCCAGTCCCTGCCCATCGACGGCATCATAATCGTCACATCCCCGCAGGAACTCGTCTCCATGATCGTCAGCAAGGCCGTGAACATGGCCAAACTCATGAAGATCCCCGTCCTCGGGATCGTTGAGAACATGAGCTACGCCGTCTGCCCCGACTGCGGCAAGATAATAACGATCTTCGGCAAGAGCCAGCTTCCGGAAGTCGCCAAGCACTGGGATCTTCCGATCCTGGGAAAGATCCCCATGAACATCAAGCTTTCCGCCGCCTGCGACAAAGGGACGATCGAACTCTTCGACGGCGACTGGCTCGACCAGGCCATGGAAAAGATCTGAGAAAATGAGAAAGCTTCTTCTAGCTCTGCTGCTTTGCTCGCCGCTCCTGGCTTCTGAACAAGCTCCCGACTACACGAAAGATCTGCGCCCCGCTCCTGATAAGCGCTGCTTTAAAAGCGAGGCTGTGGAGAAACAGATCACAGATCTCAAAGACAAGCTTACCGCGATCGATCCGAAACTATTTTGGATGTTCGCGAACTGTTTTCCCAACACCCTGGACACGACTGTTCAGTATAAATGCGAAAACGGCGACGACGACACCTTCGTTATAACCGGCGACATTCACGCCATGTGGCTCAGGGACAGCGCCGCCCAGGTCTGGCCGTATCTGCGCTACGTTGATAAAGACGAACCTTTGCGCCATCTCATCCGCGGCGTCATCCGCCGCCAGTTCAACTGCATTTTGATCGACCCTTACGCCAACGCCTTCAACCTGAAACCAACCGGCGGCGAGTGGCAAAGCGACGAGACGGAGATGAAAAAAGAGCTGCATGAACGCAAGTATGAGATCGACTCCCTCTGCTACCCGGTTCGGTTGGCGCACGAATACTGGAAACGCACGGGCGACAAGAGCGTCTTCGATGAAAAGTGGCTCAAGGTCGTCCGCTCGATCCTCACAGTCTTCCGCGACCAGCAGAACAAAAACGGCTTCAGGAGCAATTATCGCTTCCGCCGCCATACCTCGGCCTATCACGACACCAGAAGCAACGAGGGCTACGGCCATCCCGGAAAAGCCTGCGGGCTCATTGCCAGCGCTTTCCGTCCTTCGGATGACAGCACCATATTCCCCTACCTAATCCCCAGCAATTTCTTCGCCGTAAGCATTCTCAAAAAAGCCGCGGAAATACTGCGCGCCGTAAACGAAAACGAGGAATTGGCGAAGGAATGCGAAGAGCTGGCTAAGGAAGTGGAAGACGCCATTAAAAAATACGCCGTGGTTGAGCATCCCAAATACGGCAGGATCTACGCCTTCGAAGTGGACGGCTTTGGAAGCACGCTTCTGATGGACGATTCCAACGCTCCTTCCCTTTTAAGCCTCCCCTATCTCACCGACGTTAAAATAGACGATCCTGTCTATCAGAACACCAGGAGATTCGTCTGGAGCGAAGACGATCCCTACTTCTTCAAGGGCTCCGCCGGATCTGGCATCGGCGGCCCGCACTGCGGACTCGACAGGCCCTGGCCCATGAGCATAATTATGAAAGCCCTGACGACGAACGACCGCGCCGAGAAGGAATGGTGCGTGAAAGAGCTTCTGAAGACTGACGGCGGCACGGGCTTCATCCACGAGTCTTTCTACAAGGACGACGCCAAAAATTACAGCCGCGCCTGGTTCGCCTGGGCCAACACCCTCTTCGGCGAGCTGATCGTCGAAATGTACG
>JAFZID010000166.1 GCA_017554565.1 bacterium
GCCGCCGTACTGGTTGATGATGTCCTGCAGTTCCTGAGGAACGCTGGAGGAGCCGTGCATGACCAGGTGGGTGTTGGGGAGCATCTTGTGGATGGTCTCGATGGTGGTCATGGACAAAACGTCGCCGGTGGGCTTCTTGGTGAACTTGTAAGCGCCGTGGCTGGTGCCGATGGCGACCGCCAGAGCGTCGACGCCGGTCTGCTTCACGAATTCGACAGCCTGATCGGGGTCGGTGAGGTGGAGTTTCAGCTGGTCTTCGGAAAGACCCGCGCCGTGGCCGTCTTCAATGCCGCCCAGGCAGCCGATCTCGCCTTCCACGGAGACGCCCAGCATATGGGCGACTTCCACGACCTTCCTGGTCACTTCCACGTTGTATTCGAAAGTGGAGGGGGTCTTGCCGTCGGCGGAGAGAGAGCCGTCCATCATGACGGACGTGAAGCTCTGGCGAATGGCGGAGAAGCAGGTGGCGGGGCTGTTGCCGTGATCCTGGTGCATGCAGACGGGGATCTCGGGATAAAGCTCAACAGCGGCCAGCATGAGGTGACGAAGATAGGCGTCCTGGGAATAGCTGCGGGCGCCGCGGGAGGCCTGGATGATGACCGGGCTCTCAGTCTCGCGGGCGGCTTCCATGATCGCCTGGATCTGTTCCATGTTGTTGACGTTTAAAGCGGCTACGCCGTAACCGTTTTCGGCGGCGTGGTCGAGCAGGATGCGCATCGGAACTAACGGCATATGATACTCCTAAAAATTTATGTTAATTTTGTTCGGCGGGCTTCACGCTGACATGGAGTCCGTCACGCTTGTTTTCAAAATTGACGATACCGTCCACAACGCAGAAAAGGCTGTCGTCTTTAGCGCGCAGAACGTTGACGCCCGGTTTGATGCGGGTGCCGCGCTGGCGGACGATGATGGAACCGCTGGTGACCTTCTGGCCGCCGTAGCATTTCACGCCCAGACGCTGGGCGTTGCTTTCTCTGCCGTTCTTAGAACTGCCAAGACCCTTCTTATGTGCCATAAACTATTTCTCCTTTAACCCAAAACAGATTTGATCTCGACCAGGGTGTAGCTCTGGCGATGTCCGGTTTTGCGCATATAATCTTTGCGACGTTTCTTTTTCATGATAAGCAGCTTCTCGCCCTTGACTTCGCCCAGGGAGACGCCTTTGACGCTGGCGCCGTCCACGGTGGGGCGGCCGACTCTGATGGCGTCGCCGTCAACGGTCAAGAGGACCTTATCAAAAGTTACTTCAGCGCCCTGCTCCACTTCCAATTCGGGAACCTGGACTTTCATGCCTTCTTCCACGCGGAACTGCTTTCCGCCGGTTTCAATGATCGCGTACATTTATGTTCTCCTAATTAATTGCTTATTCAGCTTTGGCTTCGGTGGTTTCCGGGGCCTGGGACTGCAGTTCGCCGCTGACGTTGGCCTCGACCTTCACTTCCTCTTCCTTCTTGGGGGCGGCGGCTTTGGCTTTGACTTCGGCGTCCACGAATTCCAGGATGCAGGTGGGGGCGTTGTCGCCGCGGCGGGTGCCGGTCTTCAGGATGCGGGTGTAGCCGCCCTGACGGTTGGCGAAACGGGGGCCCAGAACGTCGAAAAGACGCTGCACGGTCTCTTTACGATCCTCGCCGGAGGGGCGCAGGAAAGCGATGGCCAGACGACGGTGATGAAGCGTGCCCTTCTTGGCCAGGGTGACCATGCGGTCGGCGTAACGCCTGGCGGAGCGGGCAATGCGCAGGGTGGTTGAGATACGGTCATGGTCTATGAGGGAGGCGACCACGTTGGACATCAGCGCGGCGCGATGGTCAGACTTACGACCGAGTTTGTCAGTTTTCTTCTGATGACGCATAAATATTCCTTTATTTTATTTTCTCTTGCTTTTATTTCTTGTTGGCCTTCTTCACGACCTGGGCGATGGCATCGTCCTCGCTGGTGAAGCTCAGTCCCCTGTTCTTCAAGGCGCCTTTCAGTTCATCGAAAGCCTTGTCGCCGATTCCTTTGATCCTCTTGACCTCTTCTTCGGTCTTTTCCGCCAGCTGGGTGTAGCTGGTGATGCCGCTGACCTTCAGGGCTTCGGCGGTGCGGATGGAGATCTCGCTGCCGGCGATCTGATCTTCGTCGCCTTCTTCTTCCTCAACGGCGTCCTCGGCGGGCTCGACGCCCTCTTCCTCGGAATCGTCTTCCTTCAGATACTGGGGATCGGCAGCGTTGGCGAAGATGGTGACGTGCTCGTTCAGAAGATCGGCGGCCTGCACGGTGGCCTGGACGGGCTCGACGCGACCGTCGGTCCAGACTTCCAGGACCAAACCGTCATAGTCGGTCTGGTTGCCGACGCGGGCGGATTCCACAGCGTACTTGACCTTCTCGATGGGAGAGAAGAGGGAGTCGATGGGAATGACGCCAACGGGCTGGTCGTCGCTTTTGTTTTTCTCAGCCGGACGGTAGCCGCGGCCGACCTCGACGGTCATCTCGATCTTGAGCTTTCCGTTGGAATCAAGATTGCAGATGTACCAATCGGGGTTGAGGATCTCGACGCCCGAGGGAACTTTGATCTTTTTGGCGGTCACGTCGCCTTTGCCGCTGACATCCAGCGTGCATTTGAAAGGCTTCTTGGTGGTGACCTTGAAAAGGACCTTCTTCAGATTGAGGATGATGTGGGTGACATCCTCATAAACGCCTTCCACCGTGGAAAACTCATGGGTTACGCCTTCGATTTTGACAGTGGTGATGGCCGCTCCTTCCAGAGAGGAGAGAATAACGCGGCGAAGGGCGTTGCCAAGGGTGTGTCCCCATCCGCGTTCCAGCGGACGGATATCCATGCGGGCGTAAGTTTTGGTCTGGGTCTTTTTGTCGACCGCGATCCCTTTGGGCATTTCAAAATTCAGTAAATTCATGGGAATACCCCTCTAAATTCAGGTGAAGATCTAAGCGAAAATCAACTATTACACGCGGCGGCGCTTGCGGGGGCGGCAGCCGTTGTGGGGCACGGGGGTGGTGTCGCTGA
>JAFZID010000167.1 GCA_017554565.1 bacterium
CCTTCTGACCAGGGACGACCTGAGGCTTATGCTCACCGCCTTCCGCATCAGCAGAAAAACGCTTATCATAATCAAGGAAAATCTTTTCTGGGCCTTCGTCTTCAACGCCGTCACCATTCCTTTGGCCGCCGGCCTTTTCACCGTTTTCGGCCTTCCCGGCATGCGGCCGGAAGTGGGCGCAGCGGCCATGGCCGTAAGCTCCCTTCTGGTGGTCGGCAATTCATTGCGCCTCAGAAAAGCCTGAGCTAAAAATCCTGCGGCGGTCCGAAAACTTGGCGCAACCTCCCTTTGCAATTGACTTTTCGGCGGGACAAGTGCTACAATATCCGAAAATTTTTAGGGGTATAAACACCCTTTCGTTTTTTCTTTTTAACCCCCCGGCCGCTGGCTATAAGGAGCAAATGAGTGCGATCCCTGACAGTCCAGACTTACCAAGCCCAACTCAAGCGCGTCACTTGGCTGGGGGTTTTCTGCAACGTTTTACTAGCGTCGCTTAAGACCGTCCTCGGCTTCCTGGGGCAGAGCCACGCCCTTCTGGCGGACGGCATCCACAGTTTCTCCGACCTGGTGACGGATCTGGCTATTCTTTGCGGAGCGCTCTTCTGGAACGAGCCGCCGGACGAAGCCCATCCCTACGGCCATTCGAAGCTGGAGGCCCTCATAACCTTCCTAATAGGCGGCGTGCTTTTCGCGGTAGCGGTGCGCATACTTTTGTCCTCCATCGACGCCGTCAGGGAGCCCTCCCTGGTGTTCTCCTGGCCTATGGCCATCGTAGCCTTCGCCTCCGCCTGCATCAAAGAAGCGCTGTACCATTTGACCTACCGCACCGGCGAAAGGATCAACTCCCCCGCCCTCAAGGCCAACGCCTGGCACCAGCGTTCCGACGCCCTGAGTTCGCTGCCCGTCCTCATAGTCCTTCTGGTGGTGAGATTCCGCCCGGACTGGCAGTTCCTGGACGGACTGGGCGGCATTCTGGTCTCCATCATGATCTTCCACGCCGCCTGGGAGGTCATCAAGCCCTCCTTCGACGCTTTGATCGACCGGGGGCTTACCAACGACAAACTTTTGGAAATAAAGCAAACGGCGCTTTCCATAAAAGGCGTCCTCGCAGTGCATGCCCTGCGCTCAAGGGTCAACGGCGCCACCGTTTTCCTCGACATGCACATATTGGTTGACAAAGACATGACAGTGTACGAAGGTCACAGGCTGGCTCACGAGGTGCGCGATCGCATCGTCGAAAAATGCAAGGTCAGCGACGTCCTGGTGCACGTGGAACCCTTCACTGAAGAAGAAGAGGAGGAAAAAATATGCTGAAGATCTACAAGAACGAGAACGGCGCTTTGACCGAAGTCCCCAAGATCGAGCCTCACACCTGGATAGACGCCAGCAACCCTACTCCCGAAGAACTGCACAACCTGGCGAAGTATTTCAAGCTGCCGGTTGAAACGATAACCGACCCTCTGGACGTGGACGAAAGAGCCCGCTGCGAAACGGACGAAGATTACAACATGATCATCTACCGCATCCCGACCTACGAAGAGAACGAGGCCAAGGGCTACCGCCAGTATTTCACCGTGCCCCTGGGCATCATTCTGGTCCAGGACTGCATGATCACCATTTGCAGAAGGGACACCAACATCATCCACAATCTTTTCAAGCAGAAAAACCGGCACCTTTACGTAAAGCACTTCCCCTATCTTATCCTCCAGATCTTCTGGCAGACCTCCCTGACCTACCTCTCCGATCTGAAGGATATCAACACCAACACCTCCATCGTCCAGAAGAAGCTGGAGAGCTCCATGAGCAACAAGCACCTCTTCGGCATGATGCAGCAGGAGAAGACGCTGGTTTACTTCACGACCTCTTTGAGATCCAACGACTTCATGCTGGACCGCCTGAGAAGGATGGCCTTCTTCAGGAAGAGCCTGACGGAAGAAGAGGAGGATCTCCTGGACGACGTCGTCGTGGAGAACAGGCAGGCCCTGGAGACCGCGAAAATATACAACGACATTCTTACCGGCATGATGGACGCCTTCGCCTCCGTCATCAACAACAACGTCAACCAGATCCTGAAAAGGTTCGCCTCTATCTCAATCGTCTTCGCCTGGGCGACGCTTATCTTCTCCCTTTACGGCATGAACTCCACGGATCTTCCGGTGGCCAAGATGAGCTACGGTTTCCACTACATCATCGGCTTCACCGTCATCACCTGCGTCATCATGCTGATTCTTTTCTGGCGCAAGAAGCTGCTTTAAGCTAAAACCAAAAGCCATAAAGCCCGCCTTCCGGCGGGCTTTTTTTGCTAAAATTGGAGAAGCCAACCATCACGGGGGAATTATGAAGTACTGGCTTATTCTTGTTATCGGCGCGGCTATGGGCGCTGCCCTGGCCTTGCATTTCATGTCAGCGAAAAACAGAAGACGATCGCACGTAAACGAAATTTCCGACCGCGCCTGCTGCGAAAGAAGGCAGCCCTGGAAATGCCTTCCCGAACGCCAACCCAAAGGCGAACAGGAAGAAAACATCAAATGCTACATGGAGGACCCCAAGACGAGCGATTGGCAGCCGCCCAACTTCAATTACGACCATCAGGTCGCCGTCATGCCCGTAAAGGCGAAAGTCATCGTCCTCATCTACAATCCAACGCTTAAGAGTGAAGGCAAAACATTAATCGAATACCTGAAGGCCAACGACCCGAGGAAATTCTCCCAGTTCCTCTGCGACGTCATAAGGGATTCCAGCGACGGTTATGTCAACTATGAGATCGTGGACATAATCGAACACGACCAATTCAACAAGAAGATAGACGGCTTCACCTACACCGAGGAAACATTCCTGGACGCCAGGAAAAACAACTCCTGGCATCAGCCTGACCGCTCCGACTACCGCACGATCTTCGAGGAGAACGATCTCATCCGCCGCTGCAAAGAGGAAGGCATAACGGAAGTCTGGATCTGGGGCGCCGGCGGCTTCGGCTACGACGAATTGGCCATGTACATCCCCAACCGCTACGCCCGCTTCGCTCCCACTCTGAATCCCTGGTTTTACCGTCCCTACGAGATCCCCGAGGAAATCGGCCACACCGTCTGGGTGATGGGCTTCAACTACGAATGCGGCCCCGACAACATGATCCACAGCTACGGACACAGAGTGGAAAGCATAATGTCTTTAGTCTTCGCAAGAGGAACTTGGGAAACGGAGCTCTACGGCAAAGATCCTTGGAACACTTTCTCCGCCATCCCCGAAGGCAACAAGAATCCTGTTCCCGCCAACATCGGCAACGTCCACGTTCCGCCCAACGGCGACCACGGCTACGATTACGCGAACACCAACCGGGTACTATCCTTCGTCAACGCCTGGCACTCCTACCCCGACCTCTCCAAAGGCAGAGCCCGCTTGATCGGCAAAGAAGAATGGGAAGGCGACCAACTGGGCTACCAGCAGTGGTGGCTCCGTCAGCTTCCCAAAAAGCCCGGCTACACCAAGTGGGGCTACAACAACTGGTGGGTCTATATCGCCAACACGGACGAAGACCTCCCCTTCTACTACCCCATACAGCCCGAGGAATTCAAGCCCCCGAAAGAACAGTAAAAAAGATACAGATACGAAAACAAAAGCGGAGCGAATGCTCCGCTTTCATTTTTTGATAAAATTGAAATAAGTTAGCATATTGACCGGTATACAACGTATATGTTTTCCCTTGGCAAACCACTATTTTTTTTATTTGCATTGCTCTTTTGTGTTCTAATAACGCAAGAGAGTATGGCCGAACAGCCAAATCCAGAACCTTCGGTCATGACAAATAGCACAATAATGTGTTTTTCTCCCAATAAGCTCACCAACAGCATAAACGAAAAAATATTTTTCCCTGAGTCATATGAAATAGAAGTTGATTTACGCGATGTCCCGGATTGGCTGAATTATGTTTCCAAAACAACTAACGATTATAAGATAATAAACATATTTGTTAAGCCTTATTACCGCAATTTTGCCGACCTTAAAGCTCAGATGTTAAAAACTTGCTTGGCAAAGAGAGAAAACGGTGAGGTTGGCAAATATGATGTCCCTGGAGAAAGCGGACCTCCTGCCGATCTTTATGAATTTATTAATTGCGAATGGGACCCCGGAAGCGATTCAACATATACGGTTGGCGAAATTAATAAATTCGCTTATTTGGAAAACACGATTCCTCCCGACAACGGAAATAAAACATATATGCTTTTTCAAACAGTTGCAACAAATAACGTTCCTGATGTGGATTATTATCTCTTATACCCAAGAAGCAGAAATTACAATGTCTGGGTGAAAAACCAATCAAATCTTAACAACAGTTTAAAGGTGAGCATAATCCAAAGTAACGAAGTTAAGAAAACAAAAATAGTGGACAAAAGCAGCAATTTTGTTCTGTCATTGTCTTGTTCAAATCTTAATGAAAAAATAGAAAGCTATGTAAAAGTTGAACATCCGGATGGAACGCTTATCACAAACAAGCAATATTCGCTATATGCCAAAAGTTATTACGAGGTGAAAGAAGGAAAAGAATGGAACAAATCAAAAGCGAGCGCATATTTTTCCAATGGATGTCAACAAGTTATATATACATTTAAACCATTGAATAAAAATACAGTTTTCGAAGTAAGCTCGGATGTAGAAGATGATGCTTTATGGAACAATTTGGATGTTTGTTTTTTCGACAAAAATTATCAACAACTTTATATAAATAATAACAATATTTTTAACGGGAGGATTAAAAATCATTTTTCCATTGAAACAAACACTAACGGTTTTTTTAAGCGTTTTAACTTCACTAATCTTCAAGCATCAAACACATATTATTGCGTTGTAAAATCAAATTCAAATTTCGATGCTTTCTCAATGTGCATCTATGCTAGAGTTAGTAGAATAAAGCCTGTCTTTTTAGTACATGGCATAGATTCATCGCCAAAATCTCAAAACGATCCTGGAACAGCTTTTGATGAACTTAGAGAATCTTATCCCTATTTTGATATAAGGCCGTTCAAGAGTTATGATTTTATATGGGATTCGGCAGCAAGCGGAAGCATTTTAGATAATTATGTGGGAAATGTGTTTGGTTCGTTTATAAGTGACAATCGAAAATCCGATGATTTGAAAGGCACAATAGTAGCACATTCTATGGGATGCCTTTTAACTTATTATCAATGCAAAATGGAAAATACACAGTTTAAACAAAATATCGACAATATCGTTTTAGCTGCTCCGCCTTTTTTTGGATCGGCAACAGCTAACGCCGCTTACCTTTTGAACCCAATCTCACCCATAATCAAAAAGACATCAAGTAAGAATCTTGAATTGTTATCCCGCGGAACAGCCTCCAATTGGGACAGACATAAATATCCTTTTGCGTTTAATCACAAAAATATATCTGTGCTAATTGGAACCGATAAACACGCCACCATATACGATGCAGCCGTTTCAACTTTTGATTCTGCTGGTAAGCTTACAGATTTGAACGCTCTTACTGATATGCAAGTTGTATTTGACGCAACAACAGATTTCTTTTTTGATTTTTTTGAATCTGCATTGGAAGTTACCGTTGACTCAATGTCAAGAATGTCATTTATGATAAATCCTATAAAAACTAGCGAGGTTTACTATCTGAATCGCAGCGACGGAGTCGTCGGAACATATTCCGCCCATTTTAATGATAACATTGACGCAGAGGAAATCAATCAAATACACAGTTATGTACAAAAATTTAATTCAAGAAATAACATTTTTGTCAACAAGGTCAAAAACAGAATAAATAACTTAGGAGATTAAATATGAAAAACCAAATTAAATCTTTATTTTTTATCGTTTTTATGACATTTCCTGTCACTGCGGTTGATATTGATTTTTCTTCAGGAGGATACAATGTAAAAAAAGAAGAAATCAAAGACAAGATAAAATACGAAAAAAGAACTTCTGATGAAATAGAAACCGAACGCCAAAAAATCAAAGAAGAAAAAAATAAAGCCGAGGCGGAAAAGATAATAGAAAAGCAGCCGTGGCGCAAAATATTATTTGAAAACAAAAAGGTAGTTAACGGAGATTATGTCAACGAGACTTCAAATTCCGTTGTTATTGCCGTTTTAGATAGAGAAAGGATGAAAAAAGATGGCGTTAAAAATTCGGAAGCAAATAGAAAAAACTATTGCCTTAATTTATTGCTTCTTCCTGGTGACAAATACCATGTTGCGAATAGCGAAAGCAATGGTTTTAGACTGGCAACATATGAATGGGCTCATAAAAAGAGAGAGCAACTAATAAAAGAACATGAATTAAATTATATAATGAATTTTGATAAAGACAAGGACGGGTTATCTTTTTATGAAGAATTATGCGGGACAAATATATTGTTAAAATTAGAGGAAGGCGATAAAGAGATATGGGCAATAACCGACATTAACACTAAAGACACTGATCGAGATGGTCTTTCAGATTTTGAAGAAATAAAAGGAATCAAGGGATTTGTGACAGATCCTCTGGATCCGGACACAGATAAAGATGGAATCCCAGACGGCGTTGATCGCAACCCTTTGATCAAATGCAAATCTAGCGATCCAAGCTTAATGCCGCAAGAATGGATTGAATACCTGAGTAAAGGTGATCCTGAAAAAGCGAATTTATTGAGATTAGCCAAAGGCGATCCCGACGGCGACGGAATTACCAATGAACAAGAAATGATTTTTTCAACTGATCCTCTCGAAGCGGAGCAAGAAAAAGCAATAGTCTATCCAAAGCAGCTTTTGCTCAGATACAACGGAAAAGGTGCTTATAACTGTATAATCAATGTGTATTTCAATCGTGACGAACCGGCTAATTGTCTATTATGGACGGATAGCGACGGATTTGGCAATAGAATGAACATAGAGAATCTTAAAATTAAACATTTGTCTAGTTCTCCATTGGGATGGAAACCGTCCTCTCTTAAAACGATTTTTAGCCAATACAAATTTAAAACCAAATATATGGCGGCAAAAATTGAACCGAAAACCATACATACATTTAAAATTATTTACGAGCCAAACGATACATCACATCTTTATTATGAACACATTCATGTTTCTCTATGTGACCTGGGGACTAACCCTGATGATAGAGACGGGTTCATGTATCCTTTTTTCAAAACTAATGTAAGGATAGATCAGAATTATTTTAATCCCGGTATTTCTTCTATCAACAATAAGAATTATTACCCAAAACCGCCTGAATTGCTGTATCCTCCGGATGACTTTATTTACGAGACGTTCACCAACAATTTCTTTGTCTATCAAGACATTTCAGAAAAATACAAAAACATGAAATGGCAATGTTCGCTTAAAATATTGCCATCAAGAATTTTGAAACCTAATGACGGAGGCATAGGTTTTAAGAACCTCTATTCACTGCCAAATAACAAAAAGGAAGCAATTGCCAAAATCAACGATTTTAACAAGAACACCTGTTTGTGGTTTTTAGCACTTACAGACCCTGTTTTTAACCATTGCATGGTATATTCTGACATAAGAATAATGTTCAAGAAAGATAAAATTACCGAAGACCATCCTTTGGTTTTCAAAGGAAACACCGAGGAAGAGATTTTAAAGGAAATCGAAAAACGATATAAAGGGACAGTTATAAAATAATACTTGGAGTAAATATTATGAAAATAACTGCGAATTCTGTCGCACTATATTTTTTTATAAGCATTATTCCGTTGCTGGTTGACGGTGAAGCGACGTATCTTAAAAATCACGAACCCAACGAATATTGGACGAAATCTTTTTTTAGTTTGAAAGAACAAGTTTGCATAATACAGTCCCAGTATGTTTCAATCACATCAAGATTGGCAAAACTCGAATATGATATTCCTTCAAAGTTTCAATGTCTTTCTAATTTGTTCCAAACATCCAATTCTAGATTTTATGTCGATAACAACGCGCGTATTTATTATGACACTTACGAGCTAAGTGATTTTGAAAAGCTTTTCGTTTATTCTGAAGGCGATCGTTATGGCAATCCCGATCCTCCCTCCCCGTATGCAACTTTAGCCCAACTTACAGCCGTCTCAAATCAAGTCGTAGCGTTAAGCGCATCGTTTTCGACTTTGAGTTCTAATTTAACGAGCCTATCAAATATCGTCAGTTCCATAACATCATCCATATCTAACTCCCAGGGATCATTACAAAATCTAACGATTGCCTATAACAGATTGGATGAGATCTGCGACAACTTAACTTCTGTGATTAAAGTTAATACTGATGGCAGCGTGGTTATGTGCAAATCATCTCCAATTATTGGGAGGAAAGAACCTACAGGAATTGCTTCTGTTTATTCTCTTGCTCAAAACTGGGACAGATGCTGCAGTAAGTTTAGAGTCTCTACAAATACGTTCCTTGAGAGCGTTACTCTATATTGCGATGATCCTAGTAAAATGCCGTCGCCGTGGAATGTTTACGTATCAACTGTTGTCCAAGATGAGGTGACAGGAAATTACTCGTTTGAATCATGGCATTGCGTAAATGTCAACACTTCCGATTTCCCCCGGTGTGTTTGGACTTTTGTTAATAATAGGAAAATACCTATCCAATATGACAGAGATTATTTGCTATGTATAAGCAAAAGCAACGGTGCGTTATACCCGTATGTTACATCTCCCTTTAGGCAGGGAAGTTTCTATAAACCTTTTGGAGCGACAGAAGAATTACCTCCAGATCCCCCGCCAAATTCTCCAGAACCAGAATTACCGCGCAGCAGTCCCAGCGCTCAGGCTTGGTTTGATTATTTGTTTTATTATGATTGGGAGGAAAGCATTTTTTATCCCAAAGAACTTTGGTCTATCTTGAAATTTACCGATGATGAGAGTTTTACTTTTAACGAAAAAGGTCTGACGGTAGAAAGCGGTAATATTACTATAGCTGGCTCAGAGGTCGTTACCAGCTCAAGCTTAAGTAATATGTTTATTTCTGAGTTTTCCAATAACCCTAATATAACTTGGGAAATGTTTTGCCAAGAATTGCAAAAAAGACTTATAACAACAGCTGGAGGGTCAATTACAGACTGCCTTGAAGTTACTCAGATGAAATTCAACGCAGATTCTGATTGGAAAATTGGCGATACCAATATTTGCAGTGATATCGTGATGCTTCATGAAGATGCGAAAATACGCAGTAATGTTGGTGATCTAAAACTGTCTGCTCATGAAGGGGATAAAATTAGCGCGGAATCTTTTCTTAGTTTTGAATCGGGCGGGCAAGCAGGTATAGCACTCATTCCTATGGGACAAACAGAAAAATCTGTTTCATGTTTGGATATAACTGACCAAGCTGTAATAATGCTAACGCCTAGACAGCCTGTAAGCAATATTTGGTGGGGTGTGCAAAGCGTTCCAAGCAATTCATGCTTTAAGATTGTCATTGATAAAACATGGCCTGAAAATCTCGGGTTCAATTATATAATAATTCGCAAATGAAAAATCATATATTGATACCGCTTGTTATTTTGTTCTCCTTCTATACGTCCATCGGATACGGGTTAGTTGCTGGCGTTGAAATCAAGGTCAATTTTAGTGAATTTGCCGAGGGATATGATCATATAAGTATAAGTCCCGACGCTAGAGTTTATGCATGGATAAATACCGGACACGGATATGCTTGGATTAATTTAACATCTTTCATTAAATTTGACGCCAATATACCCATCTATCCTAACGTGGCTATTAGGAGTTTCAACGGAACCGAGTTAATTGAAGAGCAATCTTTACCGCTTTCAATGATTAAAAGCGGAATGGTTTACGAATATTTCAATGTTTATGGTAATAAAATGCCTGGTAAAATAGCTTTAGTTATGTATTATAATAGTTGTCTGGACTTTTTAAATATTTCAAGTCCTGATGATATACAGGAATTTGATAGCTGCGGACCAATAAACGCAGATACCATGTATTTCCTTGATGCCACAATGAAAATCATCTCATCGGGACAGCCGTCTATAATTCCGCCAACCGCTCTTTCAACAACTTTTAGCAATTATTTAACTAATGATTTTGTAAATGATTTTTCAACATCAAGGGTCGCAAAGATTATTGCTCCTAATAATCCGTATTATGGGGAGTATCAAAATTATCTGAATCTAAATTCCCAAGGGATGATACCGGACGGTTATACGCATCCTGTGTGGGACGAAATTGCTGATGAGATAGAGGTTGAGCCAGGAGAAAAAATAACTTTGCCAGACGTCAACAATTGTTTTCACATTCAGATGAATCGGTTGATCTACGATAATGATGGCGATGGCATTCCGACAGCCGTTGAATTTTTAAAAACTCTTACAAATCCATTTGAAAAAGACACTGATTTTGATGGGCTTGGAGATTATTGCGAAATCTTCGGAACCAACATGGTTCTTAAATTGACTACTGGAGACAGAAATATAGATGTGTTTACTATAGCAATAGTGCCTGATACTGACGGAGACGGGATATCTGATGGTGATGAATTTCTCGGCAAACACCTTTATCCTTCTGGAGGAACTAATAATTGTTATCGCACCAATCCCTGCTCGATAGATAGCGACGATGATGGAATGCCTGATGATTTGGATCTTCATCCCCTCGACCCAAGTAACATCAAATCTGATTGGACAAATTATTGGGCAATAATAGCTGATAGAGCGGGGCTTGCCTTGACGGATTTGTATGATGACAACGCCGATTGTGACGACGATGGAATAAGTAATTTAAACGAAATGCTAAATAAAACTAATCCCTTATTCAGCAATGGTTTTCACAAAGTTATTTTTGATCCCCCAAAATTAGATCTTACAGTTGGGAATCATTCCGTAACTACGTCCTTTTCTGCGACATTGTTTGCCCCTGATGCTATTACCGGTGCTGTTCACATCAGCAACCTTGATTGGCCAGTTCAGATTTTGCTAACAAACAAACTAAGCGTGCTTTGGCCGGATTTTCTGCCAGAAATGCCTGATGATGTTTCCGTCACTTTTACCAGTCCTAACTATCAAAAACTTAATTTCGTTTTGATATTGGACCCCAAAACAATGAACAAAGGCGTGACTCAGGAATGGGTGAGAGTCGTTGATCAATATGGGCCATACAGCCAGGAACTACCTATAACTTGCAACATGTTGTTTGGGAACTATAATCTCGCTCCCTCCGTTCCAGAGCTGATTGCACCAACCGATGGAGCGATTTTCTATCTTACGAACAACGTGTGGAATGTTGATTTAACCAATTATTTTACTTGGAGCGAATCTGTTGATCCCGAGGGGAGCAATGTTAATTACATATTAAAGTTGTTTCATAACGACGATTCGTTATCTATTACGACAGAATATACCCATATTGCTTTGCCAATATCAGAATATTTTACAGAGATAGGATTTTATAACTGGATGGTCTCTGCTTTTGATGATCAAGACAATTTGAGAACCAGCAGGCAGCGTAGTTTTTATGTTTGGATCCCAGGAGACACTGATAAAGACGGATTTGACGATAATTACGAGATTAGGCACGGCACTGATCCATTTGATCCCAAATCAACACCTTTGCTCATAGATATTGACGAAATGTTGCCAGACGGATACCTAGGAAGAGAGTATTTTTATCGTTTGAAGGTCAGAGGAGGCTCTAGACGCCCGTGCTTCTGGCTTCTTAGCACTAAGGGAAAACCTCCTCTTGGTCTGCATGTAACATTTGACGGAGAATTAAGAGGAATTCCGGAAGAAGAGGGGGCTTTTGATTTTTATATTTCTGTTTTCGACGGTGAAAAATATGAAACAAAACCTGTCCGTTTAACCATTAACCCCAAAAGGGAAGGCTTTGGAGTCGAAGCTGGAAGAGGAGAATTATGACTAAATTTTATCTTTTGACTGCAGCTTTGTTGCTTATATCATTTGGCGTTAAGGCTGAGTTTGTCCTAAAGGAGATTCCTTCGGCAGGGCATATCGTTTGCGCGAAAAGCGAGGACGGATTGCGGGTCTTAAACTTTAACGACAGGCAGTTCATTACGATCGAATTTGAGAAAGGGCTGCAGGTTCCATATCACGCCAACTCCGACGATGTCTTTTCCTCTTCCCCGCTTAGAGAGCTTTACACCCTGCTCATTGTTGATGACGGTGTTCACAATGTTAAAGTTAAGGTTAATCTCCGTCAAAACGCGGGCATATTGCGAACCAGAAGAGCAGCCGGCGGAGAAGCCATACTGGCTCAACTTGGCAACCCCCTTGTTTACGGCGTCAACGGGTTGTATGACATGGATGAAGATGCCTGTTTGGAATGGTACTGCGACGGATGGAAGTGGGACGACACTAAAATGAAAAGAGAAGCGGACGGGACGTTGTCTGCGTCCTTTACGGCTGTGGTTTCCAATCATTTCATGAGTTTTTACTTCAGGCCGCATTATTACCGGGATCATTTGGGATACCGAAATCATGAGCCATGGATAAGGCGGCTGAATCCCAGAAGCATGAACGGCTGGTGTTCCTGGGTGGCATACTATTACGATCTGGACGATGGTAAAATCGAACGAACGGCTGATTTTATCGCTAAAAATTTCAAGCCTTACGGCATGAATTTTCTTCAGGTGGACAACGGATTTCAAGGGAAGGTGTTCACTCGTTTCGAGCCGTTCCGCTCTCCAGGTCCGGATAGAAGAGAAGTCAATCTGGTTAACCTTTTCAAGGGAACTTCAAAAAGATTTCCCAAAGGTCCGCCTCAAATTGCAGAGATCATAAAGGCGAGGGGCTTGGAGCCGGGCATTTGGATGAACACGGATCTCTTTGCCTACGAGCAGCCCGAAGACAAAAGGGACATTTTGTGCAGGAAGCCCGATGGTACGCCTACTAAGTCGCATTGGACTAGGTATATGGCCGACATGTCAGATTTTACGATCACAAATTATTATGCGCCTCTTTTTAAATATATCAAGGATGCCGGATTTACTTATCTGAAAGTTGACGGAATGCGGCATACTTTCCTGGACGGACTGAACGTCGCTTACGAGCCACAGGAGGCCAGAAGACGTTTCAGGAACTTTGCCTTGGCAGCCAGGCTGACCTGCGGAGACGATATGTATCTTATGTCGTGCTGGGGAATGATGAACGAGATAGCCGGCGCTTTCGACGCCTGCCGCGTGTCGGTGGATTGCGGCGGGAACTGGGAGGATTTTCACAGATCGCTTTATTATTCAGCAGAATTTTATTCCACGCACAGAATAGTTTTCCTGAACGATCCCGACCATATAGTTATGCACGCTCATCCGGAATGGTCACGCACCAGAGTGTCAAACGTTTCGCTGACGGGAGGACTTCTTTCCTACAGTGATAAAAACGAGCAGATGACAGATGAACTGATTTATATGTTGCAAAGAGGCTTGCCGGCCTTAGAAACGCGAACCGCGGAATGCGGCGACATACATCCCAATCATCCTTCCGCCAGAATATACAGCCGGGAGTATTTTGATTCCGATATATCGGAAGAGATGGCTATGAAACAGATGGGGCCGAGCGTGGAGCCGGGAGTAGCTTCGCCGTTCTCAACCTTGTGGGCTATTCATATCGAAAAACCTTACGGTCAGTGGTGCGTTGCACAAAGAAACGCGATCTGGTCGCTTGTTGAAGATGACACGCCGATGGAAAAACTTGGCCTTGATCCAACTAAAACTTATCTTGGATATGATTTCTGGGAACAGAAATATCTTGGCGAAATAAAAGGCAGGATGCATTGGGATTGTTTGCCGTATGGCAGGACAAAAGTGATTGCCTTGAGAGAAAAACTTGATATTCCGCAATTGATAGGTTCCAGCAGACATGTCAGCATGGACGCCGTGAGCGTTGAGGATATAGTCTGGCAAGGTTCGGTTTTGAAATTAAAACTGAAATGCGTGCCTGAAACGAAGGAAACATATGTTTTTCACATTCCGAAGGGCTTTTCTTTTGAAAAAGCAGAAGCTGCGGGAGGAACTCCAGAGACTGTTCAGGAAGGAGAAATTGTAAAAATTGCCCTAACAGCCAAACTATCGGACGTTGAATTGAACTTAAACTTTGTTAAAAGTAATTGACCGCTATTTCGCCACTGTCATCCTGTTGACGACCCACTTCGCGCCGCGGCCGTGTCCTTCCGGACGGATGAGGCCTTCCTCTTTCATTTTCTTCAGGACGTTCCTTACCATGTCGTGGCTGACCAGGGGGCAGTCGTCCTCGATCTCGGAAAGGCTGAAGGGCACAAAGCGCTTCAAAACCGCCGCCCTCACCTGCTCGCTCTTCGTTCCTCTGCCCGTGCC
Source organism: bacterium (assembly GCA_017554565.1). Lineage (GTDB taxonomy): Bacteria > Auribacterota > UBA3054 > UBA3054 > UBA3054 > UBA3054. The sequence continues at coordinate 14,304 of JAFZID010000167.1, forward strand.
CATTCCGCGCACCCCTTCCTCCAGCTCGTGATAAGCCTTCAAAAGCATGCCCCAGAAATAATTCAGCCAGGGATGGACGTCGTGCTTGCCTTCGTGCCAAAAGTCGGAGCTGGCCTTCAAAGCGGCGTAATATTCCGTCTTGGCCTGCTCGGTTATCCTTTCCAGAGAAACGTAGCGGCCCACGTTGTAATCGCAATGGTAAAGCAGAAGCAGCGTCAGCAGTCTGGCTATTCTGCCGTTGCCGTCCCTGAAAGGATGGATGCAGAGGAAATCCAGAATAGTCAGAGGAATGACGATCAAGGGCTCGATGTCCATCGTGCCGATGGCCCTGCTGTAAGAGGAAACAAGATCTTCCATAGCCTGGGGCGTCTCCGCCGCGGGAACCGCGCGGAACCTCACTCTCAGAAGCGTGCCGTCGGGATTGTATTCCCTGATCTCGTTGTTGGTCGTTTTGAATTTCCCGCCTTCCTCCGGCATATAGCCGTAGAGCGTCTTGTGCATTTTCAGGATCGTGTCGACCGCGAAGGGCATGTACGTCCCCTCTTTATGGATGAGCGCCAAAACGTCCCTGTATCCCGCCACTTCCTGTTCCGAGCGGTTCTGCGGCTTCGATTCCTCCTTCACCAGGGCCTTCACTCTCTCCCTCGGCGTAACGTTGCCCTCTATCCTCGTGCTCGATTCGCTCGATTCAATCAGCGCGATGTGCCTTAAAGACTCCAGCGTTTCCGGCGTCTGCTTCGCGAACAAAAGCTGCATGCCCTGGTATTCCCCCAGGCGCTTCAAGGTTCCCAGCTGCTCCTTGCTGAAAAGCAGGGAAGACAAAAATTTTTCGTTCAGTGACTGCATAAATTCTCCAATCGTTTTAAGGGTATTATACCAACTAATAAGGGTAATATCAAGCCACAAATTACCCCAATAGTGAAATTGCTACCCTATTTCCGCGAAGAGGCAAGGATTTTTGTTATATCCTTGCCAGTGTTCCGCTTTTGTAGTACAATAATTATCCCGTAAATGTAAATAAATTTCAAAGAGGAAAAATAAAAATGTCTATGAACAAATTACTTCTTTTTCTCGCTTTGGCGAGCCTGGCTGCTTTTGCCGAGACCGTGGTTCTCGATATATCGGAAGCTCCCATCACTTTTACCTCCGAAGGCGTCAGCGGTAAGGATCCCGAGGGCGAAGACGTTGAGGGATCGTATGACGAATACATCATCGAGGGTTCCCCGTATTATAGAGACTACGTGATCAAGGTCCAAAGCGGCACGCACAACATTACCCTCAGGAACGTTAACATCACCTATCCCGAAACGATACCTTTCGACATGTCGCCCGGCGCCAGCGTCACTATGACTTTGTCCGGTCAGAACGCCTTTACCATGCCGTTTGAAAAGGAAGGTTCTCCCGTGCATGTGCCTGAAGGCGCCAGTTTGACCATTCAGGGCGAAGGGTCCCTGACCGCCACCGCGCTGGAATCCACCTACGGCGCCGGAATAGGCAGCGTAAGAGGGGAAAATTCCGGCGTCATCACCATCAACGGCGGAACTATCTCGGCGCGCGGCGACTATTATTCCGCGGGCATCGGCGGCGGCTATGAAGGCCGCGGCACCGTGATTATCACAGGCGGCGACATCACGGCGGAAGCCCTGGGCTGCGGTGCGGGCATCGGCGGCGGCGGCAACGCCGGCGGCAGCGGCAATTACAGGTACGGCACCTGCGACGTTACGATAAGCGGCGGCCGGATCAAAGCCAAAAGCGACACCGGCGCCGGCATCGGGCATGCCTGGTATGCCTCCAATGACCCGGCCGGCACTGTGACCATAACCGGCGGAACGATAGAAGCCGAGAGCAGGGAAGGCGCGGGCATCGGAGCCGGCGGACTGGGCTACGGCCCGAACATTTACATCAGCGGCGGATCTATCAAAGCGACATCGACCGGCGGCGGAGACAAAGTCGGCGCCGGCGTCTCCTCCTCCTGCCCCGATCCGCGTACGGGCGTTAACGGCGAACGCGTCAATTTGGCGACGGTGCGCGAGGCCTTCGCTGATCAGGGACAAAGTTATCTTTTCACCATGTACAGATCCGGCAGCGACTATCCCTACACTTATTTCGGATCCGGCTATACCGCCGACAACGATAATGATCTGTATTTTTATCTGCCAAGCGCCGAATTTTTCGGCGACGAATATGACGTCAAGGGCAGCAACGGCCGGTACTTCTGGGGAAGGATCCGTGATGGCGAGGAAGGCGAGCTGAACCTTTATTTCTGTGAAAATCTGACTTTGGATATCAGTGACGGTCCCATATACTTCGATTTCAGAAATAGCGAAGCGTATCAATACACAGACCCTTACGATCCTGATTGGAGAACGACTATATGCGCCAGCGACAACTATATCATAAAAGGCACATACGCTCCGGACTACGAAGACGATCAACGGCCAAGATACGGCATTGCTGTCTATTCAGAGACAACAATTATCACTAATAAGATCACTTTGGAAAACTGCAATATCAGCGCTGCGTCCGCCTTCCGCTTGGAAGAAAATGCCTCTGTAGAATTGGTCTTGAAAGGCGTCAACACGCTGCGCTCTTCCTCTGACGCCGGTATTTTCGTATCTTCAGGCACCACGCTGACGATTTGTTCTGAAAGCACCGGCTCTCTCTTTGCTTACGGCGGCAAGCACAGCGATGACGACGAATTTGATGATGAATTTGACGATGAAATTATCGGAAGAAATTACAAAGCGGGCGCAGGTATCGGCGGTTACCATGAAGAAGAGCCAGGCAGAATGATAATCAACGGCGGAACGATCACAGCCGAAGGAGCGAAAGGCGCCGCTGGTATCGGCGGCGGTTACGGCGATTCGGCCTGGGTTCGTTATTTGACCATCAACGGCGGCAACATTACCGCAATAGGTCATCATGGCGCAGGCATCGGCGGCGGCCAGGGAAGCATCTGCGATCTCACCATTACCGGCGGAAATATCATAGCTTCCTCTGATGACGGCGCAGGCATCGGATCCGGCAAAGACGCCACATATCATGGCAAAGTAATCATTACCGGCGGAACGATAAAAGCCACTAGCACGGACGGATCGGGCATAGGCGGCGGCGATGGCGGAACCATCCCCGATATCTACATCAGCGGCGGCTCAGTCTGGGCTTCTTCCGCCAATGGCTCTCCAATAGATCAGGCTCGGACCAGGGAAGGCGGCGAAACGGTCTATCAGGCGACTCTGCAGAACGCGATGGTCGCACCAGAAACCTCAGGCTATCATATCATGGGCGTTTCGGAAGAAGTGACTTTCACTACGAAGAAAGACGGTTCTGCTTACGATTACTCCTACACCGGCACGGGTTATGCCGACAGCAACGATCTCTATTTCTATCTGCCGGACGGCTCTTATGTGATCACAGGCTCGAACGGCAGATTCACGGGCGGAACGATCAGCGGCGGCAGCGCTTCCTTCGTGGTCTTGCCGGAACCAGCATCGCTCGCCGCGCTGCTGGCTTTCCTCGCTCTCTACCTCCGCAGGAAGTAGATCCCGACAATCTACCTTTTTTGCTAGCGAAAGGCTCCCTCGTTCCGGGGGAGCCTTTTTATTCCCCTGCTCCGCATTTGCTAAAATATAATGATGTAAATCAACTACCCAAGGGGGAATTAAATGAAAAAAGCGTTTGTTTTGTTTGCTGTGTTTGCGGCCATGGGCGCCATGGCTGAGACCGCGGTCCTGAGCGCCGCCTACGGCGTTACGACTTTCACTGCCGACGGCGTCACCGGCTATAACACTTCCGGCGGCGCGGTGACCGGCGCCTTCGACGAGTATTCGTTCCAGGGTTCCGGCGAATCACCCTACGGCATCACCGTAGAAGGCGGTACGCACAAGATCGCTTTGACGGACGTGCAGATCGTTTCCAGCAACAGCTTCACTTTCGAGATCAATAGCGGCGCTGTGACGCTGGAACTCAACGGCAGCAACGCCTTCGTTTCCGGCGCCAGCTGCGGCATCCTGGTTGATCCGGAAGCCAAGCTTACCATTACCGGAGAAGGTTCAGTGACGGCTATCGCCACCGCGGAATTGGAAGACGGAAAATCCAACGGCTGCGCTGGCCTGGGCGGCTATGCTGGGGAAAACAGCGGAGCCATCGTAATTGAGAGCGGCACTGTTTACGCCCGCGGCGCGGTCTATGCTTCCGGTTTGGGCGGCGGCGCCCACGGCGTGGCCAACGTGACCATCAACGGCGGATCCGTTTACGCCTTCGGCGGCCATTTCTCCGCCGGCATCGGCGGCGGCACGGGCTGGGAAGGCTCGGCCGGGAAGATCACCATATCGGGCGGCTACGTCTATGCGGAAGCCAATAACGGCGCAGGCATCGGCTGCGGCGACGAAGGCGGCCACAACGACTATCCCGCCGGCACAGTCACCATCACGGGCGGCACCATTGAAGCTTACAGCATGGAAGGCGCGGGCATCGGCACCGGCAACGGGCCTGGCGACAGCGGCAGAGGTCCGAAGATCACTATTTCCGGCGGCACCATCTACGCCTACTCCAGCCAGGGCGAAGAGATCGGCCAGGGCAAGAACCACTCCGAGTGCCCGGATCTCGTCAACGCCAAGAATGAAAAAGTTTACAAAGTGACCATCTTCGGCGCCAAGCCGGAAGAGGGCGGCGTCTTCACCTGCACGGTCAAGAAGGAAGGCGACGAGAGCTTCTCCTACGTTTACGAAGGCGAAGGACATTCCATGACTCCGGATCTTTACTTCCATCTCCCCAACGGCGAATACACGGTGACCTGCGGAGAAAACGAATACGTTGGCACCGTTGACGGCGCCGACACTTCCTTCTTCAAGAAAGCCAGCGGTTCCGTAACACTCTCCGTTGAGTATGGCGACGTTTTGTTCACTTCCTACGGCGTGGAAGGCTACACTGACTCCGGTTCTGCTGTCAAAGGCCTCTACGAGGACTATGAAGTAATAGGCACTAGCGTCGATCAGTACGTCATCAACGTCAGCAGCGGCGTCCACAAGATCAAACTGAACCACGCTTTGGTCTCCACCACCAACGCCTGCGCCTTCAACATCGAGGCGGCTATCGTCGAACTGGAACTCACCGGCAGCAACGCTTTCGTTTCCGGCGGAGGATGCGGCATCCACGTCGCCAAGAACGCCTCCCTTACGATCAGGGACGGAGGAGAAGAGGGTTCCGTGACGGCTATCGCCACCACGGGAGAAGATGTCAGTAGTTACGCCTGCGCCGGCATCGGCGGCGCCGAGAACGAAGCCAACGGCCCCATCGTTATCGAGAGCGGCTCCGTTATGGCTCAGGGCGCGCCCTACGCCGCGGGCATTGGCGGCGGCTCCCAGTCTCCCGCTGACGTGACCATCAAGGGCGGCGAAGTGTACGCCGTAGCCGGCGCCTACGGTGCGGGCATCGGCGGCGGCACCGGCTGGGGCGGCTACGCCGGCACCATCACCATCGAGGGCGGCTATGTGGCGGCCATGGCTTTCAACGGCGCGGCTATCGGCTGCGGCGATGAAGGCGGACACAACACTTATCCCGCCGGCACGGTCACCATCACCGGCGGCACCATCACGGCGGAAAGCGAAGGCGGCGCGGGCATCGGCGCCGGCTGCGGCCCGGAAGACAGCGGCCGCGGACCCAACATCTACCTTAGCAACTGCTCCGTTTACGCCCTCTCCGTCACCGGCATGCCTATCGGCCCGGGCACGGCCATGGGCGAATGCCCCGCTCCCCTCGACAAGGAAGGCGGCAAGGAAGTTTACGGCGCGATCCTTCCCGAGATCCTGCCCGACCAGGAGACCTACCGCACCATCTACGGCGTGAAGCTAAACGACACTTCCTTCGAATACACCTACTACGGCCGCGGGCACTTCATCGAAGAAGACCTCTTCTTCCCCTACGGCTCTCTGCAGTTCTATCTGCCCAACGGCAGCTACGTGGTCCAAGGCGAAGACACTCTCCCGTACGGCGGCACGGTGAAGGACGCGGACACGACCTTCGAAGTCGTGCCGGAACCGGCCCTCGCGGCCCTTGCGCTCCTGGCCCTGGCAGCCTTCCTCCGCAGAAAGTAAGCGCTCCCGCGCTCAACGCAAAAAGGCTCTCCTTCTCAGGAGAGCCTTTTTGTTGCCATGATATTCGTAGCACGAAACTTATTAAATCAAATTTAGATTTACGGGGGGTGTTTCGTGATTTACGATTTAGATTTATGGGGGGGTGTTTGCTTATTGGCGCTTGTTGCGCTTGGGCTCGTCGGCGAGCCAGCGGGAGAGGATCTCGGACTTTTGCGCTTCGGAGAGGGTGCAGCCTGGCAGCTCTTTGCGCAAACGCGGCAAGAGGGCCCCTAGCGAGGCCGCGAAGGCCGCCGAGATGTTCAGACTCTCTACGAACCCGTACATGGGGAGAAAGGCCTTTAAATCGCATTCAGCTAAGCTTTCCTCCCCTACGCCCCTATGCTCGTTGCCGAAGATTATGGCGAGAGGGCGGTCTAGGGGCAGTTCGGGAAGGGGGAAGACTTTTTCTCCGTCCTTGGGGAGGGCGGTGGCGACGATGAGGCGGCCTTCCTGACGGAGAAAGTCGAAGCACGACCTGTGCGAATGCCAGAACTTGAGATCGAGCCAGCGCTCGCAGCCTTTGGAGATCTTTCTTTCCAGCTCGAATTTTTCGCTGGTGGTGATGATGTGGACTTCCTGGAGGCCGAAGGCTTCGCAGCTTCTAAGTACCGCCGCGAAGTTATAGGGGTCGTAAACGTTGTCCAGGACGGGAACGCAGTAATCAGTCCTATTTTCCAGGACCGCTTTGATCTTTTCCAAACGTTCCGGGGTCATTTATTTCCCCTGCGTGAAGAAGAAGGAGCGACGGTAGGTCCTGCCGTCCCGGGCTTTAATTTTTATGGCGCAGGTGACGTGGGCGTCGTTTTTGGGGGCTTGGAACACGAGCGTGTTGCCGTCCAATCGGAACTGGGGATGCTCGTGGTTGCAGCGGATGGTCATTTCCCCGCCCTGGCGCCAGGCTTGGAGCATTTCGTCGCTGAGCGTAAGGCGGCATTCCGTTCCCTGTATCCTGGCTGATCCCCCGTCGCCGGGAGATTCTAAGCTTGCTTCCGCGCAGGGCTCAGTGAGCCAGGAGGCGAAAGTGGAAAGAGAGGTGCTTTGGTTGACCTGATAGCGGGAGAGGAGGTAGGGATCGCAGTCTTTTGAGTTTTGCCCGGCGTTGACGGTCGTGGCGGTTTCAAAGTCGGCTTTGTCAAGAAGCTTGAAGCATTCCTCGCTGTAGTAGCCGTAGGGGTAGCAGAAGTCCGTTATCTTTAAGCCGGTTTTGTCCTCTATGGTATTTTTCGCTTCTATGATCTCTTCTTTTAGTCTGGCGGCGTAGGCTCTGTCGCTTTCGCCGCGGTTTTTTGTCAGCTTCGGGTGCGTCATAGAGTGGCAGCCTACCGTATGGCCTCTCTTGGCGAGGCTTTTGATCTGCTTCCAGTTCATGGCGGCGCTTCCTCCCACGAAGTCGGGGTAGACGTAGAAGACGCCCCGGAAGCCGTATTTTTCCAAAAGCGGGACGGCGTTCTGGTATTGCGACTTCCAGCCGTCGTCGAAAGTAAGCATCACGCACTTTTTAGGAAGGCCTATACGCCCATCGCAGTAGTCGAGCCATTCGGCGGGTGAGATGGAATAGTAGCCTTCCCTTTGCAGATAGGCGAGCTCTTCCTCGAGCTTTCCTCTAGAAATTATCATGTCGCCCGCTTTGTCGTTCCTTACCTGGTGGTACATGAAGATGGGGAGCGACGAAGGGCCGTCGCCTTTTCTTGTTTTCGGCTGCGGGGGAGGGGGCGGAGGCGGAGGAGGCTCCGTTTCGCCAAGCTGCTCCAAGTCGGCGGGCGAGATGTTGGTCCTTTCCGACGCGACGCTTTTTTCGGCCGCTTTGTTTTCAGCGTCCTTTACGACGTCCTCGACGTTAAGGTAATCGCTGACGGCGCTCGGCCCGGACGCGACGCCCGCGGGTATAGCGTCAGGTGAGGCGCAGCCGAAAAGCAAAAAGGCCGCCAATGCGGCGGCCGCAAAATAAAGTGACCGCCGTGTCATTCTTTCCTCATCACGAACCCGTTTTTGATCTCGATCAACTTGAAGCCGCTGAGATCTTCCTCGCTGTCGTCGGCCAGGATCACATTGAAGGGGCAGGATATCGCTTCAATAAAGCCGGTAAGAGTCGCGTTGCCGCCCCGGAATTCGATGCTCGTTTCGGCTTCCAGCGCAACGTCGCCGCTGGCGGTGAAATTGCCGGATTCCATTAAGAATTCATCGCATTTCACGCATCCAATGATTTCGCCTTCCCGGCCTTTCAGCGTCGCGGTCTCCGCTACGACTCCGAATCCGCTTCTTATCGTTTCGGCTAAGATGTAGCAATTGTTGGCCAGGAAGTCTTTGCAGGCAAGGGCTTGCGTCAAACTGGTGGCTTTGAGTTTCGTTTTGGTAAGCGAAATGGTATTGTCGCACAGGAAGGCGTTGGTCTCCTTGGAGAAGATCTCGCACACGCAGTCGTTAAGATATACGTTGGTCAGGAAGGAGGCGCTGCCGGTGATGTTAAACTCGGCATTTTTAGCTTTCGTCAAGCCCTGGACGGAAACGGCGTCGCCAAAGTCGTCGGGGGCGAGCGTCGCTATGCCTCCCGTAATGTCGGCGTTCCCGTAAACGTCGAGGCAGGAGCCGAGGTCCAGCCTGGAACCAGAGGACAGCAAGTTCCCGAAGACGCGCAGGGAGTAATCGCCGGCGCTCCCGACCGTCACTTGCGAATCGAAGAGCCTGGCGTCGTTGCTTATTTCCAGCGTGCCGTCCGCTGTGACTGTGGAATCCACGAGCTGCAGATTGCCGTCCGCCATCATGGCCAGATCGTCGTTGGCGTTAATGTTGAGAACGCAGTTCGTCAGCGCGATATTGCCGCTGGCGACGTAAAGCATGGCTGTGTCGTTTTCGTCGTGATGGAAAATGTTTATTACGGAATCTTTTCCGTACATGTTTCCGGAGAAGATCGACAGCTCTGCGTCCGCCCCCTCTTTCGTAACGTTCAGGGTTATGTTGGAGAAGGCTAATTCGCCGTAAGAGTGGTCGAAGGAGCCTACGGTGAGAGTCGCGTTCTCGCTGCCGAAGAAGCGGATGTTGCCGTAGCCGGAGTCGAAGAGATCCCTAACTGTGTTTTTGGAGTTTGGTTCCAAAAAGACTTTGAGATACCCGTCGCAGTAGATGTTCGTGCCCTGGAAATTATTCAGGTAAAGGGAGCCGTGCTGGTATTTCCAGCCCGGACCTTCCTTGTTCAGCATGGCGCTCTTTCCGTCAATGAGAAGCTCAAAGGGCGCGGAGATGTAGTACTCGTTGTCAACTATGACTTCCGGCATGTCGTCCGCATTGAAGCTGTCCGTCTCGTTCAGGAGCATGGCGCAGTCTCTGTGCCCGAGGGCGGTCTCCGGCCCGCGGAAGACCACTCTGCCGTAGCCAAGGAAGTTGCAGAAGCCGTATTTGCCGCAAAGGGAGTGATCCATGCTCTCGAAGATGTTGGTGGAGCCGTAGGGGCTCATGATGTCAAGGCCGCCCTTGAACTCGATCTTCTTGCCGCGGTAATTGTACAGCACCAAAACGTCGTTGGTGAACAAAAAGCCGTCGCCCTGCATGCCGTCCGTTATTTCCCTGCCGTCCAGCTTCAGCCATTTCACGCCCAGCTCCCGGTTGCTTCCCGGCACCACCCATTTCCCCACGGGGTCCGTTATCTTGTAGTTCAGGGCCCAGCTTTTGGCGTTGAAAGTGACTTTTACCTTGCAGCCGTTGGTCAGGGACACGCCGCCTTTATAGACGATATTGTTGGCGGTCGCAAGATCGACGGTGTCGCCTATGAACCACCTGTTGGTCTGCATGGAGTAAAGGCCCATGTTGATCTCGTCGTCAACGATGTCGAAGCCTTCGGAGAAGGGCTCCGCCAAGGTCGATTTGTACATCAGTTTGGAATTTATGGCGCTGACGTTGACGGGATAGATCGTATCGTTGTAAACTAGGCAGTAGTCTAGTTCCGAATATTCCTTCTGGGGATAAGCGTAGCTGAACTTTCTCTTGTCCGGGAAATAGCTGACGGTTGGATCGTCCTCGTCCTTGTAATACCAGGAGTTCTTCTTGATGTTGAAGGGCAGTTCGGCGTCCGTGCCGACTTCCGGTCCTTCCCACATGTTGTAGCAGACAAGCTTGGCGCCCCGGGCAACCAGATTCGTGAAGATCTTGATGCCGGGATAATAGATGCCCTTCGGCGGGATGGTCGTAAAGTTCGTTATGACGGTCATTCCCACCACCCAGCCCTTCAGGTTGGATGTGAACTTGCATTTCACCTGCTCAGGGTGCACGGTCCAGTCGTGCTTAGCCTGGGCGTTGGCGGCGCAAAGCGCGGCGAAAATGAGCATTAAAGCAAATCGTCGCATGCTTAAGGGGTGGTGGGTGAGAGATATCAAACGTTGAAGCGTATCTCTATGATGCTTCCGTCTTCAATTATATAATTTTTGTCCACTAATTTCACTAGGCCTTTCTTCTGGGCCTCCGACATATTGAAGACCGTCATGAAGTCCTCGAAAGAAACCACGTCGGCTTTGATGAAGCCGCGGGCCAGGTCGGAATGGATCTTCCCGGCGCAGGTCACGGCGTCCGAGCCCAGGGGCACGGGCCAGGCGTGCACTTCCTTTTTGCCGGCGGTGTAGAAGAACATGATCTTCGCTTTCTCAAGGCAGAGCCTGATGGCCTCGTTGACGTCCGGGGCTTCCTTCACGATGACCGTGGGCTTGTAGCTCAAAAAGGCCAGGACCGTCAGGATCTCCTTTTCGGCGTCCGTGAATTCGGCGTCGCAAAGAGGCTTCTCCTCGTTCAGGATGTCGCGGCATTTCTCTAAAAGCGCTTTCTCCTCGGCGCTCTCCGCCCTCTCGAGTCGCGTCTCGATCTTCTCCATATCCTCGATAAGGAGATCAAGGATGGCGTCTTCCAGGATGATTATGGCGTCCGCGTGCACGAATTCGTCCTTGTGCAGCTCCGCGAAGAAGGGGGAGTATTTGTCGGGTTTGAATTTTTCCTGCAGCGCGAGCAAGCGCTCGTCGTTGTATTTTACTTTGCCTTCGGGGTAATTCAGTTCATGAAAAGCGATCTTCATACAATTGCCTTAATTTATTTATACGGATTTCTTTTTGTCAGAAGCGAAGAGCAGGTAAACCATGGGCAGGACGAACATCATGACGATGCCCGAGAAGGTCACGCCGCCCACGGAAATAATGCCGATAGAGACGCGCAATTCCGCCGCGATGCCTTTTGCCAGCGCCATGGGCAGCATGCCGATGGCGCTGGCGCAGGTCACCATCATGACCGGCGTGAACTGGTCCTTCAGGGCGAAGATCATGGCTTCGCGCTTAGAGAGCCCGCCCGCCGCGGCCTGGTTCGCGCAGTCGATGAACAGCACGGCCGCGTTCACGACCACGCCGATCAGCGTCACTACGCCCAAAAGCACGAAAATGGAGACCTGGTGCCCTGTTATGAACAGGGACCACATGACGCCCACCAAGCCCAAAGGCAGGGTGGTCAGGATGTAGATCGGGCTCGTGAAGGATTCAAGGATGGCCGCCAGCGTTAAGAACGTAAGGAAGACCGCCATGATGGCCGCTTCCATAAAGTCCGGGATAGCCTCGTCCATGTATTCCGAGGAGCCCGAAGTTTCCGTGTAGTAGCCAGCCGGCAGGAGCTCTTCCTTTTTCAGGGTGTCCAGCACGTTGTTGATAGCTTTGCTAAGAGACCCGCCCTGCGCCAGGTCCGCGATAATGGAGACGCCGCGGCTCTTGTCGCGCCTGTAGACCTTACTGGGCTGATAGGAGTCCTGGATGTCTGCCACGGTCTCAAGCATTACCGTCTTCCCGCCCGCGGGGATCGTGAAGTCCTTGACCTGGTTCTTGCCGGGGATCTCCTGGTATTTCACGCGGATGTGGTAAGTGCGGTCGCCTTTCCTGTAGTCCGCGGCTTTGATACCGTCGATGTTGGCTAATAAGCAGTAGCCGAGTTCCTGGGCTGTCAATCCGTAGTCCGACATGATGGCGCGCTTGGGCGTTATCTTGATTTCCTCTTTGCCGTCTCTGACGGAGGTGTCGGTCGTAGTGATGTTGACGTCGGTGTCCAGAACTTCCTGGGACCTTAAGCCGATCTTGTTCAGCTGATCGAGGTCGCTGCCGAGAACGATGACGTTAAGAGGCAGCTGCTGGTTGCCCATGGCGTTCAAAATAGAGATCGTGATGATGCAGTCGGTCTCGTCCTTCACCAGTTCCCTGATGTCGTCCAGCCTGTCGAACAAACTCCACTTACGCTGCGTCTTGTCCTTGAAGAAGAGCTGTATTTGGCCTAAGAAGACGCCTTCCGTAGCTTCCTTGATGTCGCCGTCCACTTTGCCGATCGTCACCATGGAGTAATCCAGGTCCGACAATCCCGTCAGCTTCGCTTCGATGGCCGCCATTCTCTCGGTAGTCTTGTCGAGGTTGTAGTAAGTCGGGTACTCGACTTTCACGCAGACTCTGGCCAGGTCGATAGGCTCGGTGAAAATGAAGCCGATCTTGTTGATGAGGGACATCGACTGCAAAAGCAGAAGCAGGCAGACGATAACGACTACGACCGTCAGAAGCTTGGAGCGCGACAAAAACTCCACGATAGCCGCGTAGGCTTCCCCAAGGCTCTGCTGGATCCCCACCACGAGGTCCTCGAAGGCCTTGCCGATACCTTTGTCTTTCTTTGTCATGAAGATAGCGCACAGCATCGGCGTAAGCGTAAAGCTGATGAAGATGGAGGCCAGGTTGATGATCAGCGTCGTCACGGCGAACGGCCTGAAGAACAATCCCACGATGGAGCTCATCATGGAAATAGGGATCATCACGACGACGTTCGTGCCCGCGGAGGCCAAAACCGCCACCGCCACGTCGGAGGTGCCGACTCTGGCGGCTTCCCAGGGACTGTCGAAGTCCGGGAACCTCTTCACGATCGACTGCAGCACGACGATGGAGTTCGAGACCAGAACGCCCGTTGACAAACCAAGAGCCAACAGCGTCGCGGTGTTCAGGGAGTTTCCGGTCAAAAAGACGAAGAACAAGCTTATGATAACTGTCAGCGGCATGGCTACGCCCGCCACTACGGCCGTCCTTATGTTCGCCAGGAAGATGATCAATATTATGGCGCACAGAACGATACTGCTGACGATGTCCGAGATGCCGCCCTTTACCATCGAGGAGACGATATTGGCGTCGTCGGAGACCCAGATCATCTCCATGCCGCCGGGCATATTCTTGCTCAGCTCTTCGTAGCGCTTCCTGATAAGCTCCACCACCCTTACGGTGTTGGCTTCCGACTTCTTGACGATCTTTAAGAGTACGCCCTGCTTTCCGTTCAGCGTCGCCCTCTGCCGCACTTCCTCAGTTGACATGAAGACTTTGCCCAGGTCCGCCAGGGTTATCCTCTGCCCGTTGTTATTAGCCACTTCCAGGCTGGCGATATCTTCCACCGCGTCGTACTCGGCGTCGAACCTTACCGAGAACTCCATGCCCTTCTCTCTAACTCGCCCGGAGGGCAGGTTCAAGATCTCGGCCTGCAGTTTCTCCACCAATTGCCCGGTGGTCAGGTTCGCTTCCGCCATCTTCTCGCGATCGACTTCTACGTGCACTTCCCTTTCGTTGCCGCCCACCAGCGTCACTTCCGACACGCCGCTTAAGGCCGCGAACTGGTCGCCCAGCTCGTTGTCGGCGTAGTCGTACATATCGTCCACGTCCGCCGAGCCGGTCAGGAAGATGTTCGCGACAGCCGTCGCGTTAATGTTTATCTTCTCGATGATCGGCCTGTCGGCGTCCGTCGGCAGGTCGTCCAGGATCGTATCGAGTTTTTCCCTGACGTCCACGGCCGCGGTGTCCACGTCCACGTCCAGGTTGAATTCCAGCGAGATATAGCACAGGTTCTCCATACAGGAGGCGTCGATGTGCTTAAGCCCGTCCACGCCGGCCACGGCGTCCTCGATTCTTTTTGCGATATCCTTTTCGATATCCGAGGGCGTCGCTCCCAGCCAGGTCGTCGAGATCGTGACATACGGGATGTCCATCTGCGGCAAGAGCTCCAGTGAGATCTTGCGGTAGGCGTTCAATCCCAATGCCACCAGCGCGATGAGCAAGCAGGACATCGCGACAGGTCTTTTCGTTGAAGCGTCTGATAAAAACATAAGAACTCCTACTTCTCCGAAGAATTCATGACCTGAACAACAGCTCCGTCAGCTACCTGGCTCTGTCCTTCCACCAAGACCATATCGCCTTCCTTAAGATCCGGCGAGGACACTTCGATCATAGTTTCGGCATCCGGCCCCTTCACGACCGGCACTTCCTTAACGGTCTTCCCATCAGCATTAAGAACATACACCACATCGTTATCCCGTCTATGCAACACAGACGCCAGCGGCACCGATAGCCCGTTCTTGCTCTGCAGCTCTATTTCCACCTGCACCAGCGTTCCCGGCACCAGATTCCCGCTCTCGTTGTACAAATACCCCTTTATGTCGAAGGTCCTAAGTTTCTCATCGATAGTCGGCGCTTTCATCGCGACAGGATACGATCCTACCTTCTCCCCCCCATAATACACTGTAAACTGTGTCTTCCCAGCCGTGATCAGGGGATAATACACCGCCGGCACCGCCGCCCACATTTCCAATTTATACGTATCCGCCACTAAACACACCTGGCTTCCGACTCCCACGAAGTCTCCCGCCAGATAATTGCAGTACACGACATATCCGGTATAAGGCGCCAAGGACACGGTATCCGACAGATTCTTCCTAGCAATTCCCAGCGCCGCATCCGCCTGCGTCACCTTATCCTCCGACAGCTTCACGTTCGCTTCCTGCACGTCTATCTTCGCCTTGCTCTTCAGATACGTCGCTTCATAATCCTGGTACTCCTCTAAGGGCACCACGGCCTTCTCCAGCAGTATCTTATACCTTTCATAATTCAGCTCATCCACATGGAAGTCCGCCTTAGCCTGCTCCAGATTCGCCCGTGCCACGTCCAAACTGCTCTTCGCCACATTCAGATCCTGCTCGGCCATCGTCACGGCCCTTTCCGCATTCTCCTTATCTATCTGGAAGAGTTTCGTCTCTCCCTTCACTGTCGGCGTTCCCTTCACCACCCACACGTCATCCAGATTCCCGGTCGCTCTGGCGCACACAGTCGCATAATCGCTCGCCTTCAGAGTTGACAGCAGATTGATCTTATACGTAAAGTCCTGCCTACCCACCGTAGCGCACACGACTTTCACCGCGGGTTTCTCTTTCGTAACGACAGCCTCCTCCTTCGAGCACGCAACCCCAAGGAGCAACACCAGAATCAAAGGTATATAACGCATACTTTCCCCAAAACTAAGGGTTAATTAAAAAACACTGTTAAAATAATATTTTACCAAATAACCCAAAACCAACACCACACACCACCAAACCAAAAAAAGAGCCCCGCCAAGCGGGGCCCCCCACAAACCAAAAAAACCAACCAATCATTTCGAACTCTTCACCGCCACGGTCTTCTTCGCCTTAGCGCCAATATTCCTAGTCTTCGTCACGGTCACAGTCTTCTCGTTCCCTTTCTCCGGACCGCTCCTCGCCAGCGTCAGCAGCAGCTTAAGCGGCCCCACATCCCGCGGAGTCCCAATCCCACACACCTTCCCCGCAGCATTCCGCACCAAAACCACCGGCAGCACTTCCTCAAAAATCACCGCATGAAAAGCATACAGCCCCCGATCGATAGCCATCGCCATCGCCTCAGGCCGCATGCTCCACCCCCTACCGCCGTACGTCCCTCCCAACAAAACGATCGCATCCGGATCCTTCGCCTTCGGCCCAGCCAACTCCACCCACGACACTTCAATATCACGCATAGTTACCTCCTACAGGTTTGATTACAATCGCTATTATTTTAACTAGCATATTAATTTTACTAAACTTTACCTCATAACAACCTATCCACCAGCCCAAACCGCCCCACCAAACAAAAAAGCTCCGCCAAGCGAGGCTTTTTTCTCCGCTACCAATTTTAGTAGCGAATGTAATCCTTTTCCCTACAAACTCACTATTTTCGCTAACTTCTATCTATTTTACTAGCTTTTACCAGATTAGTTAGTCCACTATTACTTTTCTAAATATCGTTAATTATTTGTAAATCTGATCTCTGACAATTTCAACGAACCCTGTTATATCCAAGTAATAGTTTGGGTAGGCTTCGTTCAGTTGTTTAATAGAAGACACACGAACAAGTACCGCATCTGTTTTATCTTTCTCTCTGGTTTGTTCAATCTCATCATATTTTTTGTTTGCTTCCAAAAAATCGCTGGATTGATATAAGATAATATTCAACTTTTTTTCTTCGTAATTTAATTTCAAAATAGCATAAGCAGCATTTTTATCAAACTTTTTATCCTTATTAGCCTGAGTTGCAGACTTCACTCCAGAAAGAAATTCTAGATATTGATTTTTTATATCAAGTTCTTTAATTTCTTTTATAAGCTCTTCTTTACTAGATGGCGTATTGGGCACACATGGTTGTCCCTCTAAGATAGCAAAGAGAGATGAAACTAAAGCAAAAAAACGTCTAATATCACGTGACCCGCCACCAGCTTTTATGGCCTCTCTTTTAAAAGTCCCCATGGTTTCTACGGCGGTTGCCCAAGCATGCTGAAGGCGAGAACGAAACTGAATTTCAATCAGCATGTTTCTGTTGTAGTCCTCACGTTTATCACTATGATATTTATATACTGCATGTAGACTTCTGTATCCATCTTCTTTTGGGTTCTTTATATAATCTTTAACTCTAATTTTGATATGTCGTTTTCGAGATTTATCATATTTCTCGAAATATTCATAAACATTCTCTCCTGGCGGTACAACCATTCTACAACCACCTATGTCCTGCATCTCCCATAAACTCATAAATGGCTCCCGCTCTAATTTGTTGATAATAGAGTCCTTTCTTTTTAATCTTTCGGCAACAATTATATTTGATTTGTTCTTAGTAAATCTTCGCAAGTGAATATAAATAACATGCATTGGAAAAGCGTGAGAGGCGCGCCAATTGTTCAGAACTTTTTCGGATTCTAAATCCAAACATCCTTTTTTTATATTCCGCCCAGCTTTTAAAATTTGGCCCTTTGAATACTCAAGTTTTTTCCATTTTGGTTGTTGGATTTTTTTCATATAATATTCCTCATCTTTAAGCAAAAATTCAATTGTTTAAACGCTATTAAGCAAAATGTGTTATAAGCTTTTTTTAAGCTCGCTCATACGTTTTTTCCTTTCCACATGGTTAATTTTGAGAAAAACTAGTAATAATGTTTGATAGGTTTCATCATACCAATATTCGCGTTCTTCATCACTCATATTAGCCACAGCTTTTTTATAATTTTTGCTGTCTTTCCCAATATTATTATGGCGAATATTTAGGGTGTTTAGCAAAAATCCAATATCTGACCGGAGCGCCTTACTAATATGTTCAAGTTTTGTTTCGTAATTTTCTAGTTCAATGGCAAGTGATTCAAGCACTCTTCTTTTACCTTCAAGATTTCCTTTCATGGAGTTATGGTTATATTCCAATAAGAGAGACGACAAATCCTGGTTAAGTATTTCAGATACAGAAATAGCTGCTTGAGATTTGGGAACGATATGAGTTTCTCCTTCTTTTTCATTACACATATATCCCATTTTTTCTATTACAGTTAAAACTTGTTTTATATAAAGATCTAATGGTTCTTTCATTCTCTCTCTCCAACGATAAGGAATCTTTGAATCATTAGCATCTCTAGCACCGCATACCAAATTATAAGAGTATTCACAAAAAGATAGCAAATAATCAACATCAGCATTGGCCGGAACAGATTCGCCAAAGCATTTTTTGTGGACACTATCGTAATCGGATAATGTCAAACAAGTGTCGCGCAAGGTTATTTTCTTAAAGCTCTTAGAAATAAACTCTCTGATGGTGCAATAATCTGTAATATCTACATGGTGCGATTCTTTATAAAATATATAGTAAAGTCTTTCATACTCTTTCTTCCAATTGAAAGATGTATCTTTCAAAACTTGAGAAAATGTTTTTCTTTCCATAACAAATGATTTATCTAATGTTTATTTATAATTAATCAAAATAAAGATTCGTATCTATATGTGTCTAATCCAGTATTACAGAGTGCAACGAAACCAGGCGAAAATTGCATGACATTAAAGAAATGCCAGAATCCGTTCCATTCTTGTTCATATTTATTGGTCCTACTATCTAACCTATCATCGAGCATTGCACAAACAGATATGGGACAATACGGATCAAACTTGATTTTGTTAAAGGGAACCCCTGCATAAACATTAATATGTGCATCTGTGCCACGAGGGCTCCATGTACCAAATAACGTTTCCAAATAAACAAATTCGTCTTCTACAAAATGTACCTGATCATTGATTATCTTTATTTGATTGATCCAAGAATCAAATCCTTCGTTGTTCTGGGTTGCGTTAGGTACTAATAAAGATAACGAATAGGCTTTTGCTTGGGCTTGAAATAAATATTCGGCATTATCTAGTTCAAGATACTGCATAAGAAGTTCTAGTGTAGACATCCTATACGGCTTTAGTTTTTCTGCCTTTAAATAGCCAACAGTCGGATGATAGATATTTGATGGCATCTGTTCAGGAATAAGTGTTGGCGTAGCATAATTACTTTGTATAGAGAAAGCCGATTTGACATCATGCCAGCTTAAAACCCAAACCCTATATTTCCCACTTCTCCTAATGGCTTCCCTTTTTAGCGTATCATCAGCGACATTGTCCTTATGATATTTATAGCCATCAGTGAAAATAGCAACCGGAAGTTTTTTGTCGTTATTTTTTGGTCTGATAATAAAATCTGGCTTACAGGTTACTTTCACTCCTTGGGTGTGATCAAGCTTGACTTGAGGTTCTATTTCCCATTCGGCGTCATTAACCTTTAAGTTATAACCCTCTTTTCCATTGATAATGGATTTCTCTATTTCTACTTTACGACTGCTATTTCCCATCTTTGGAATGGCTGATATAAATAAGCGTTCCAATTCACTGTCAAACAGCGTATTAACAGGGACATCCGCTAATTTCTTAATCTTAGTCAGCTTATTCTTCCCGCTAAGAATCTTCTTTAGGATGCTAATTGCAGTGTTTCTGGATATGTTTCCAATATTCCGGCTCTGTCTATAGGCATATAAGCAGTGATAGCATCCATCTTTTTGAGGATCATCCTTGCATGAACAGTCCTCTAATTTTTGAAGGGCTCTTTCTAATATGTCTATCAACGAGCCTTCTTGATTCATCAGCTGCTTCAGATACCCTGTTCCGCCAGGGACAGAATCATAGATAACAAGATATTGTTTACTGTAATCAGCATCAGTAACGGGAACTTCGCTAACAACGGCTCTTAGATGATCGACATTGCCAAAATATTCCTTCATACCTAGCATAAAAGCCGCCGTAAATGATTCTGTCCTGACCTTGGAAGAATCCAAAGTAGTTGCAGGTATCAGAATACGCAAAGCTTCAGTAGTAAATTCACGATACAAGAATAAGCAGTCTTCATATGGATTTTCTTCGCCAGAAGGTGATTTTCTTGTTTTGCAATAGAAGGTATGAGCATTATTATTTTGATCTGTTTGAATCTTCCCACAATGTTTACATATCCTAAATCCGTTTCTTACTTCCTCAACTCCGGAAACCATCAACTTCTCGCCAACCTGAGTTAACTCGCCGAAATTGATGTCACGAAGAGTTGCTTTCTTTACAAACTCATAGCCAAAGGAAAATTCATCGTTATCCATTTGATAAGCACAGGTAACGTCATTTCCTTCGTCAACGTCAACCAAAAGCTGCTTGCAATAGAAAGTGTTGGTCCTGCCGTCGCTGTCGTCTGATATCAAGCTATCAGCATACTTCATATTGGAATAGACCATCTGTACCTTTAACATATTCCTAACTTGACCGGCATCTGCCCAGCCAGGGCTTCCACATCTTGGACAAGTAGCGGTATTTTCGCCGGACACTTCTATTTCAGCATGGGAGCAATTCGGACACAATCTCCATTTTTCAAATTGAGCGCTAGTCAGATCAACCTGATCAACTTTTAACTTTCTCCCATCCACATAGAAGTTGTTATTGGGAGCAAATTCAGTAAGCGCTATAGAAGCTGATCGTCTATATTCATAGGTCGATTTTGAATATTTAGAAGCGCCTTCATCTCCATCATCCTTGCGGTAAAGTACGGCCCTCAATATTATGCCCGATTCGGGGAATGCGTAATTCGGCAAAAGTCCTTCATCAGAAAGGAAATTAAATATGTCTTTTCTGTTGATTTCTTTTACCACGTTTATAAGAGCGTTTTTCTCGGATTTTAATTCCTTAATTTCCTTCTCATATGATGAGTCTTTCGGCTTCTTCTCCAGATCCTTGATCATCATATTAAGCTCTTTAATACTCTTAGAAAGCGAGTCTCTCTGTTTTTTAAGAGCATTGAACGCTTCCAACACCTGGAGGTGCATCGGGCTTTTAAAATCAACGCCTTTAACAAACTCTTTAAGTTCCTTTTTTGCTATTTCGTCAATATAATTGGAAAAAAGCTGAATAAAAGAACTTAAAAGTTGCGTGAGATTATCCTGAACATAGAGCAAAAAGTTAAACGGGAAAGCATCTGCGGGATGAGCATCGAGTTTATTAAGCACTAGGCTGACATTCTTCGGAATAGAATCTTCTGTAGCGCCAGCTTTTACCCAGGTGTCCATACAATATGCTACAAATTGACGTTCAAGCACAGCAGAAGCCTTTAAAAAGATCTTCGGAGATACAACGTTTCCTTCTATCATTTCCAAAGGTTCGGAATAGAAGTACGAATCGTGAGGTTTAGCGGAAGCAATAGCCAGTGTCAAAGCATTTCCGTCTTTTCGTCCTGCGCGGCCAGTGCGCTGCAAGAATTGCGCTTGTGCAGGAGGAACACTACATAAAACGATAGAGGAAAGGTCGCCGATATCAATACCCATTTCAAGCGTAGGCGTACAGCTTAGGACATTAGGATCCCACATTTTTGAAGAATCCTTTTTCCTCTTGAAATCGTATTCAAGCGCTTCTCTGTTCTCCCGCTCCAAAAGACCAGTGTGTTCTCTGGCGTTGATTCTTACAATATCACCGGAAGAGAAAAGTTTTCCGTAGTAATCAAGTCCTACCGACACATCTTCTTTTAGTTTTCCAGAACATCCTTTTCTCAAACAATGAGCATCTTTCCAAAGAGCCTTGTTATTCTCGGAAACAGCATAAGTGATTCCACAGGTCTCGCATCTCTCAAAAGATACTTTATCGCTGATAATAACCTTAGATTTATCGATAGCAAAGATGCTGTACTCATCGTTTGCTTGAATATTAACTACCAATCCGCTCCTCACAAGCTCTTCAATGATAATATTGCAGACAGCACCTGCAGTATCTTCCATTATGATGTCGCTGCACGACAATATCCAAGATACATATTTCTTATCATTAATAGAATCAAACGTTGTTCTCTTCCTGCCTATACCATTCAATTGGTATATAAAGCGCGGAAGATTCCTGCCTGCCTGCAAGCCAGGAAGCCATTTTTCTTCGCTATTCGACAATAAATACGCTACACCATCATTTCTCAAATACTTTGAGAAACAATCATCATTAAAAGCGCCATTTTGAGCCATTATCTTAAGATAACCAGCTACCATTTGAATAAAAGCATCTAATCCAACCTTATCCAAATTTCCAATTTCATTAACAGCTCTTTCATGAACAACCTTGCCAACCTCTGAAATCACATCTGTTGGGAATTCCAAGCATGAACAGCCAGATTTTTCCAAAGTTCTACCAATTCTGCTAGCGAGTCCATATTCAAGCATAATCTCGTAGGATATACGCTTTTCAATATTCTTCATTAACGTTAAGGCTCTTTCATCATCACCAAACTTGCGCCTATTTATCATTTCTTCATAAGCGCTCATCCATACCATGTTAGGAGCAATAAAGAAACTCACGAAAGTCTCATTATCCCACTTGGCATGATAATATTTGATGAACCCTCTAGTAAAATCAACAAAATTTAAACCTGCTCCACCATCTTGAACATATCTTTGAATAGCACTTCTAAGTCCAAATCTCCAAGTTCTAGCATTGAAAAAGCCCGCTCTATGCGCAGCATCTTGAACATTATCGGAAAAAGCCAATAACTTCTTATCATCGTTGAACTTCGAGGCAAAAATCTGTGATATTTCAGTACTGATCTCTGTTGCGCTCCTTAGACCCATTAGAGATAGGCCCCTCTTAGATCCGCAGAAGGGACAAACATATTGCTTAATATCTTGAGAGCCGCTTCTGGTTCGTTCTGGGGTTGCTATGATAATATCTATCATCTCTGTACCGCAACTGTCACAGAGATTAGATTCTCTTTCAGCAGTTTGAACTTTAAGACAGTTAGGACATATACGACCATGATCAGTCCTTCCGGGATGATCTTCATGATTATGAGGAAACATCATTACAACCTGTTCATCAGCATTGAAAAATAGATTATAAAAGGTTTCCAATTTCGTTAAAGTAGCGTTACGATGTTCATCCAATATAGATGTCCAGCCTGTTGCGCCACATTCCCTGCAGTTAACAACCGGTAAATAGTATTTAACCTGTTGTTCATTGAGATCATTAGCCAAGGCATAAGAAATCTCCTTACCAGATACCTTAGCCAACAATCTTCTAAGTTCCCTAATCCACAATTGTATTTGAACATTTAAGAAGGGACGCAACTTTTCAGGCTTTCCGGTACGCGCATGAGAAATCAAGGCAAGCAAAGCATTAACTGCTGCTTCAGCATCCTTAATTTCACCTAAAGCAGGATATTCTGTTTTTAACGCTTCAATTATTGTGCTTACTTGGTAATATTTCCCTTTGATTAGACCTATCATTGATTGCATAAAGCTATGATGCATCAAATGATTCCCTAATTCTATCCTCCCTTCTGGCGTTAATATATCAACGCCATGCAAATTAGTCCAAGCAACAGCAGCTTCTTTTAGATATTCTTTTTCACTATCCTGATCAACAAGGTTATTCAAACGAGCAATTTGATCAATCGTCGGAAAAGTCTTATCAGTTATTTCTTGCCCAGAAAAGAATTCTTCAGGACTTAATCTATCCTCAGTTACAACTGCATCTTCATCAAAAGGCTCTCCAAATACCTCTTCGGCATACTCCAATATATTCTCTTCATTCTCTTTTGATCCCATTGTAGCTGAAGTGCCAATACAGCAGATATGCTTTTCAGGAGTTGCCAATCTTGATTTAAGTCTTCTTAGCAAGCAGGCCAGATCTGTTCCTTGCGCTCCATCAAAGGTATGGAATTCATCCACCGCCACAAACTTCAAAGTTTCTGGACCATTGTCTTTCCAAAGCTTAGCATCCTTCGGACGAACTAAAAGATAATCCAGCATCTTATAGTTCGTCATAAGGATATCCGGCGGATTAGACAACATTATTTCTCTGTCGGTAATCACCTTATCAGCTGTCATAACTTGATTAGGAACCAGTTCGAATCCACCCACATACATTCCAGCCGTAACATTACCACGCAATTCAGGACTATTCCAAATCAATTCCGCAATACGTTTAGCCTGGTCTGAAGCCAAGGCATTCATAGGATAAATAATCAGGGCTTTAATGCCTTTCTCTCCTCTGTGCCTATAGCAATACTCCAATATCGGATACAAGAAGCATTCTGTTTTACCAGAGCCAGTACCAGTAGCAATCAGAGTTGAACGACTGTCCTCTCCTGTCAATCTCTCAAAAGCAATCTGTTGATGCACATAAGGAAGATAAGCCGGATGTATCGCAGTAAAGCACTTAGGCATCTCACTAGCAACGCGGAAAGGAAGGCGTACTGAGATATAAGGATCGTGATAAACAGCGTCCTTAGTTTCAAGCATCTTACGAATAGAACCACGGAATGGTTCGTTCGTCATCGGAAAGGTCGTCTCTATATAATCAGAGATACCTTTCTCTAGTTGTTTTGCTAGTATTGATGGTAACATGCTGCATATCTCCCAACATAATTATTTTCTAAAATACTGTTCACTAACTTTTCTAAAAAGTGAATTCTTAACCAGATATAAATTTCCCTTTGTTCTAGTTAATGCAACATAAAGTTTATTTACAGTTGATATCGGAATACCATCAACCGAAAAATCATCTTTATCAAGACTTTCAAAATTATCTGTAAGTATGACACAAACTTCATTAAAGGTATCACCTTTCGAATATGACCAATTCATAGAATTAAACGAAAACCTTTCGGAATCTCTAAATACAAGTTTTAGCAAAGAACGATTATCTAAATAACTAATTAATTTTTCTTCATCCTCTATCCATAAAACATTACCATTATTTTTCCCATCAGATTCAATATTAATTCCTAATTTCTCTTTTACAAAAGAACAAACATTATCTGAACATCTTCTCGACTTATTTAAAGATGTATCATCAATTTTGAAATGTAGTTTTTTAAGCTCTTTAACAAAATCAGCATAAGTAACATCCGTCTTGCCGGCTTTAAAAGGTTTCCCAGAATTATTAATTGCGGATACTGAATGTTGATAATAATCACCGACAAGAAGAATATTATTTAAAATATAAGAAATAGAAATTATAAGTTCAAAATCAAATTCTCTGAAATCTTGAAATTCATCTATAAGAACTTTATCAAAAAATAAATTTAATCTGTTTGTAGCTCGTTTTAATATTTTGTTCTTCTTAGCATCCATAAACATAATCATTTCTGATAACCTAGAACAGTAATAATAACCAAACTGGTCAACATAATGTCCAAAACAATCCTTATTAATGTAATATGGATTATGAAAACATCTTCCACCTTTCTTAATTATATTAGGAGGAGGACTTGAGGTAGTTATACCTTTAATCAAAAAAGTATCACATTTAAAAAAAGTTTTAATTGTGGGTTCATACGGGCATACAAAAAACCTATAAACAAATGCATCAAATGTCAATATTGTAGTTTTTGTTGGAATACAACCATAGGCAATCAATAGTTCTTTTCGAATATTATGAATATTTTCGTGCGTAAAGGCTAGGATAAGATTTCTCTCACCCAAATTAATAGAATGACAAATAAAATAGGTTTTTCCTGCGCCTGCAACAGCTAAATTTATTTGCTTATCCATTCTATAGCATCCTCAACATATTTTGGTATTAAAAATTTTTCCTCAGACAATAGCATTTTATATGCTGAATCAACTTTATTATTAAGCATTTTTCCAAGAACTGGGTCTTGATCATAATCTTTATCATGATATTTGTAATTAGCTCCAGACTTAACTTCAATTATATTTTCAAGTAAATTTTTATTGTTATTATAAATGCATACTTCCCAAGTAAATTCATTTAAATCCTCTGGAATAAATATTCTTTGTAATTTCCTTCCTTCATCCTTGTTAAATGAATCAGCATCATCTAATTTGCTCTTTTTACCATCATTATCTGTTATCACAGCTATCTTTTTATTTAGGCAGTTCACAGTTCTTAGATAGTTCTTATAAGAAATTCCGTTGCAAGAGATAACGGAAATTTCATCAGCATCAATCGTTCTGCCTGTTTGAAGTTTATAAAAATAAGGAATTAACATATATTCTGTAGCTCCCTCGACCAAAATTACTTTTTTAGATAATAAGAATTGTAAAAATGAATTGTCATCAGCTTTAACAAAGAAATCAGCCACATCATTATCAACAGATTCTAGCGATACAGACTCAAAATCGTTTATCCAAATAACATGTTTAAGATTAAGTCGGCTTGTAATTAAATTGCTATGCGTCGTAACAATAATTTGAGAATCATCTTTTTTATTGGAAATTTCATGTAACATTTTTATCAATGTTGTATAGCTTAAATGATTTTCTGGTTCCTCAATCAAAATTACATCAAGGTTGTTTTTCTTATTTAAAGCTATTTGAGTTTTGATCAAGCTCTCCATACCACTACCACGATTTTCAAGTGATATAGATTCTTCGTAAACAGATAAAATGGTATCTAAAACAACTTTTTTGCTATCGACTCCAAATTTTCTTCTTTCATCAATATCCGGAAGCTCTATTTCTTTAAATGCTTCTTCTAGTTTATCTCGGAAAATATTTTTGGCTCTTTGACGTTCTTTATCATCATATTTACTATTAAATAAAGATTTATTAAAGTAGCTAAAAGAAGGATAGCCGAAATTAGTTGTATCAATTGATATGAAATTTAGTGGACGTTTAATTAATTGATATGGCCTATTAGCAAAAGTCGTCCAAGACATTTCATAATACTCGTATGGAATTTTTCCCTGAGATATAAATTCATTTAAGCCTTCTCCGATATCATCATTAAATTTACATTCAAATCGTATGCCATATTTTTCTTCTTGTGAAATTTGTTTACCATAAACTTCTCCAAAAAAATATTCAGCGTTTTTATTATCCTTTTCAAGATTAAATTCAATTTCAATTAAAATTTTTGGAAGAGTCTTAACACTAGGATTATCTTTAAATTCATTAACACAAGTCACGTTAAATAAATCACACAATATTGACTTATCAGAACTCCTATATTGTTGATTTAAGACAACCTTTATTGCTTCTAAAATAGTACTTTTCCCCGACTCGTTTTCTCCAACAAGAATATTCATACTTTCATTGAAATTAATCTGAAAATCTTTGAATTTCTTGAATCCATTTATTGTCAAACTTTTAATATGATTCATAATAGTGTCTCCTATATTTTTCCATATTTATCTTCAAAGAATTTCCATGCCGTTTCATAATCCTTTTCTCGATCGCATCTATCAAAAGGTGCAATGTATTCAATCGTACGTTCAACTGGACCTCCAGGCATAGTATCATCCGTTACAGTACGATAAAATTTTTCACCTGCTGGAGCCCCTTTTTTCCCATTTTCCCATTCTTGACGAGAATAACCAACACCTGTTAAACTGCGATTGTTAGTGAAAACTATGCGGCCATTTGCATCGTACCAGGTATCTGATTCATACTCTTTAAGTATATAAAATTGGCTTTGATAAATAGAAATAAGTTGTTTAAGAGATATACCCAAAGCCATTGCAACAAGAACATCAATTTCTATTAACGCTTGTCTGCGTTCAAAATCAGTACGAAGAGGACAATTCTTATCCCACTTTGATGATAAAGAAAGGAAATGATCATTGCTAAGTCTGCTATCTATTTTAGCCCATTTTCTTTCCCTAAAGGTATTGTGCCAACATTCTTCCCATAATTTTGAATAATGACTTGTTAAGCAATTTAAGACAAGAGCAATACAAGATGCTTCAAGAATTTTATCATTATTTATAAAAGGAAGAGGCCTTAATAAACCAATCCCACCAGAATTCTTACCTGTACATTTAATATAAAAATCATAGGGCAATGATGATAATAACGATTCAACAAAAGGTAGTTTATTTATGTGTTTAAATCCTATTTCTAAGACGGCATGTACATGTCCGATTTTTGGTGAAAGTATTGCAGGAACTAGTGTTCTTTCTCCGCCTTGTCCAAGCATATTTCGCATAAAAATACGATAATTTAAATAAGATTTTTCTCCCCAAGGAGTAATTGGAGCTCTGTTATCATATTCGGTAATATCACATTTAGGGCTATAATTACAACGCTGTAAATAATCATCTGGAATTATAGTTAAATCAATATTGTCATAATCGCTATTCAATCTACACACTCTTCTGGAAGCTTTAAACAATGGATTAGAAACCAGAATATGCGGACCAGAGATAATTAGATCTATCGCTGAGTTTGGAAAATGAACATTCCTTTTTATGGTTCCGTCATTTTGCCTATTAGTTTCGTGCCACATCTCAGAAACAGATATCTCATCAAACATCTTCCCTAAATTAACTTCTTGATTTGCAAAACACTGCAAAACATCAACATATAGCATTTCGTGTATAACGGGTAGTCGAGCAGTTTCCCATTTCGAACTATTGTCAAATATATTTGCAAAAATAGTTAGTTCTTTTTTTGATACATGTACTATTCTATTTGGATGTCCTTTAGTACACCATCCATTTTCATCTTTTATTCCAGGTACTGGCAATATAGGATCTCCATCATAACATTCCTCTATAGTGCTAGGAATATAAAGATTGCTAATAGAGTCAAATTGAGGTAAGTCAAGTGGACCACCATACACATTCAAACTGAATGTAGTATGGTGGTGCACTTCGGGAAAAAGTTTACGCTCGTTCGCAAACATAAAATGCTTGCGAAGACGCGGATATAATTTTTCTCGAAGTGCACCACCCTGAGGATCGTCATATACACCCTCAGGGTGAATGAACGCACTAACACCTTGGCTAGTATTAAATTGCCATGCCTGAGGCAAAAAACATTTAAACAAGTTAGTTTGTTGTCCCTTAAGATCAATATAATTATGCTCAGAATTCAAAAAAGCTTGTTCTCCAGATAATGATTCGTATTCTGAAAAATACATCTTTTTTGAAGTTTCCGATTCTAAGGCATCATTACGAAAATTAGTTGTTTCACTTGCAGTTAATCTTTTAACAGCAAACATTGGTTGAATATCGGAAAGCATTCCCTGCTCGTTCCATTCAATTTTAATCCAGGGCGGATTTCCAATAATTAAATCAAATCCTCCATGTTCAGCAAAAAGATCAGCAAACTCAAGCTCCCAATGCATAAAATGATTTTGTTCTGCTATCTTTTTAACTAGCGCTAATCTTGGGTAAAGGGTGCAGAGTTCTTCGAGATCTACTTGTTTAATATTCTCTTCTTCTGACTCGGCTTCTGGTTGATCTTCGCTAAACAAATCACCTTGCGTTCCTTTTTGTGTTTTAGGTCTTGAAATTTCTTCCCCAAACAAATCTCCTTGTTTTCCCTGCTTGGATTGAGTGCCCATAACACCACGCAGAATCATATCCATATCTTGGATAAATTCTTGTCTGGTGGGTAGAAGATTGGCTTCAGTGATTGGCCAGAACCAGAGGGCGCACCAGTAGTCCATAGCAAATTTGAGTCTTGCGTATGCTCCTGCGTTCTTAGCTCTCTCTGACTTATAGATGTTGGAAAGGTATTTGTCTTTCTCTCGGATAGTCAGATGATTATCTTTACGAGAGTCATGTTGACCGTAAATATCAAGAGAGGTTATCGTTTC
The DNA here is from genome assembly GCA_017554565.1 of bacterium. Classification (GTDB taxonomy): domain Bacteria; phylum Auribacterota; class UBA3054; order UBA3054; family UBA3054; genus UBA3054. The sequence goes on from JAFZID010000167.1 coordinate 43,653, forward strand.
TCTTTCGAGCAATTGCCTGTCTGAGACTTGCTGTTTCCAGAGAACATCTACTACTTTTGATAGCTCAATTAGTGAATTGAATTCTTGTTCGGAGTACTTCTTTATAAAATCTTTGTTCCAGTTTTTCATTAGCCTGATATTCTCAGGCTCCAAATCTTTTATGACCCTGTCTGTATATTTGCACATACCTGGATCACCGGTAAGGAAATGATAGACCTGGAATCTGGAACGAGCGATGTTTCTTCCGCTGGCATCTAATTTAGTAAAGGGAATACGTTCAGGAGCATTTTCGTACCAGCGTTTTCCGTTTTCTGATGTGGTTAGCTGATTCTTATGATAGACCTGGCGTCTAGCTCCTATAAGGGAGTTGCCGTTTACTAGCTGTGTTCCGAACCAAGGAACATAGCCGCCTTCGTAAATAGTGTTGAGCCAGAGTGAGACTTCAGCTAGCTCTACAGCAACAGGGTTAAGGTCAATGCCATAAACGTTGTTGTCGGCAATATACATTTTGACCTTCTGGAGTTCCTGTAAGCGTTTATCGGCAGGGATCAGCTCTCCTTTTTCTTCTTGTTTTTTGTTCAGATAGGCTTCCGCAAGCTGATTGATAGCCTCGTTCAAGAAGGCTGCACTTCCCATAGCTGGTTCGCAAACCTTAAGATTAAGGATCTCGTCTGCAGTTTTATCCTGTAGTAATTCCTTCAGAGCATATTTGACTAGACACTTTGTTAGAACTTCAGGCGTATAGTAGGAAGCTGATTTTTCTCTTTCTCTACCCGCCAATCGATAGATAAACGTGCCTTTCTCATATTTTCTGAGATCTCCTTGCCTATATCTTCCATCTGGATCATCTCTATCATAGCGGACTCGCTCGGCTTCGGTATATTGTTCGAGTTCTTCTTCAGCTACAAAATAGCCTACGTCTAGCTCATTGAAAGTGTCGCCGGCTTTTTTGACCTCAAAGAGAGTGTGTTCAGCTATAAATCCCCTATATGAAAGCAAAGCTTCATATACGGCGCCTAACTGGTTGATACCGAGGTTTGCGTAGGAAATACGTCCGCGTCTGGAGTTCCTTCTTCCTGTTTCTCTGGTCAAGCTCATGAGATCAATGATTCTGAGCATAACCTTGTTGCGTATCTTAGACTCTGAAATCATTTTCGTATATTCAGGATCAAAGATATGCGCCTTTAGGGGAGAGATTAAGAACATGTCATGAAGACTCTCTTCTTTGGAATACTTGATGAGATCTTCTTCCTTTTTAGGATAACCATTGTAAATAAGGTCATAGAGCTTAGAGAGGGACTCGTGAAGATAAAAACCTTCTCCAACTTCAGTAACGTCGTCTCGTACGCTGTCAGCAATGTCTCTAAGACTTTCCAGGGAATATCCTGTCAGATAAGATTGAGCCTTAATAGGGGCGTAGCCCAGTTCCGGACGCGATTCAATGAACAACATGAAAAGCATACGATACATATAGCGCAGACATTCAATAGTAAGCTGTCCGGCATCGACAGGATCAGTTTCAAAGTTCCTGCCGAGACGATGCTTCATGTCGTAAAGGACTTCATTACCTAAAAGCTCAATGCACTCTCTAAGGGCGTATTTAAGATCCTGGGAAACGCCGGCTGCGTGCCTTTGAGAATTGGCGTCTAATTGATCTATAAGACTTGTCCCGTCTTCTGGGCAGAGACTGTCTTTATGAAGAAGGACCGCCATTGCCTGAAGAGTGGATTCTTCATGACGGCTGAATATATCCTCTAGTTCGAATTGGAGAAAACGCTTTTCGTTCCACTTATTTCTATCGATCAGCGCGATCTGATTCATCCCTATAAGGATTACAAATCTCGGAGGCTCGGCTTGGCCAAAAAAGATTTTCGTTACAAGATCTTCATTTGTGATTGTGGTTAAGCAATTTGACGGAACACTATTTTGGCCTTCTTCACCTATGTCATTAATAGAAAAACAATATTTATCAAGGATAGAGGATTCTTTGTCTTCAGAAGCAGCTAATAAAACCCAAAGAGCCGGAGCACCGTTAGCTTTTTTTATTTCAAGATAAACTGGTGCTTTCGTATCATCATCGATCTGTATCCATTCAGGTGAGGCAGAAGGATAATTTAAAGAAGAAAGATAAAGATCGGCTAAACTACGGATGTTTGAAACTGTTTGGGTGTCAAATCTTGATCTTAAATAACGATCGTGAATCGTGTAATACTGTCTTGCGCAGTCTCTAAGACGAGACCAGGGCGTTTTTACTCCTTCCCCTTCCTTAGCTTCAGCTCTCCACTTAGAAATAGTTTCAGAAGCATTCTCCTCAAAAATAGAGGAGAAGTAATGATTCGTATAATATTCGTTCTGGTTAGTAATACCAGTTAAATCCATGCTCATTATGCTATCCCCCTTATCACAGCAATGATTCGAATATAGGGATTATTCTGAATTGTCAAAGTGTCTTTAACCCAGGTCTCAAACTTATTAAACAATTCATCGACTTTTCGTTCGTTCTCATCTCTTAGACGTGCATCTACAAATAATGATCTTTGGTAAACCTTATGCTTGGATTCAAGTTTAGCTAGCTTATTGATTTCCTCATCAAGAAGAGGACTCATACGACTAACATACTCCTTATATTTGGCATCTAGGTATTCTTTAGCGCGAGCTACGACATCTTGGCGTAAGCTCATTGCCTCAGCTATCTCGGCTTCTGAGAGAGCGTTTCTGTTGGGAATATTGAGGCCATTTAACCCTGTCTTGTTCAAGACCTTTTGAATTGTTAAAGTATCTGAATATTTTCCATTTTCATATACTAGGCCAAAACACTCGTCTACCAAAGGCGTTGATTTTTTGTTGGGGATTGTACCGGCAACTACAAAAATTATCTCAGAAGGTTTTAATACGCCATTTAATCCTATGATAGGCGCTTGCCCTCTATCGAACAGCAGATCAGATTTTTCATTGATCCAAGTGAACAATGGGTGCTGCTTCCATAGATACTGAACTTTAGGCCAGGCTGTCTCAGCCATATTATTTTGCATGCTGCGTTTCATTTCACTCATGCAAAAGTTTTTATCATCGGAAAGTCTTAATGTATCACCCTGAGGCATCGCTTCGTCAGGGAGAAGAGCTTTCAGCCTCCTTTTCATGTCAGGCGTGATAGTAACATCTAAGCCTGTCACCCTTTCTAACCTTCTGACAGGGTGAGCCTCAGAATTATTTAAAAAGCCTAATGAATGTTCCAGATAGTCTATGTCTGAGAAAAGGGTTTCATCAGTTTTAGTCCTTGCGGGTGTGCTTCCCTCAGACGAAGCTGCCATAAGAGCCTCGAAAGGATTAAATTCTTTTTCTCCATCCTCCAATAGTTTTTTAAAGGCGGAAGAATCCGACCCGTTTTCAATAACCTCAGAAACAACCTGCTCTTCTTCCTCGGCAGTGTATTTGCCCAATAAAAGCGTTGGATCGCCAATATTCTTCAAAGCTTGCTCTTCTTTATCGACAAGAATATCGATAATACGCATATCGCCCTTTATTCTGGGATTAGCGCTTTCTATGAACATATACCGAATATCAGGGCGTTTCTGTTGACCATATCTATCGATTCTTCCGTTCCTTTGCTGGAAAACCATTAGTGACCAGGGGATGTCGAAATGGATCATTCTATGGCTTAGATAATGCAAGTTGAGTCCCTCGGAAGCAACATCAGAAGCCACAAGTATTCGAATAGGTGATTCTTCTCGCCCAAATTTTTCTACAATGTCCTGTTGGTCTGTATCGCTCATCTCACCAGAAATCTCTTGAACAGCATCATTTGGCAAATTCAGATCTCTTCTGAGCTGAGCCGCTAGGAATTTCATGGTTTCAATGCGTTCTGTAAAAATCACAACACGGTCATCTTTTTCCCTAGTCCATCCGTATTCATTGCTTTTTAACAAAGAGAGTAACTTCTGATAGCGGGAAAAATCTTCTGATGTTATGGCAGCAATAGCTTCTTTTAATGTTTCCAAGGATTCTATATCTTTGATGTCATCTTGCCCGTTTCTTTTCTTTAACTTGGCTAATCTGGCATCGATGCTCTTAATGCACGCCGCTGGGCTAGAAAAGAGAGATTTTTCCAAAATGGTTTTAAACAATTGGCTTGCGGTTCCTCTTTTCGCATCCATTTGAAGTTCCATTTCAGCGAAAATGGAATAAGCCTTTTCCTCTTTTTCGGATGCCGGACATAATTCTTTAGTGACTACCCTTTCCAAAAACGATCCGGCAACCTGATTTTTAACGTCTTTTTTGAAGCGACGAACACACAGTCCTTTTATGTCTTCCTTTGTATAATGCTCAGGATCAGCTATGGCCGTAGGATCAAGCATATTCATCAAAGAAGCAAAGCTTTTCGCTCGCCCATCATGCGGCGTTGCAGAGAGCATAATCATCGTATCGGATCTATCCGCTAGCAGTTTTGCTAGTCTTGCACGTTGAGCTTGCCTGTCTCCTCGTTCAGCTACGTTCTGTGCTTCGTCAATAACTATAATATCCCAGTAAGCGTTTTCAAGATGTGTCCTATACTCAACATCTCGTTTAAGAGTATCAATGGAAACAATGGTTTTATCGTAGTAAAAGAAAGGATTGTAGTTGGATGGAAGCTTAGATCTGATATCCTGTATCTTTTTAGAATCTAATCTAACGAGAGGTATAGTGAATCGATTCCACATTTCCTTTTGGAATTGTGTCATCATGCTTTTGGTAGTAACAACAAGAATTCGTTTCCCTTTTCCCCTTGCAATCAGCTCACTCATCAGAATGCCAGCTTCGAGTGTCTTGCCTAAACCCACAGAATCAGCAATAAGAATACGCTGCCTTGGCCTCTTCAGAGACATTTGTGCAGGCTCCAGCTGATAAGGCATAAGGTCCATTGCCGCGTTATTCCCAATATGCAGATCTGTGTCAGTCGGTATTTGTTGTCTCAACTGACTTTCAAGATATAGCTGAGTCCTTCTAAAGTGGGGTGAAGAATCAGGAATCAGCTCAACTTCGGCCGGATTTACGATGGTAATATCTTCGATATCGGTTAAGAAGATACTTTCTTTATCTTTGACAAGCGGAGAAATACCAACACAGTGCAACGCTTGGTTGCCCATATTGTTCATTTCAACTTTTTTGACCATCCATTCTTCTTGCCGAATGATGACCCTCATTCCCGGAGCGTACTCTATCATATGCCCTTGCTTGATTATAATTAAGTTTAGAATAACTTAAAATATTTTATCATTTCCTGCTAGGAAATTAAATAGAACGAAATGTCGCAAAATCGCGACATTTAAAGGGGTTTTGGGCGGCTGCACTAGTAAAATCAGTGTACTTCACTACTGAAATTAGTGTAATGCTAGTGGTGTTGATAGTATGCTAGTGAAGGGGATAGCGTGCTAGCAGGATTGGTAGTAAACTAGCGAAAGGGGTAGTGTGCTCGTGAAAATGCTAGTGCGCTAGCAAAATCGCTGTACTTTACAACCAAAATCAGTGTAATGCTAGCGAAAGTGGTAGTGTGCTAGTAAAAAGGGTAGAAAAGGTATGGTTGGTTTGTTAAAGTCCCAACATCTCTTTAGCTTCTGCGTGACCTTGTTCAGCAGCTTTCTTAAGCCAAAATGTTGCTTGTTCTGGATCGGGATCTATGCCTTTGCCGTAATAATAAGCAAGGCCCAGGGCGAATTGTGCACTGGCATAGCCTTGCTCGGCGGATTTTGTAAACCATTCTACGGCTGTTTTATCGTCGCCAATCGAATCATAGTATACTCCCAAGCCGTACTGGGCCATGCTGTTTCCATCTTCTGCGGCGGCGGTAAAAAGTTCTTTAGCTTTCTCGAGATCTTGCGGTACTCCTTTTCCGACCATATAGCAAGCGCCTAAATTATACCTTCCAAAAGAGTCGCCAAGATATGCTGCTTTCTTAAACCATTCAACAGCTTTTTCATCGTTGTTCAATTTAGTATAAAGTTTTCCTAAAGCGTTTTGGGCGCCAGAAAGTCCCTGTTCCGCCGCTTTTGTGTACCATTCCTTGGCTTTATCGTAATCTTGCGGTACACCGTTTCCATTTTCATAACAATCCCCGAGGGCATACGCTGCGTTCAAATTGCCCTGGCTTGCAGATTTGGAAAACAACTCCACGGCCTTTTTGAAATCTTGCGGCACACCTTTGCCGAAATAATAAAAATTACCTAATGAGACCTGTGCGTTTGATTCGCCTTGTTCTGATGCTTTTGTGTAGTATTCTATAGCTTTTTCGTAATTTTGCGGGGATCCTTCACCAAATTCGTATTGTAGTCCTAAAATATATTGTGCTTCATCATCTCCTTGATTTGCAGCATTGATAAAATATTCTGTGGATTTAGCGAACAGCTCGTCTGCTTTTTTAGAATCTTGCGATACACCAATTCCTATTGCATAACAGTAGCCTAAATTGTGCTGTGATTTAGCATCTCCTTTTTCAGCTCCTTTTTTGTAGTATTCAACAGCTTTTTCGTAATCTTTTGGCACACCAACTCCAAAAATATAAAAATCGCCGATACTTTCATAGGCAGGAGCGTATCCTTGCTCAGCCGCCTTTGAATATAATTCAAAAGCCTTCTTGAGATCTTGAGAAACACCTCTTCCGCGCGCATAACGTTTAGCCAAATTATATATGGCCGGAGCGTATCCTTGTTTGGCAGCCTTTTCAAAATATTTAAAAGCTAAATTGTCATCAGCTGCTTTAACCCCGAGCTGATTGTATCGTTCCGGAGTGTTATTGATGAAGCGCAAAAATAAAAACGTACACACGATCATTACCGAGATAATGATAAGTACGGCTATTATGTTTTTGGATGATGCGTTGGGTTTCATTTATATACGGCAAAAATACCCCCGCGCTGTTGGCGCGGGGGTATTCGTTATTTTACTTCTTCTGCTGTCCGGGATCCGGAGCGGTGAGGAGGGAGAGGGTTGTGAGGTTGGCTTTGATTTGGAACTTGTTGTTTTTGGTGTTTATTTTGACTTTGATGGTTTGGTCCTGGTAGGAGAGGTTGTTGCCTTTTGGGGTCAAGGTGACGATCGTTGTGGGGAGGACGCCGTTTTGGATGGCGGTATCGGAAAGACCGATGTAATTTTTGCCGTTGATCGTGTTGGAGAGGTCCTCTTGGGTGGTGATGGTGCAGGCGAAGTTTTTCTTCGTGTTGCTGGTGGTGAAGGGAAGATAAGCTGAGTCTTTTTTGTAGCCGATGGTTAGGAAGGTGTTTTGGGTGGTGTATTTGAGAACACCTTTCTTTTTGTTGAAGGTGATCTTCTGCTCTTTGTCCTTGACGGGGAGACTTGGGAAGATAGAGGGGGTGGTGACGAAAATCGTGTCAGCGTCGTTGTAGAGGCAGACAGTGTTGTCGGAGAGCAACACTTCGTCTGCGTTAAGGGTGCCGGAAAGGGAGAATTTGGTTTGGGATTCGCCCTGGACTTGCGTCCAGAAGAGGTAGTAGGGCTGACGGAGAGTCGGGTGGGCGTTTAGGGGTTCGAACTGCCAGATGTTGATGAAGTCCCAGCCCGTGTAGGTAGCCTGGTCAGCGATCTGCGTTTCGGTGATGCCGGTGCCGAATTTGTTGGAGCGGGCTTTCTTGGAGTTGAAGAAGCAGGCGGTGGCGGTGGATTCGTAAACCGTGCCCGCGATGCCGCCGCGGGAGTATTCGCTGGCTTTGGCGGAGCCGAGGGCGAGACAGTTGCAAACCGTGGTGAAGTCCGCTTCGCCAATTAAGCCGCCTACGCTGGATTCGCCCGAGGCGTTGACGTCGGTAAGGCAGTCGGAGACGGAAGCGTCTTTGGCTTTGCCGATAAGGCCGCCAATTAGCTGCGTGCCTTCGGCGGAGCCAAGCGAATAGCAGGATTGGAAAGAGCCGCCGAAAGCGTAGCCCGCGAGAAGAGCCGCGCCGTAATCGCCCTGGACGCTGCCGGAGAGGGTGACATAGGAGACCTGGGCGTTGTCAGCATTGCCTATTAGGAGAGCGGAGGTGCCGTAGCTTGTTACGGAGCCGGAAAGGGTGAGGTTTTGAATGACGGCGTCGGAAGCGTAGCCGAAGAGGCCGTACGTGCCTTTGTTTTCCGTGCTGATGTAGAGATTTTCGATAGAGAAGCCCATGCCGTTAAAAGTGCCGCAGAAGGGGGCGTCTTCCGTGCCGATGGGAGGGAAGCCCTGGCCGTTCCGCCAGTTGGCGGAATCGGAAAGGTCGATGTCTTGCGTGAGGGTGTAGAACTGACCGAAGGAGTCGAGAGTGTTCTTGCCCATCCAGACTAAGTTGCCGGGAGTGGCGATAAGGTAAGGCTCGGTTTCGGTGCCGAAGCCGTCCGGCTCTTCGGAACAAATGGAAAAGAGGACTTCAATTTCCGTCGGGCCAGCTACGAAGAAGGTCGTGCCTTCTAAAAGTTCGCCGTTGACTTTGATGGAGTCCACTTCATAGCCCGATTCGGGCTCGGCTGTGATGTTAACCTCTTCGCCGAAGTTGTAGAGGAACTGGTCGGGATCGAGAGTGACAGTGCCGCCGATCGTAGGGGCGACCGTTACAAGGTACTCTTCCGGAACGAACCTGGGGACGAGGTAGTAGTCGCTTAAAACAGTGATGGAGCCGGTCGGCTCGGTGAGCTCCTCGAGGTAGCCCTCTATCTTATCGAAGCGGTAGCCCTTGTAGGGAGTCGCCTCGTAGGAGACTTCCTCTTTGTAGCGGTAGGTGGGTTTGTCGGGGTTGAGAACGAGCGCGCCGCCTTCCGTCGGCTCGACAGTCACGGAGTAATCGGCGTAGTGGAAGTAGGCGGTGAGGTCGTAGTTCTGGTCAACGTAGATGAGAAGCGTGCTCTCGTCGGTGGTGATCGTTCCGGAGTAGCCGTCGAAAGTGGCGCCCTCGTTGGGTGTGGCGGTAATGGTTACGGGCTCTCCCTGGGTGTAGGTGTCTTTCTTGGGATCAACGGTTACGGTGCCGCCTTCCGTCGAGTCGACGTTGATAGTGTAGCCGGAATAGATGAACTCTACGCTCAGCTCCATATCCCTGGTCGGGGAGACGACCAAGGGGTTGTCGAGGTACTCTATGCCGTTGTAGGTGAAGGACGCGAAGGAATAGTCCTTGTCGGGAACGGCGGTGAAGGTTATGATGTCGCCGGCTTCGTAGTATTCCTTGACGGGGGAAACGGAGACGCGTCCGTTTTCGCTTGGGGCGATGTAAAGGGTGTAGGGGCCGGCCAGAGCGGTAAGGGAAGTTAGCGCGATGGCGGCGGTGAGGATCAGGGCGGTGAGTTTTTTCATCGTTTTTCCGTTTGCGGGTTAGCTAAAGCATTATTACCAACTTGAATATTATTTTAGCATTATTGCAACGAGGAAACAGAAACGAGAGGGGGTAAAACGCAAAGTACAAAAACCGAAAAAGAGGGGTAAAACGCAAAGTAAAATCCGAAAACTGTTTTTCCAAAATGTTGATGAATCAACATTTTGGAAAGGCAAAATGTAGTGCTCATCAACATTTTGGAAACTTGCAAACCTGCCCTAAAATGGCAAAAAGCCTTCAGCTTAAGTAAGTTAGGAAGCTTTTTTCTTTTTTGACAGGCTTGTGCGGTATTGTGTCTCCAAGGAATTCCAAAAAGCTGCGGGAACTTTGGTCACGTATTCCAGCTTCAGGGCGAAATCAACGGAGAGCGGAATTTCAGAAGAGATGAGTCTGTGAAGCGTTCCAATCGGAATGCCCATATGCCTGGCGAAATTAGCTTTGGTCATTCCAAGGAAAGCGATGTTTTCCTCAATGGTTTTGCCGGGCCCGACCACATAATCAGGATCGAATTTCAAAGTCTTATTTGCTTTCATAATTTTCGTGTGTTTGTTATTTTGAGCCTATTGTAGCAACAAGGGCAAATAAAAGAAAGGTTTTGAAATAACGCTAGTAATTTTAGTAGCGTAATGTAAAAAGAAGAGGACACGCGACGAGTTTGGCGGTTGGTATTTATACGAAACAAATTGCCACAAAAACACGCAAAATGTTTCGTACAAAATTAGGGAACAATTTGGCGGTATTATGGTGAAAATGTTCCCTATGGGCGTTGGCTTACCTTGGGACTAGGCCGGAAGCAAGGAGCGTTTGGTAGGCTTGCTGGACGTCTTTGGGGATTTGTGTGTGGGCGAGGAAATTTTTTCCTCTTGGGCCGTAGCCGTTTTCGTCGTCAGTAAGCCTTTGTACTTCGCCCAGGAGAAGTTTTACGTAATGGTCTAGGGGCCACATGCCGGGGATGTCTTCGGAGTAGGAGAGGGCGTTGTTTTTTTCTATGACGGTAGCTTCATAGGAGGCGAAGTTGATCGCTTGTATGTCAGGGCGGTATTTTATTTGGGTGGCGTGCATCCTAAGCTGCATGGTGGCGTCTTGAGTGAGGATCAGGCTTTTGGGGGAGAGGCGGTTTTGTTTGAGGAGGGCGAGGAGGTTCGTGATGTTGTTGCCGCAGTGGGTGGAGGCGGTCTCCAGGTAGTCGGCGGAGAGGGAGTATTTTTCTTTTAGGTAGGCCTGGAAGATCTCGGCTTCGGTGAGGGAGGAGGTGTCTAGGCTTGGTATGGCGGATTTGGCGTTTTCCCTTAGAGCGGGGGTGGTGTGGCCTACGCCGCCTACGATTAGGTAGGTTTTGGCGACGTTGTTTTTCATGGCGTCGGCGAGGACGTCACCGCCTTTTAGGATGGAGCCGCCGAAAAGGACCATGGCGTCGGCCTGGCTGAAGCCGAATTTGCTTTGCAGGGCGCTTTTTGTTAGCTCGGCTATGTCGCGCCTGCCGAGGAAGCGGCTGAGGATGTTTATGCTATTCGCGAGCATTGATGCCAATCGATAGTGTTGTTTGCTGGAAGAATAACAAAAGTCATATGACTTTTGCAAGCAGAACAACAAAAGTCATAGGACTTTTGTAAGAAGGCCAACGAAAGTCATACGACTTTCGGGGAAAACGAAGTTAAAATCTTTGCGCCCAGGCGCAAAATAAAGCGCAAAATAAAGCGCAAAATAAAGCGCAAAATAAAGCGCAAAATAAAGCGCAAAATAAAGCGCAAAATAAAGCGCAAAATAAAGCTAGCACCGTCTAGCCCCGTTAAGCGTTTCGCTTAAAAGCTGATGGTCGAAGGAGTTAATACTTTACTTTTTAGCAGTCGGTTTAAAAGCTCATTTAAAAGCTCATAATAAAATACCATCTAGATCCGTCTAGCGCTGTCTAGTACCGCTTAAAAATAGATATAAGAACAAGTTAATCCTAACTTTTAAGAACTTTTAAGAACTTTTAAGAACTTTTAAGAACTTTTAAGAACTTTTAAGAACTTTTAAGAACTTTTAAGAACTTTTAAGAACTTTTAA
>JAFZID010000168.1 GCA_017554565.1 bacterium
TAAGCACGCCTATGGCCACGCGCGCAAGGTTCCTGAAGCTGGCTTTGGCAATGCGCCTCACTTCCTCTTTGCTCTTTTCCGGGAAAGCGTGCCTGATGTTGTCTATGGCGATGGCGCGCTTTTTCAAGCCCAGGCAATAACTGAGGTCCCCGAAAAAGTCCGCCATCTTGTAGCAGGATTCTATGCTCATCTTCGAGCAGAGGTACTTCAGCGTCAGGTAAACGGAATAGCCTATCAATCCCACGACGTAGGCCGTCTCAATGACGACGATGATCCAGCCCAGGACTCCGGTGGCCACGAACTTCTCGCCCAGGAGCCACTGCAATCCCGTGGCGGCGGCGGCTTCCTTGTCGTAGGGCCAGATGCGCCCCGTCACCTTGATGGTGAAGACCCAGCCGCAGTGGGTGGCGATGGCCGGCCAGAGGGAGCCCGTCTTCATGGTGAGCCCGCAGAGCATCAGAGAGCAGACGAAAAGACCGATGAAGCCGGGAACAATGACCTGCCAGTCGCAGATGGGCTTCATAAAGAGCGCCATGTGGTAGAAACCCGCCAGCGGATCGGTGCCGGCGAAAGTCGCCTGGGCCGCCTTTATGCTCTTAAGGAAATGATCCAGACTGAAGATATGCAGCGCCGCGAAGATCAAGGAAGTGAAAATAGCGGAGTACATGCTCCTGAAGCGCGTCTTGAAAGACGAGAACAAAAGTCCGCGGAAGATGGTCTCCTCCATGAAGGCCACGACGAAGGAGGAAAGCAATGCTATGGCGCCCTTGGAAAGGATGTAGCTCCAGGTCCTCTCCTGGTAATGCCTGAAGCCCGCGCAATACTGGACCACCGTCATGAAAGCGATGGTCAGAATGGCGACGATGATCCAGCTGCCGAACTCGTTTTTGAAATGCTGGCGCTTGTAATAGACCTTGTACGGGATCTCTATTCCCAGCTTTTTCCAGAAGGCCAGGAAGACCAGGATCTCGGAAACGAGGAAAACTCTGTTGAAGACCTTGCGGAAAATGAAAGCCTTCGTCAGATCCAATTGGCTCGTCACCCGATAGACCCAGGGAGCCGCGATCATCGCTATGAGAAGGCCCGCTAGCGCAAGGAGGGCGATCAGTTTTATGTTGACTTTTTTCTCCGCCATCACTTCTTCGCTTCTTTTTCCTGCTCTTCCGTTTCAGCCTTCTCTTCCTTCAGCTCGTCGATGCGCTTGCTCAGTTCGGATTCCGAGGCCGTGTTGAAGCCTTCCATGACGTAGCGCACGATGCCTTTCTTGTCGATGACGAAGGTCTTGGGGATGTTGTCAATGTCGTAGGTCTTGACCATCTCCCTTTTCGGATCGGCGTAAATGATGGTGTTCAGCCCGCGCTGGAAAGCCGCCAGCGTCTTCATGTCCTGCTGGTCGGAGACGTTGACGAACTGCACGCCGGTGCCGGCGTATTTGGAATGCAGCTTGTCGATGGCCGCCATGTATTCGCGGCAAAGCTGGCTCCAGCTGGCGAAGAAGGTCAGGATGGTGACGCCCTTGGCGCCAGGCTTGATGATCTTATCCTTGCCGGAAAGATAATTGACCTTGATGTCCGGAGCCTTCTTTCCAAGCAGAGAGTGGTTGACGTACATGGAGGGCAGCTCCTGGAGGATGTCCAGGTTGGAGACGAAAAGTCCCTTGGGCGGCATGTAGAAGAAGCCGCTCTCGTCCACGTAGGTGTTGACCAGCGCCTGCTTCAGGTTCATCTGCGAGAGCAGGCGGCCGTAGAGGTTGTAGCGCTTGAATTCGCTTATGATGCCGTCGTTGGTCACCTTCATGGTGACCTTATTGGGCACGAAGTTGCTGAAGCCGGAGGGGCCCATGGCGGAAGCCTGCTTGGCTATTCCCTTGAGCATTTCCGAATCGTGGCGGATGTTGCCTTCGAAATCCCAGCCCGTCGCGTTCTTCTTCACGCCGGTGAAGATGTAGTTGTAGCGCAGCCCGTCGTAGGAGTTGGTCTTGGCGGGGGTCAACAGATAGGGCGTGGAGCGCTGCAAAAAGGAGATGAAGATGTCCCCCATGGAAGCCAGCGTCCAAAAAGAGGCCGCCACGGTCTTGCCGCCGGGAGCCATGGAGATCTCCCAGCCGTTGGTGCCGTTGGAAAGCGTCAGCTCGTGGGCTCTGGTTATGCCCTCCATGGCGTAGGTGTAAACGTCGCTCCTGAAGCGGTAGGGCGGCTCCTGCACCACGGTGCCGGACTGGATGACGTCCCCCTGGAGGGAGTGGACGGTAGAGGTGAAGGCCAGATCGAGGCTTTCCACCGAAGCGAGCCTGTTGGCGATCTCGGAGAAAGCCTTTGAAACGTTTTCCGGCTCGCCGAACATGTTGACGTCGTCGGCCGCCGCTAGCGACAGACAGGATAATAATATTGCGCAGACAAACGCTCTTCTCATAAAAGCAAGGTTTCCTTAGCGTTCAAAATAAAAAGGCGAATAATATCCCGTTCTCCAGCCGCGCTTCGGCAGCTCCAGCTTGGGGGAAAACCCGCCGGTTAGGGAGAAGATGTCCTTCAGGTTCTCGATGAAGTCCTTCTCCTCCGAATATTCCATGATCTCGAACTCCGAAAGGCCCAGTTCCCTGAAGGTCTTCTCGACTTCGTCCATGTAGCCGATCTTGTCCACGAGCCCCGCGTCAACAGCCTGCTTGGCCGTGTAGATGCGGCCGTCCGCCAGCTCCTTCACCTTTTCGACGCTCATGTGGCGCCCGTCGGCAATGACTCCGACGAAGCGGTCGTAGAGTTCGCCGATGACGGAATGCACCACGTTGGAGACTTCCGGGGAGACGCTGTGCATGGGGTTCAGCATGTCCTTCATGGGTCCCGAGGTGAAGGTCACGTCGCTGACTCCCAGCTTGCGCAGGGCGTCGCCGTACTGGTAGGTCTGCATGATGACGCCGATGGAGCCGGTGAGGGTGGTGGGAGTTATGACGATCTTGTCGGCGTGGGCGGAGATGTAGTAGCCGCCGGAGGCCGCCAGCTCCTGCATATAGACCACCACGTAGCGGTTGCTGGAGGAATTCTTGAATTTCTGGACCGCCTGGTCGATGACGTCGCAGGCCGTTATTTCGCCGCCGGGGCTGTTGACGGTCAGGAGAAGTCCCCTGACGCTGCTGTCCTTGAGGGATTCCTCGATGGCGTCAACGATGCTGTCCGCCGAGTCTTTCTTTTCTTCCCAGAAACGGCTTCCGCGCTCCGCGAAACTGATGGCTCCCCTGACCTCGATGCTGACCACCTGGGGTTTCAAAGATTTGGTTCCCTCGCTTTCCTCGGTTTTCTCGGGATCGCACACATGCGCGGCGATATCCTTGACGCCGCTTGCGAGAGCGAATATGGCGAGAGCCGTCATGAGGATGGCGAAGCAGATCAGGAGCGCCCCAAGGAACCCCAGGCAGCCGCAGCTTCTGCCGCCGCGGCCGCCGGATCCCGGAGGAAGCGGAGCGTCTGGAATATTGTTCAGATTCATTTATTGACCAGTTCGTAGGTTTCCAGAGCGATCATGAGCTCTTCGTTGGTGGGGATCACCCAGACGGGGATCTTGGAAGAGGGCGCGGACACGCAGCCGGCGAAGCCTCTTTCCCTGTTCTTCTCGCCCAGCTCCAGTCCGAGGCCGCTCAGATTGCCGCAGACCCACTCGCGCATCTCGGCGGAGTTCTCGCCGATGCCGGCGGTAAAGACGATGGCGTCGGTCTTGGGAAGCAGGGAAACGTAGGAGCCCACGTACTTGGCGATGGAGTAAGCCGTCATCTCGAGAACAAGCTTGGCCTGATTATTGCCTTCCTTGGCGGCGCCTTCCACGTCGCGCATGTCGCTGGAAACTTCGGAAACGCCCAGGAAGCCGCTCTGCTTATTCAATATCTTGTTTACTTCCGCCGGGGCGATGCCCAGGTTCTCGATCATATAGAGAACGATGGCGGGGTCGATGTCGCCGCTTCTGGTGCCCATGACGACGCCGGCCAGGGGCGTCAAGCCCATGGAGGTGTCGATGCATTTGCCGCCCTTGACGCAGGTGATGGAGGAGCCGTTGCCCAGATGGCAGACGACGATGTTCACTTCATCCAGCGGCTTTCCGCTCATCTCGGCGTAGGCTCTGGTCACGAACTTGTGGCTGGTGCCGTGGAAGCCGTAGCGCCTGATGCCGTTTTCCTTATAGAACTTGTAAGGCAGGGCGTACTGGAAGGCCTTGGCGGGCATGGTCTGATGGAAGGCCGTGTCGAAGACCGCCACGTTGGGAACGCCGGGCAGCGCTTTCTGGCAGGCCTTGATGCCGGCCATATTGGCGGGATTGTGCAGCGGAGCAAGCTTTCCGCATTCCTCGATACAGGCGATGACTTCGTCGTTGATGACCGCGGAGGAGAAGAACTTCTCGCCGCCGTGCACCACGCGGTGACCGAAGGCGTCGATCTTCTGCCCTTCTTTCAGGACGTCTTTCTTCAAGGCTTCGATAACGTAAGAGACCGCTTCCGTATGGTCGGAGGCTTTGATGGGCGAACTGGGAAGCTTCGTTTCGCCATAAGACATCTTGAACATGGCGTCGCCGCCCAAGCCGATGCGCTCCACCAGGCCCTTGGCGGCCACGGTGCGCTCGGGGAGGGAGATAAGCTGGAATTTAAGACTGGAACTGCCGCAGTTGATGACAAGAATGAACATTTTGTTTTCCTTAAGCTTTATTGATAATTAGAATTTTTTCCATTCGTAGGTTTTGCCGTTGCTGACTTCCACCCAGATGCCCTTGGCTTTGGCGGCGTAAACGGCGGCGTAAGTCTTCTGGATCTCGGATACGGTGGTGTTCTGGCTCTTGGCTTCCTCTTCGTAGAAGGCCTTCCTGGCGGCGTTCAGCTTCCTGACGGCTTCCTGGGCGGCGGCGGCGACCTTGGGATCGCATTTCTCAGGCTTGCCGACGTAGGTGACGTACCCGTCCTTGTTCTCGCCCACGTAGCCGGTCTTCATGTATTTGGTGTAAGTTTCGGCGAAGAGCTTCTTCATTTCCTGATAGGCCTGGGACTTCTGCTCCGCGGCTTCGCAGCTGGAGATGGAAACGGAGGCCAGCACGCGCTCCATTATTCTCACAAAAGCGGAATCCGGTTCCGGCTCCGGCTCGTCGTCAAGGCCGGCGTAAAGGTCGTCCACCACTTCCTCGGCGTGCTGATAGATGTGGATGTTGATCTCGGCGTTGATGGCGATGGGTTTTTCGGCGTCGCCGGTGATCTTGACTTCAGGAGTGCAGGCGCAATAGAGCGCCAGACCGATGGTCGCGCAGAATAAGAGGCCTAAGTTTTTCATAGTTTTTTCCTTTTGTTTGGATTTTATACGTTTATCTATTTATTTTAGCAAAAATCAGAGGCGAGGTGGCCGGAGGCTCTTTAAAAGCCCAAGGTCCGCAGCGGTGCGAGGTTAGACGGGAGCCCAAGTTTTGTTATAATAATACTAGGCAAACCTTTTTATATTTAACATCAACCAAACGGAAGTTATGAAGAAACTTTTTGTTTTCGCCCTTGCGGCGATCGCGGTTTTCTCGGCCGCCAGCCTCTTCGCTGACGAAGAGGTCATCTGGTCCGAGGATTTCAGCACCTACACGGTGGGCGACCTTATGTCCGCCCACAGCAACGAATGGTCCACCACGGGTCCCCACTACATCGTCGATGACGACGGCAACAAGTGCGTCCGGTTCTACGCCCCCTCGGGCGAAGGCATCAAAGGCCTGAGCTTCATCAAAGTTCCCGACACCACAGCTCTGTGCGGACGCTACTACATCCGCTTCTCCTGCAAGCTGAAACTTTTCGCCGAATCCCAGGTCATGCACGGCTTCCGCAGCCCCGACTACTTCGTGTTCGACATGATCAATAAGCACGGCGACGGCTACGGCGTGGACTGCGACCGCTCCTACGGATCTCTGCTTTTCACCGACGGCCGCTTCCCCCACGAACAGTGGGCCGACTACAGCTTCCTGATGGAGATCACCCCGGGCGCCTATCGTCTTAAAAACATGGTGGTGAACGGCGTCACCAACGACTACGATATTGCCGTGAAGGACAGCGGCACCGGCGAACTTGGCAGCCGACTCTTCTTCGGCGGCTGGGGCAGCCCCGATTTCTATCTCGACGACTTCAAGATCACCAAAGTTCTTAAAGAAGGCGAGCCTGTCACGGCCGCTCTCGTCAACGGCAACCTCGATCTGAATACTGACGAGACCACCATCAGCATCATCAACAAGGGCGCCGGCTCCTTCAATTACACGGCCACCATCGCCAACGGCTACGATTTCGCTTCTCTGGAAGACGCCGAAGGCACCTGCGAAGGCGCGGCCACCGTCAAATTCAAAGTTGACCGCTCCATGATGGGCAACCAGTACTATCACGTGCCCGTCACCATCGACGGCGGCGAAGCCGGCAGCGTCACCGTTTACGTTGGCGTGGCCAGCGGCCTGGTGCTTATGAACTGCGACTTCGAGTGCTACGAGGAAGGCAAGCGCCTGCCCGACCAGGACACCCTCTGGCAGAGCAACGGCCCGCACTACGTCATGACCGACGAGGGCAGCAAGTGCATGCGCTTCTACGCCGAAGAAGGCCAGTCCCTCTACAACATCACCTACAATTCCATCCCCGACACGAAGCAGTACACCACGAACTACTACGTGAAGTTCTCCTGCCGCATGAAGGTCCTGGAAGAATCCCAGGTCATGCACGGCATCAGGAACTACTTCATGTTCGACGCCATCAACAAGCTTGGCAACGCCTACGTTGTTGACTGCCACCGCTTCTACGTCACCGAGATGAAGCTCACCACCGGCTACTTCCCCAACGGCAAGTGGACCGACTACAGCTTCGTCATGGACATCACCCCGGGCTCCTACCGCCTGAGATCCATGACCATCAACGGCGTGACCGACGACTTCAACCTGCCCAAGGGCGAAGAATCCGGCCAGGGCGAAATTGGCAACGCCATCTACTTCGGCGGCTGGGGCGCCCCCGACATCTACATCGACGACATCCAGCTTGAACTGGTCGAAAAAGAAGCCAAGCCCGAACTGGACGTTGAATTCAACGGCAACATCGGCCTCGAAGAGACCGAATCCATCATCACCGTCATCAACCGCGGCGGCGGCACTCTGAACTACAACGTCTCCCTCGGCGCCGACTACGCCTGGGCCAGCCTGGAAGGCGCGGAAGGCTCCTGCCAGGGCTCCGCTGAAGTCAAGCTCGTCCTCGACCGCGAAGAAATGGGCGAGGAATATTACCGCGGCACCATCCATGTGGACGGCGGCGAAGCCGGAAGCCGGGACATCAGCTTCGGCGTGACATCCGGCCACGTTCTCTACGGCAACGACTTTGAAATGTACACCGTGGGCGAACCCATCGTCACCCAGGACGGCGCCTGGACCGGCAACGAAGCGAACCTCATCGAGACCGACGCTTCCCAGTACCTCCGCTTGACGGAATACACCCTCAACATGACGGTTCCCGACACCACGGCTTACGCCAACAAATACATGCTCCGCTTCAACTGCCGCGCCAAGGCCAACAGCTTCGACGCCCAGATCTGCCACGGCTTCAGGAACGGCTTCATGATCGACGCCATCGACAAGTTCGGCGACGGTCATTACGTCGTTGACCTGAACCGTATGAACGGCAGCTTCATGCAGCTGACCAGCGGATGCTTCCCCCAGGGCGAATGGTGCGATTACGGCTTCCTGCTTGACCTCAGGACCGGCGTCGTGGCCATGAAGTCCATCTGGATCAACGGCGTGACCAACGACTTCGAGCAGGCTGCCGAAAAGCAGGACGGCATGAAGCTCGGCGACTTCTACATCTACGGCTGGGGCCTCCCCGATTTCTGCATCGACGACATGGAGATCACCCTTGTGGATCGCTCCGCCTATCCCGAGCCCGTTCTCCCCTCCTGCGCTCCCGTCTCCTACCGCGACTCCTATGAAGCCACGGTCGTTAACAACGGCGGCGGCGCGGCCAGGACCACCGTCACCGTCCTCGACTACACCGACTTCGTGACCGTCACCAAACCGGCCGGCAACCTCGTGACCACTGAAAAACTGACCTTCAACGTCACCAGGGAAGGCCTCCAGGACGGCTTCTACTACGCCCGCTACCGCTACGCCTACGAAGGCGTTGACAGTGAGATCACCGGCGCTGTGACCGGCCTCGTCTCCTTCGCGGTGGGCGGCTGGTGGTACGGCACCGACTTCCAGGCCCCCTACTTCCATGAAGGCAGTTTGAACGGCCAGCCCGGCTGGACCTGCACCGAGGACATCGTGATCGAAAAGATCAACGGCGAGAATTGCCTCACCTTCCCCGCCAACTCCATCGCCACCTTGGCCGCCAGCGTCCCGAACCAGGCCGCCTTTACGCTGCAGGGCCGCGTCCTTACGGAAAGAGCCGAAAAGAGCGCTTACATGAGGATCAGCACCATCGACACCTGGGGCTATTGTCCCATCTACCTCGTGAAGGACAACCAGAGCTCGACCATCAGCATCTGCAACGTTAACGACGAGGGCGAGTTCCAGGTCATTCTCCAGAAACCCGTCTCCGAAGACTGGATCGACTTCAGTTTCACCATGAACACTGACATCAACGTCGCCATGGTCACCGAGGCCACCCTTGGTGAAGAGACGAAGGAAGTCGAGATCACGCTGGATCCTTCTTATGACTGGAAACCCATCGATCAGTTCTCCTTCACCACCTACGTTTACGATGAAGGCGAATCGGTCAACGAGGCTGTCGCGGCCGACGCCACCCAGACCGGCCTGCACATGGCCAGACTGATCGTCCGCGATCCGTCTCTGCCCGAGCCTGCCCTCTTAGGCATCCTCGCCTTGGTCGCCGCCCTCGCACTTAGAAAGCGCGGCTAACGACCGACAAAAAACAGCGACAAAAAAAGCGGTCCTCCCACGAGGGCCGCTTTTTTATTTTCCATCAGGCTTTCAGTATTTCCCAGTAGCCTGTTTTGTTCGAGCCTATGCGCCTGATCTTCGCTTCCAGGGAAAGCTTATTCAGCGCTCTCTGCACTGTCCTGACCGTCTTCTTAAGCTTCAATGACAGCTGCATCCTGGTCTGCTTTGGATCGTCTTTCAGAAGGTTAAAGACCTCAGCTTCCGTGGATGGTTTCTTAATTTTTACTCTGTCCCTGACATCCCTGAAAAACAGGAAAGAAAATCCGCCGTATTTAGAGGAGAAATCCGTCCTGTTCCCCGCCTTCTCGCAAAGTTCGTAAACTCTCTTGAAACCGCTGCCGAAGGCCTCCACGTCCTTGCTCTTGTAAAGCGTGTTCAATATCACCTTGTTGCGCGGCATCGATTTCAGCTGCTTCCTGGCAAACATTTCCGGGGTATAATTCTCCGGGAATTCACCGGGATTGTAAATCTCCACCCTGGTGGGCGTGACGACTATCTCGTTTTCGCTTACGCCTCTGTAATCGGCGTGAGCGAAAGAATTCACGATAATTTCCCGCAAAGCTTCCACAGGGATCTCGGGCACCTCTACCCGGGAGGTGTCCTCCCCGAAACAAACGCTCCAATTTATGTGTTCCTTCACGTAGGAAAAACCTTTTTCAATAAGATTGTAAATGTTGTCCTCGAGCCGGTTGATGTCGCTGAAATTAATTCGCTCGTCCGTAACGTAAACCGCCAGTTTCAAAACCACCGGCTTTTTGTTTGAGAAAAGATAATACCCAGCGTTCGTCAAATGACCGTTCTCATACAATCCTAACCCTGTCAAAAGCTCCGCTTCGTCGTACAATGCCATCTGCGCCAAGCGCCCGCAGGCAACAGCTTTTCTGTAAAAGGCGTTCAACGCTGAATGATCCACAGCCTCCATCCCGTACTTCGTCAGATTGTTCTCCCAAAGCGAAGCGTTGTCCGTCGCCGACATCATTCTTTTCAGTTCCTGAGGAGTCATCTCCTCCGTTCTGTCGAAAACGCGTTTAAAGTATCTTCCCTTGGATGAATACGGTTTTTCCGAGCCTGAGAAATCCACGCGCACCACCGTCTTTCCGCCAAGCTTTTCCTCTTTGATCTCCGGATAGATCATGGGCTTTATAGCATTCTTGATCTTCTTGGCAACGTCTTCCAGCGTAGAAGCGCTCACCGCCTGCCCTACCACGTCTCCGCTGGGGGCGACCCCGAAATAGACCGTCCCGTGTCCGTGCTTGTTGAGCATGCTGGCGATGTTATCGACCGCCTTCTCCAATTCGGCTGTCGATCTCTTGAATTCCATCGTTTCTGATTCGATCCCAAGGTTCATAAAACACGCTAAAATTTATAGTGACATTTTATTTAATAAATTTCACTATAAATTATACGACAATCATCTCCAAAAATCAACATCCAGCCTAGTATATCAAATAAAATAGCGATTGTCTCGCAATTCTTACTGCAGCAATTTATAGTGACATTATTAATTAGATTTGTCACTATAAATTTCAAACAAAAAGCCCCAGCGCAAGCTGGGGCTTCAAAAATTAACAAATTACTTCACCAGTATCGTCAGGCGGCGGACTTTGAATTTTCCGGCGTTAGCCTGGAAGGTGTAGTCCGGGTTCTTGCCGGGATTGTTCCCGATGCCTATGTCGCAGGTGACGCCCGGAGTGTTGAAATCGTTGTAAGCCATGACAGTCGATTGATTCGCGGCGTCGTGGATCTGCATCGATCCGTAATGTCCGTCATTCGGCAGCGGCTTGTCGTTGAAGTCGTAGTCTTCAGCGGAGCCGCCGATGTCGGGAAGCTGCGGAGTCGAGGTGTAGTTGCCTTCCCAGAACTCGATGACGCCGCCTTCGGAATCCGTCACTTCCTTGACGCTTGGGACGTTGGAACGCACGGTAAGGTTCCCCACTTTCTGCTGCACGACTTTGTTGGTGTAAATGGGAACGCCCAGCAGCGTGAGATCAATTACCGGCGTATCCATTATGGCAACGCCCCACATGACCTGGTCTTTCTTGTTCTGGAGTTCCATCACATAGGCGACCTTCTTGGGAGCGGACGTCAAGGATCTCAGCTTGTTGACGGAATAATTCTCTTCCGTGAACTTGCCCTTGGCCGGGAGATCGGACTGCAGCAAAACTTTGAAGCCCTGGAGTTCCGGGATCTTGAGAGCGTCGCCCAGCTTGGCCTCATCTCGCAAGACTACGCCGTTGTCAACTTCAAAGGGCGGCACGGGCAGGCCGGAGACGCCGCTGTAAAGGGAGCCGAAGAAGGGGGCGGTCGCCAGGTAGCGGATGCTCCTGGGGTTCGGAACTTCCGCGGCAGCCACGATCAGCTTCTCCCCTTTCAGGCGTGCGACTTCGTAAACTTCGTTCTTTATTTCCGCCGGGAAATACCGTCCGTCGTCTCCGGCAATTTCAAATCCTTTCGGCATGGAGCGGTCGTCGTTGTAGAAATACCAGTTATTGGTTTCCTGGAAAGTCAAAACGAAAGCGCCGTCCTTGATCTCGTAGCTTGTCAAACTGGGCGCTTCCGCCACGATGTCCGTAAAGCCGTAAACATCCTTCAGGGCATGCAGCGCCAGACGCTTCGCCACTACTTCCTTCTTGTTGGGATGGATGTCGTACATGTTGCCGACATCGCAGGTCGGGACGAAGGCCGCGTTCTTTTCCTCGCGCGCGAACTTCGCCTGAGCCAATTCCAATTCGTAGAAGCTCTGCCAGTAGGGCGCCAGCTGCACGAAATACAGCTTGAAATCAGGATTCTGGAATTCCTTCGACCAGCCGTCGTACAATGCGTGCATCTTGTCGCAGTAAATTTCCGCTTCTCCGGCGTTGTTGCAGCCCTGATACCAGATGAAGCCCTGTGAGGCGTAAGGCACGAAAGGCGCCACCATGGCGTTCCACAGCACCGTCGGCTGCTGCATCCACCAGGAGATCACGCCTCTGGCCATGCTCTGATCCCACTTGTTGGTCACGGGGTACTCCGCGGTCTCTTTAAGTTCCGGATGATTTTCATAACCGGACCTCGGAGTCCAGGCGTCAATATTCGTTCCGCCCCAGTCGGCGTCGATGACGCCTATCGGCACGCGAAGACTGGCATACAGCTGCAGCGCGTAATAAAAGCCTATCGCCGACAGCGACCTTGAGTCTTTGTTTTCCTCTTTGTGCTTTTGGAATTCTTCCGGCGTGAACAGATACCAGGGCGCCTCGATATAAGCCTGAGGATAGGCGTTGTGCCCCCTGTTGACTCTGACAAAGCGCACATAGGGATTCCTGGTCATCGCAAGCATGATCTTTCCATTGGCATCCCTGAACCTGGGATCAGCATCCCAGATCGGGCATTCCATATTGCTCTGTCCGGAAGCGAACCACACTTCGCCCACCAGCACGTCCGACACGATCTTCTCGTCCGCACCGTCGCTGACTTTCAGCTCGCGGCTTTCAAAAGAAGCTTCCATCGGCTCCAAATAAACCATCCAGTTCCCAGCTTCATCCGCCTTCGCAGACACAGACTGTCCGGCGAACTCAACCGTCACCTTGCTTCCAGGCTCCGCCTTGCCCCAAACGGGAACCTTAGTCCCCTGCTGCAAAACAGCGTGGTCGCAGAACGGCGTGGCTAATTTCAATTCAGCGCAGGCAGGCAGCGCCAAAAGCAAAAGAGCAAAAACAAGTTTTTTCATACAACTCCCTTGGGTTAATTTTAATCAACACCATTATTTTAGCACTACGCAATTAAAAATCATATGCCAAAATAAAACAGCTCAACCTTTAAAAACAACATTTCCAAACGTTGTTTAAAGGACTACGCGGAAGCCGTAGAGGGCGCTGGCGTTGCCCTGGCAATTGCCGTCGCGGCGGGCGGCACGGCAGTTGCCTGCGCGGCTGCGCCAGCAGCCGCCCCGGAATACGCGTATCCCCGGTTTCCCACTTAAGCACCACTCCCACACGTTGCCGTGCATATCGTAAAGGCCCCAGGCGTTCGGCTGATAGGATCCCACAGTCGTCGGGCCTTTGCTTTTCCAAATTTCGAGTCCCCCGTTTCCGGCATAAAGACCGAGAGTGTCCAAATTACCGTCCTTATCGATGCTTGCTAGATCTGTTCCGTTGTTCAGCGCCGTGGCGGTTCCGGCTCTGCAGGCATATTCCCACTGGGCTTCGGTGGGAAGATCAAAATTCATTTTTGATCTGGCGCGCAGCTTGCCAAGGAAAGAATGATCATCCACATCTTCGTTGCTGGGCCAGGCGGCGCCTTTTTCACTGCCCCTGATGTCAAGGAAGGAAACGTTCTGCACAGGCTTCATGTCACCCACAAATTCAGACGGATCACACCCTGTGATAAGCTGATACTGCTTTTGAGTAATTTCAAAAACGCCTATGTAAAAAGGCCTGTTAATTGTTACTTCATGACTGTTTTCATTGTTAAATCTTCCCAATTCATTTGTGGGACTGCCCATAATAAATGTCCCGGCTACGATCCTTCTTAAGACCAGTTTTGCGGTCTTATAAGCATCCGACCATCCTTCCTGCGGTTCAGTATCCATATATGTCACCTCGCCGCTGGAAAGATCTATCGCCATATATTTAGCTTTGTTCTCAACAAATCCTGTCAAGAACACCGAGACAAAAACCGCAGCGCAAACAAACAGAAAAAACTTTTTCATACATCTCCTTATAGCTAATAAACACCTCTATTCTATCACAAGCTAAAAATCCCTCTCGTGCGAAGAAGCAACGATAGACTAATTTAAAAAAGCCTAGCGGGTGCTAGGCTTTATTGTCGCAAAATTGTGACTTTTGGCAAGTGCAATAACGCCATCGGAATCGAGAACGTCGCTCAACCTGCGTTTTCCATCGGGAGCCACCAATTTCAACTGGGTAGTGACGCTAACCAGTTGGTCGTTTTGGTGCCTCAACTTCGCCTTCAGCCACTTCCAATAGTTCCTTGTCTTGGCGTAATCGGCTTCCTGATTGATGGCTGCTATGACATCCAAAACTGAGAACCACCATTTCGTTGCTCCGTCGTCCCAGACGGCGCGCACCTCGCAGTCGTTGAAAAAGCGGATCGAAAGTTTCATTGAAGATTTCCTTGTGGCTCGGTCTATTTTTTAATTCGTTTCGTTGATAATCTCGAAGGGCGGGAGAGGGAGGTTGGAGTCTTCGGAGAAAACGGAGCCGGTGTAGGGCGGCTGGGCGAGGTATCGGAGACTTTGGGGTTCCTTGACTTCCGGGGAGGAGACGATGAGCTGAGTTCCCCTTAAGTGGGTGTCGTCGAAGGTTTCGTTCAGAACTTTGGCCGGGTGGAACTCTCCGTCCGGGCCGGCTATTTCAAAGCCCTGAGGTTCGGAGCGGTCGTCGTTGTAGTAGTACCAGTTGTGGTTGTCGAAACTGAGAATGAATTTGTCGCCTTCTATGGTGTAGCCGGTTAATTTCGGGTTGTCGCAGATTATGTCCGTGTAGCCGTAGTCGTTTTTAAGGGCGTGGAGGGCCAGTCTTCTGGAGACGATCTCTTTTTTGTTGGGATGGACGTCGTAGAAGTTGCCGACGTCGGCGGTGGAAACAAACCCGGCGTTCTTTTCGTTCTGCGCGAACTTGTGCTGGGCGAGGCGGAGCCTGTAGTACTGGTCGTTGAAGGGAGCGAGCTCCACGAAATAGATCTTGAGATTCGGATTCTGGAATTCCTTTGACCAGCCGTCGTACAATGCCTGCATCTTGTCGGCGTAGATCTCGTGTTCGAAGCTGTTCTGGCAGCCCTGGTACCAGATCATGCCTCTGGCGGCGTAGGGAGTGAAGGGATTGACCATGGCGTTCCAGAGGACAGTGGGCTGCTCGTGGAACCAGGTGATGGCGCCCATAGCCATGGAGCCTTCCCACTTGTTGGTGACGGGATACTCGGCGAAGGCTTTGAGCGTCGGATGATTCTCGTAGCCGGATCTCGGCGTCCAGGCGTCGATGTTGGTGCCCCCCCAGCTGGCGTCTATAATGCCGATGGGTATTTCAAGGCTGGCGTAGAGCTGAAGGGCGTAGTAGAAAGCGATGGCGGAGATGGTCTTCTTGTCAGGGCTCTCGTCGTGACATTCCGTCAGACCTTCTTTGGTGAAGGAGCGCCATTTGGCGTTGATCGCCTTTTGGGGCTGGACGTTCCAGGCTCTGTGGGGCTTTATGAAGCGGATCTTGTCGTTCCTCATGATGGAGATCATCATCTTGCCGTAAGCGTCGCGGTAGCGCACGCCCTGGTCCCACAGGGGGCACTCCATATTGCTCTGTCCACTAGCCAGCCAGACTTCCCCGACGAGGATGTCATTTATCTCTTTTTTCTCTCCGGTGTCGAGGGAGGTGACGGTCAGAGTTTGAGGTTCCTTGCTGGCTGTGAGGGGGGCGAGTTTGGCGGTCCAGTTGCCGTCGTAGTCGGCTTCGGCTTTGACTTTTTGCCCTGCAAATTCGATTGCCAGTTTTTCTTTGGTGCCGGCGGTGCCCCAAACAGGGACTGGCATTTCGCGCTGGAGGATGGCATGATCCTGGAAGGGCGTGCCTAATTTGATCTCAGCATTTGCTTGGAAAACGAATACGGCAGTGAGGAGAACGAAAAGGGTTTGTTTCATTGCTGATCCTTTTGGGTGATGTTTCTGACTAAATAACAGAGGTTATTTTAGCAATTTTTCAAGTAAAAGGATACAGCGCTTTTAAGGTCCGCAATTTCGGAAAAACCGTCCAAAAATAGCCAAAAAATATTAGAAAAACCGCCAAAAACAGGCTTTAAGCGCCGGAAAAACCACCAAAATTTTAGTTAAGCATCTGTTTTTAAGTAAGTTACGTTTTTGGCACGCCATTATGTGCCGATTTTCGTTAGATAGACCCCCGATTTTGATGACTTCGGTCATCGGCTTTACCGATGGGTAAATTTTCCTGTTGATTTCCTGGCGGCCATATGATAAAATACCGCTCGGTAAATTATAGGAGAAATTATGACAGCAAAAGAGCTTGGAGAAATCATCCGTAATACCCGGAAAAAACAAGGGCTTACACAGCCGCAACTAGCGATGGTCTGCAACACAGGCGTCAGGTTTATCGTTGATCTTGAGGCAGGCAAGGAAACATGCCAAATTGGCAAAGCGCTTAATGTGATCCAGACACTGGGTCTTAGACTTGACATTCATGAGATAAGATAGGAGAACAGCTATGGCTAGAAAAGATGACGTGAAACGTAGCCTTGATGTTTTTTGGGGGAATACTCTCGTAGGATCCTATGAGCTTCATATGGATGGCTCCGAATTTTATACTTACGATAAAAATTATCTTGATTCAAAAGATGCCGCACCTATATCTTATTCTCTTCCGCTTCGTCCAACCTCGTTCAATCGGCGGCAGCTTCGTCCGTTTTTCGCCGGACTCCTGCCTGAAGAGATCCAGCGTCAACGCATCGCTTCTTTTCTTGGGATTGCCGAAAAAGATGATTTTGCAATGCTTGAAGCAATCGGCGGTGAGTGCGCCGGCGCTTTGATGATTTTGCCGCGCGGCTCGAAACCCGAGCCTGCTATAAAATCTCTCGTTTTATGTTCTGAAGAAAAACTTTCAGAGATAATAAAATCTTTGCCATACCGCCCGATGATGGCCGGCGAAAAAGGATTGCGATTGTCTCTCGCCGGGGCGCAGAGCAAACTGCCTGTTGTTTACAATGAAGGTAAATTTTATCTTCCTGAAAACGGCACGCCATCAACACATATCCTAAAGCCGGAATTATCGGAGTGGTTTAATGGGATCGTATATAATGAACACTGCTGTATGAAACTTGCAAACGCCTTAGGCATTCCGGTTGCCGAGACACAAATTATAGAGGTTGAGGATGTGCCGTGCCTTGTCGTGAAACGATACGATCGCTCCATCGATGGAAGCGGAAATGTTAGACGCGTTCATCAAGAGGATTTCTGCCAGGCGTTGGGAAAAGTTCCTGAACAGAAATATCAATCCGATGGCGGACCTTTGGCACGGGATATTATTCGGCTGCTGCGTAACGGATGGTCCACAAACCCTGCCAAGGATATACTGTCATTCGTCGATCTTGTGATATTCAACGCGATCATAGGCAATGCCGATGCCCACGCAAAAAATTATTCAATGCTATATGATGGAGCTGCTCGCCGTCTTGCTCCAGGTTATGATCTTGTTTCCACCGTCTGTTGGCCTGCGCTTGCGACAGCGCCGGCTATGAAGATAGGCGGCAGCGACTCTATCAACTCCATTCTTTCAGGACATTGGAGAAAATTTGCGGAGGAAATCAACATTTCCGAAACAGCGCTTCGGTCACGAATAGAATCGCTATGTTCAAGCATACTGACCGAAACATATGAAAATCTGTCTCTGCCTGAAAAATGCATAGACGTTCTCAGCACTATTCAGCATCGCGCCGCCAAATTTACGAAAATAGTTTCGTAAAACAACTAACGCCGGTGTTATAAGAAAAACGATAAGGAAAGCAAAAAGGCTTTCCTTTATCTTTTATTCCTTTTTGTTTTTCGGGCAGTCGGGGCACTGGATCTCGCTTTCCTCTTCGCTTTCGGGATCCGGCTTGACGTTCCTGATGTCGGTTAAGCCTTCTTTGAGTTTGCCGCCCTGTTTGGGGAAGAACCTGACCAGCTGGGTGGCGTGGCTGGGGACTTCGCAGGAATAAGTCTGGGAGAAGATGCCGATGTCCTGCTGGCGCCAGAGGTCTCTGGCGAGCCAGTGGCCAGTGAGACCGAGCTTTTTCAGATCGGCCACGATGGTGGATTTGGGAGGTCTCTTGGACTTGTTGAAGAAAGCCATGACGATGGAGCCGTCGGACATGGGCTTGGCCCAGATCTCGCTCTTTTCGTCTTCTTTGATCCTGGCGGCCTGGGCGCCCAGTTCGTCCTGGTTCACCTCGATGACTTCGTCATTGGTGAGAAGGCTCAGGGTGAATTCGTCGAGGTCCGTGAGGTCGCAGCCTATCAGCAAAGGAGAGCAGAGGATGGCCCACAGGGACACGTGGGTGTACTGTTCGTTTTGGGTAAGCCTGGTGGGATGGAGGTCGCCCCAGCCGACTTTGCCGACTATCAGCATGTCGGGGTCGTTCCAGGAGTCGGGGCCTCCGTAGATCCACAGAGGAACCTGCTTCTCGAGAATTTCAAACATTTTGTCCCAGGTGTCAGTAATGTCGCCGGTGGTGCGCCAGCAGCTGCCCTGGACTTCGTTGCCCCAGGTGGAGACGTCGCCCCAGCCGTATTGGCAAAGGGAAAAGAGGATGTCGCGGTTCTGGGCTTTCAGGGCTTTGCCCATCTGAGTGTAGGGCTTGGTCCAGTATTCCTTGCCCTGCCCGGTGGCGACTCTGGAGTAAGAGCACCAGTCGTATTTAAGATAATCGTAGCCCCAGTCGGCGTAGGTCTTGGCGTCCTGCTCTTCGTGCTCCCAGCTGCCCACGCAGCAGCCGCAGGTCTCGGGTCCGGGAGAGGAGTAGAGTCCGATGCGCAGTCCTAAGGAGTGGACGTAATCCGCCAGGCCCTTCATGTCGGGGAAGCGCTTGTTGGTGGCGATGGTGCCGTCGGGCATTCTTTCCGGGCCCATCAGGGTGTCGTCGTGTTTTTCCCTGGGGCGGTTCTGCCAGAAGTCGTCGATGTTGATGTAGTTCCAGCCGTGGTCCGCCAGGCCTGATTTTACCATGGCTTCCGCGGCCTTTTCGATATCCTTTTGGGAGACTTTGCTGGCGAAGCAGTTCCAGCTGTTCCAGCCCATGGGAGGAGTGAGGGCGATCTTGTCCCCCACCGTGATCTTAAGATCTCTTTTCGTTTCGCCGAGAGCGTTCTTCGCTTTGAAGGTTATGACGTAGTCGCCCGGGACTTTGATGCTGCCGGTGAGGATGCCGGTCTTTTGGTCGAAGCTCGTGCCTTCCGGAAGATTCTCGGCGGAAAATTCCATGGGGCGCTCGCCGGAAACGGGCAGGCGGTAGATGATGGGATGATTCGGTCCCACGCCGAAAACTTTCGGGCCGTTGATGCGCGGCGTCTTCGGGATCTTGGGGCTCAAGATGCCGAGCTGCTCGGAATCTTTTACCATAGGCTCTATCACGGCTCCGTCTTCCGCGACGAAGACTGCCTTGCACCAGTCGGCATGGTCGCATTCCTCGCCTTCAAGTTTGTCAATTTCGAGCTCCACCTTTTTCGCGCCCTTAAGATCGGCTTTCAAGACCGCCGGTCCCCTATTGCCGACTTTGTCGCCAAGCTCAGGAGATTCCGCCACCAGTTTGTCGTCGGCATAGACCCTGAAGACAACGGAAGCGCCTTCCTCGGCTTCGTCGTCGATGCCCACCACCGCACCGAAGGCAATGGTCTTGCCGTCCAGTTTGTATAAAGCCTCGCCGGGGGAATGGGAGCCGACGCCCCTTTCGTAAACCTGGCCGTTTATTTTAAGCGGATTGCCGTCCACGCTGCGGTTCCTGGCGGCGCTTTTCCAATTCTGCTTGATGTGATCGAGCGGCATGGAATCGAGCCAGATGTTGGTTTCAGCCAGAGCGCCGAGCGCGGCGAAAAGGCAAAGTGCGAGGCATAGTTTCTTCATGTTTTTCTCCTTATTTGTTGAAGCCTTTCTGGTTCATGAATTCCCAGATGCGGTCCATAAAATTGTAGCTGCCGGTGCCGGGGGCGGCTTTGGCCTGGAAGCAATGGTTCCTGGTGGCGAAGGTGTGCAGTTCCGACTGAACGCCCATGCGGCGCATCTGCTCCCA